>JAHQYN010000020.1 GCA_024421085.1 Acidimicrobiia bacterium
AGTTGGTGAACCCGAAGGCGACGCGTTTAAGTCGTTTGGCGAGATTGTTGGTGGCTTCGGTGGCTGCGTTGGTGACTCGGGGTTTGTGCCAGTTCGAGATCTCGGTGCGCCAACGCCACAGGGTCCGGCCCAGCCCGATGGGTCTCTTCGGGCAGCCACGGCTCTTGGAGATCGGCGGCGAGCTGATCGACGGTCTCGGCGCCGACTTTGGGGTTGGTGATGTCATAGATCGACCGCAGGTTTTCTGGGGCTTCGCGTTTTAGGGGCTCTTCGCGTTTCAGGGTGGAGTGAGGGTTTCGAGTAGCGTCCAGTTGGGTTTGCCAGCATAGAGGAGTGCACGGATGCGGTAGTTGTTGAAGTTGGTGAACCCGAAGGCGCCGCGTTTGACGCGTTTGGCTAGGTTGTTGGCGGCTTCGGTGGCTGCGTTTGTGACTTTGGCTTTGCGCCAGTTCGAGATTTGGGTGCGCCAGCTCCACAGGGTCCGGCCCAGCCGGTTGATCTCTTCGGGTAGCCAGGGGTCTTGGAAATCTTCGGCGAGTTGGTTGACGGTCTGCGCGTCGACCTTGGGGTCGGCGATGTCATAGATTTCTCGCAAAGTTTCTTTGGCGTGCTAGGCGTTGCGGACCTCGCCGTACCGATCACCTGCGTCGAGCAGTCCGCGTAGCCGGACTTGGCCGTTGTCGGTGATCCGCTCAGACGCTGACACCAACAGTTTCCGGGCCCTATACAGCGGGTCGTCTTCGCGGCCGCGGTGCCCCAACGTCTCGTTTTGGACCCGGCGACGCACGTCGTCTAATGCTTTGTTGGCGATCTTCACTACGTGGAACGGGTCCGCGACCTGCTTGGCGTGTGGCAGCGCCGTGTTGAACGTGGCCCGGTACGGTCCCGAGAGATCCAACGCCGCCCAACGAATCGCGCGGCGCCATCCGCGAGGCCGCGCGAGCAGCCAACTGTTGCGTGCTTTAGCTGTTTTACCTCAGACTATGTCCAAACAGGTGGCCCCGGCTGATGTCAACAATGCTAGTCGCCCAGGCCTTGTGGCGGAACCGGCCCCGCCGCCACATCAAATGCTCATCAAGACCCAGCGCCTGGGTGTCGCCGATCCGGTCTGTGTCAGCTTCTAGCAGCGCCTCGCCCCAACGCTGCACCGACGCGTTGACCGGATGCCAACTGCAACCCAACTCCGAAGCGACCTCATTGAACGAGCGGCCACGACCCGCCTGGCAAGTGACCCAACGACCCGCCCGAGTCGTGAGCTTCTCACGCGCAGGCGCGATCCGCGGGTCCCGTTCGGTGACCGGCCCCGCCGAGCACTCCGAGCTCGGGCAACGCCACCGGCGCTTGTGCCACACCAACTGCACCGGCCGCCCAAACGCCGGGAGGTCCACCAACTCGACCAGCTTCTCACCATCAGACCACAACCTCCCGCCACAACCATCGCAGTCCGGTCTCGCCGCCCGTCGACGGATGTGAACCCGCAACGGTACACCCACATCGTCGTCGACGCCGACCACCTCGACATCGCCCAACCCAACCAACAACTCACACACACGTGTAGGGTCAACTCCCACAGGGATCCTCCAGATTCTCGTTACCTGTAGCACCGATTCTGGAGGATCCCTCGCGTTCAGGCGCGGACCCTCACCCCACCCACCCCGACCTCAAACGCGAAGAGCTCTTAATTCGGCGATCTGGTAACCCTGAAACCTTTGTCTGAGCACCTGTGATGAGCACGGAGGTTCGGTCGGTGATAGAGCTTGCAGACCTTTCCCGGGCCGGGACGGTTGTTCAGGGCCGGTCTGCGTCCCAGGCGGGGGGCAGAACACCTATGCGTGCAGCGACGAACTCGGCAAAGGGCTCGATGGTTTGGCCCACGCTCGCCGACTCCATTGCGCTCAAGTAGGCGTTGCGGTCGCCGATGCCGAACACGGTCCACGGGTATCGGCCCGACGCGAGCATCGTGTTCATACAGAAGCGGGCCAGGCGGCCGTTGCCGTCGGTGTAGGGGTGGATGTACACGAAGAAGAAGTGCCCCAAGACGGCTCGAAGCGACGGCTCCTCCTCTTCGTCGAGCATTTCGAACAGCACTGCCATCGCCTCGGGAACGGCCTCCCAACGCGTCGGCACATGGCGAGAACCGCTCAGGAACACCGCATGCTGACGGTAACCGCCGAGGTCGCCCCCCCCCCCCCCCCCCCCCCCCCCCCCCCCCCCCCACCCACCCACCGCACCACCGCCTCGGCACCCCCCCCCCCCCGGCCCCCCCCCCCCCCCCCCCCCCCGAAGAGCCCCGATTCCACCGACGGCGCGAACAGTGAGCGGTGCCAGTTGCGGTGCCGGTCGCGCACCAACTCGGCCGCGTCGGCTCCGTTGACTACCTCCGCCACGGCATCTCGGACCTGCTCAAACGTCTGCCAATAGCCTCGTGCCGCCAGCGCATCCCGACTGGACGCGTCGTTGGGGTCGGCATCGGGGGACCACCCTCCCGAGCGGACTCGCTCGATGAGCTCGGGCGTCACCCGGTAGCCCTCGATTGACAGCGAGTGGTAGGCGTCATGTCGATAGCTGTTGTCGACTGCAGCGAGGTAGGCATCAATGTCAAAGAGCGCTGCTGGCACCTGGGGCATTGCCGCGGCGGCCGCTCCGCGAAAGTCTTCCCACATCACTCGGATCCGCGTCGCGGCGGGCTGCTCTGTGGCCCCCGACAGCCGCGTGGGCACCCCCTTTCAATGACGACGTGCTGCGCGCGGCGAGCCGAGAACGGTCCGCGATTGCGACCGCTGCGGACATCGCTGGGCTAGCCGGTGTTGCGGAGACCGGCGGCCACGCCGTTGACGGTCAACAGCAGCGCGCGGCGCAGACGGGTCAGGTCGTGGCCGTCGTCGTGGCCGGCGCGCGAGCGGGCAAGCAACTCGACCTGCAGCACGTTGATCGGGTCCAGATAGGCGTCGCGCACGGCCAGGGTGCGCTTCAGTACCGGCAGGTCCTCAAGAAGGCCGCGGTCGGTGATTCTGGCGATCTCGGCCACGGTCCGGTCGTGTTCGGCCGCGATGGCGTCGAAGAAGTGGTGCAGTTCCGGCGGAACCAGGCGGTCGACGTAATAGCGGGTGATCGCCAGGTCCGTCTTGGCGAGGGTCATCTCAACGTTGGAGATGAACGCCGCGAAGAACTGCCAGTCGCCGTACATCGCCTTGAGCTCGGGAGCGTGCCCGGCGGTGCGGGCGGCCTCAAGGGCGGTCCCGACCCCGAACCATCCTGGAATGATCTGGCGGGACTGGGTCCAGCCGAACACCCAGGGGATCGCCCGAAGCCCTTCAAGGCCCGCTCCGGCACTTGTTCGGCGTGCGGGGCGCGAGCCGATGTTCATGTCGGCCAACTCCTCCACAGGTGTCGACTTCTGGAAGTAGTCAACGAAGCCCGGCGTCTCGAGCAGCTCACGGTACGACTCGAACGCTCGTTGCGACATGAGCTCCATGACCGTGTTCCAGCTGTGCGTCTTGGACCATTCGTGGCGGGGGGTGCGGTGCGCCAGCGACGCTTCCAGCACTGCCGACAGAGCCAGGTCGAGGTTGCGTTGGGCCAGTTGAGGCAGTCCGTACTTGTCGGCTATGACCTCGCCCTGCTCGGTGATCTTGACCGCACCGTTGATGACCCCGGCAGGCTGGGAGAGGATCGCCGCGTTGGTCGGGCCGCCGCCGCGCCCGACAGTGCCGCCCCGTCCATGGAACACGGTGATCTTGATCCCCGACTCCGCGGCCACCTCGGCGATCTGGCGCAGCGCCTTGTGGATCTCCCACTGCGAGGTCGTGATCCCACCGTCCTTGTTGGAGTCCGAATAGCCGACCATCACCTCCTGGCGGCTGCCCCGCAACTCCAGCAACCGCCGATACGACGGATTCTCGAACAGCTCACGTAGCACCGGGCCGATACTTCGCAGGTCGTCGATCGTCTCGAACAACGGAACGAAATCGAGCCGGGCCACGCCCGCCACCAGATCGACGAGACCGACGTCGCGGGCCAGCACCGCCGGCGCCAGGATGTCGTCGACGCCTCGGGTCATCGAGACGATGTATGCGCCGATGATCTCGTCGCCGGAACGGTTCATCGCGTCGCGCAGAGCAGCCAGCAGCGACAGCGAGTCACCCCCCGTCCGGCCCGTCGGGGGAGCGAGCGGCCGACGGCTGCCGAGCTCGGTCGTGAGCAGGTCGGCGCGAGCGCTGCGGTCGAGGGCGCAGTAGTCGATGTCGAGCGACGAGAAGAGTTGACCCAGGACGGCGTGGTGAACGTCAGCATGTTCTCGAATGTCGAGCGTGGCCAGATGAAACCCGATCAGGGCCACACAGCGGCGCAGACGAGCGAGGCGCCCCTGTGCCAACAGCGAACCGCGGTGCGCGGCGAGAGAACGGCCCATGACCGCCAGGTCCGCGTCGAGCTCTTCGGGCGAGCTGTAGGCGTTGGGACCGGGGGGCGTGGCGGCGGTCCCCTGGAGTCGTTGATGGATCACGCCGCAGCGCCGCCGGTACGGTTCGCCGAGGCTGAGCTCGTTGAATCGTGCGGTCACCGCCGGGAAGGCTGCGCTGTCGGCGTCGAGTTGGCTGAGCAGTTCAGCCGACACGTCGGCGACAATGTCGCTCACCGACAGTTCCGCGGAGAGCTGCTCGACTTCTTGGATCAGGATGCGCAGCGCTCGACTCCGTTGGAACTCGAGCACTTCGAGAGTGATCTGGGGTGTGACGTTGGGGTTTCCGTCACGGTCACCGCCGACCCACGAGCCGAAATGGACAGGTGCCTTGTCGTTGAGCGCTCCTCCGATGCTGCGCAGGACCGAGTCGATGTCGTCGAAGAGTTCGGGAACACCATCAGTTGTGATCTCGTTCAGGAAATAGAGGATTGAGCGTGCCTCGTTGACCGGGTCGGGTTGGGTCCTGCGCAGCTCGTCGGTCTGCCAGATGACGTCGATCAGTTCGTCGATCCGCCGGTCGATGCGCGCCTTGTCGCTTGCCGCGCAGCTGGACTCGTTGCGCTCCTCGATGAGAACCGCGATCTCTGCGAGCTTGTCGAGAATCGATCGGCGGGACGCCTCGGTGGGGTGTGCGGTGAACACCGGTCGCAGGTCGAGGGACCGTGTCGTTTCGATGATCTCGGAGTCTGAGACCCCGCCGGCCTGGAGCTTGGCGACGGTCTCAGCGAAGCGCCTGTTGCTCGTTCTCGGGTTGGCGTTGAGGTGTTCGATGCGGTGGACCTGCTCGGCGGTGTTGGCCAGATGGAAGTAGACCGTGAACGCCCGCACCAACAGGATCGCCTCGACGAGGTCGACGTCGGTGAGGTGGTCGATCAGGTCGTGTCCGGACTCGCCGTCGCGGTGCAGCCGGCTCGCATGCGCGCGCACCTGCTCGACTTGTTCGAGCAGTTCCGGGCCGTGCTGACGAACCAGCGCGTCCCCGAGTTGGCTGCCGAGCCGGCGGATGTCGTTGCGGAGGGCCGCGTCGATCTGCTGAAGATTTGCGTCGGTCACTCCCGACACGTTACTGATTCGGGGCCGAACATTCCGCGACTTGTTCGCCGGCGTTCCTGTAGGGAGGCGAATGTCTTACTGCCAGCACGGTCAGACCTCCAGCGTCAGGGTCACGGGGCCGTCGTTGACCAACTCGACGTCCATCATCGCTCCGAAAGATCCGCTGGCCACCTTGGCACCTAGCAGCCGCAACTCTGCGGTGAAGACATCGATCAGTCGAGCCGCCCGGCCAGGCTCCGCGGCGGCCGCGAAAGACGGGCGACGGCCCTTGCGGGTGTCTCCATAGAGGGTGAACTGGCTGACCACCAACACCTCGGTGCTGGTGTCGGCCACCGACAGGTTCATGTGCCCGTTCTCGTCGGCGAATATTCGCAGGTGCCAGAGCTTGCGTGCCAGCTTTGTGGCGCTGTCTTCATCGTCGCTGTGGGTCACCCCGACCAGACAGCACACCCCGGCACCGATCTCCCCGATGATCTCCCCGCAGACCCGGACCCGAGCCTCCGCCACCCGCTGAACCAGTCCTCTCACACCCCCAACCTAGCTGCTTGTGTTCCGACACCTTCAAGGTCGTTGCCTTCTAGTCGATTGCGTTACGGGAGCCTAACGGAAAGGTGAACCAACGGCAAGACAAAAGCGGCAAGGCGAACCAACGGCAAGTCCTGGTGATCGTGACGCTGGCGAACATAGGCCAAGATTCATAACACGCTCCAATCCTTGGAGCCCGCACGAAACCCAGGTTGAATCACCTGCACAACCCGTCTACACTGCACTCTGTGGCGACCACCGATAGAGCTTGCAGTTACCGCCAAGCGAATTGGCGCACCTATCTTAATCCTGTCAACAAGTGTTCCCAATAATGCAGCGCCGGCCGGTGGTTTGCTTTGGTGGTCTCAGGGTGTCGTTCGGTCAGATCGCGGAGTGGTTTGGTGTGACCTTCGTTATTGCGCTCGCCGCTTTTTTCGCTATATTAATGGGTGCCGGTTGGCACTTAGACTATCGGGTTCGCTACAATTGGGCACTTGTCTGGTGGGGAGTAGCTGGAGCGGCGTTACTCAGTTTTTGGTACGGCTGGTTTGCGCTCATTCGTGATCTGCATATGGGACGCTTATGGAAGATCCACGGGTTCGCTGCCGTTGGTTGGCTCTTGGCCGCTGGTGCGGTTTTGTGGCTCGTAGCTGCTCTTGTCGATATGTCGAGACTTACTCCTTCTATTGGCCTCGAACATGGTGCGCTGTTAGAGCGTGTCGCAGTTGGGTGGGGTGCTTGGATTCCGTTTCTGGTGGTGGTGCCGTTGTCACTTCTCTTGGCTCGCCGCCTGGGAGTCACAACCATTGCTCTGGTTTCGTTACCGGTACAGGCGTTCCTTTGGTGGGCTGCCTTGAACACTGTAACCTGACGTTGCGGCATCATGCTTGGTTGAGTCCACAAGACGGAAGCACCGCGGTGGAACTCTCGACAAGCGCTCCTATTTCGCAGCAGCGAGGTCGACGGTGGCGATGAGGCTGTTGCCGCTCACCCCCGACCTCAAGATCGACTTCGGGCTGCAGGACTTCTGCCAGAAATGCACCAAGTGCGCCCGCGAGTGCCCCTGCGCGGCGATCAAGCTTCCGTTCACCCGCCGGTTCATCGCAAAGCTCGACGACCGGGTCGGCAACGGCTCGATCAACCCCACCAAGAAATGGTGGTGGGACCTCGAGTTCAAAGATCACCGCCCTCACAAACTGCGCGCTCAACCTCGGCGCGACAGGTCACTGCATCCGCTGACATACCAGCGCCACGGCAGATCTGCTCCGGCGCGCAGGCCGATGCGGGTGGAACGGCCCGGCTCTTGTGGAGGCGGGACTCCGTCGTCGAGCAACTCGATCCCAGCGTCTGCGGCAACCAGGTCCGCACCGTTGTGGGTGCCGTCGATACCGAAGGCCGAGGTGAACTTGGCCGGGCCGCTGCACAGATCACGGTCGCGACGAGCCGCGGGTCTCCGCTCCCGCATCTCGGCGAGGCCTGCCAGCGGGGTCACGGCCCGCAGCAGCACGGCGCTGCACTCACCGTCGCGGCCGCAAACGACGTTCGCGCACCAGTGCATCCCGTAGGTGAAGTAGACGTAGAGGCGACCTGGGGGCCCGAACATGACCTCGGTTCGAGGGGTCATCCCGCGGTGCCCGTGGCTGCCGGGGTCGTCGGCCCCCCGGTATGCCTCAACCTCCACTATCCGGCCGCGGCAGCCGCCGAAGGTGATCACCTTGTTCAACAGTTCGGGTGCCACCTCCAGGGAGCCCCGGGAGTAGAAGTCCCGCTGCACAGCAGGGATTGGCGTTGCTCAGCAGGGGTAGGAGGGATTGGTGCTACGCCTCGAGTTGTGACTGGAGGTAGCGCTCGATGCCGATGTCGGCGATCACACGCTGCTGGGTCTCGAGCCAGTCGAGGTGCTCCTCCTCACCCACCAGCAGCTCTTCGAGAAGTTCGCGGCTGCCTGCATCGCCGTGTTCGAGCGTCAAGGCGACCCCGCGGCGGTACCTGGTGACCGCGTCGGCCTCCAGCGCGCGGCTGAACTCGATCTGTTCTGAGACGGTCTCACCCACCATCACATTCCCGAGACGCCGGAGGTTCGGCATGCCCTCAAGCAGCAGGATGCGGTCCATCAGCTTCTCGGCATCGCGCATCTCGTCGATGGACTCGTCGCGGAAGTGTCGAGCCAAGCGCTTCCAGCCCCAGTTCTCGCACAGCTTGGCCTGGGCGAAGTACTGGTTGACAGCGGTTATTTCTGCGGTGAGAGCCTCGTTCAAGAACTCGATTACCTCTGGGGTGCCCTGCATGGATCATCCGATCTGACTATTCCAACTGGCGTTTGGTGCCACCGGACCGGCGGGCCAGGTCCAGCGCCCTTCAAGCATACACGTTTGGAGCGGTCGGACGAATCGGTCCGCAGAAGTGCGAAACCCCGGCCGTTTGCCGAAGCACTGACGGTTCCGGGGTCTTCACCGATTGCTATAGGGTCTGTTGCAATCAGGTACGCGCTGATGTGGAAGACCGGTCCGAGGGCACTGGATGTGTGGCACTCCGCTCGACAGCGGGAAACGGGCGGCCCCGCAGCGACGTGGTCGGATCGACAGGACGTGGAGCTGGCGGGAATCGAACCCGCGACCTCCTGCTTGCAAAGCAGGCGCTCTAGCCAACTGAGCTACAGCCCCGTGGGGGAGAGGATACCGGCTCGGCTCTCGGCCCCGGTCTCCGGTTCGCCTTCGGCGTGGCATCGCCGCGGTGACGGTGGCAGGATCAGGCGATGGAATCACGGGCGCTCAAGACCAACTCGATGGACGACTTCGATCTGCGGATGTCGGAGGAGTCCCGGCCCTTCTTCGAAGCGGTCGTCGATTTCCTCGAGACAGTCGTCGAGCCCATGCAGGCAGAGTTCTTCGCCGAGGGTGAGGGTCGGGCCGACCGTTGGAGCTACACCGAACGTCAACTCGAACTCCTAGAGGGCGCCAAGGACCGGGCCAAGGCGAAGGGCCTGTGGAACTTCTTTTTGCCCGAAACGGGCCAGGGCCTGTCAAACCTCGACTACGCCTATCTGGCCGTTGAACTGGGGAAATACCCGCTCGGATCGGAATCACTCAACTGCTCGGCCCCCGACACGGGCAACATGGAAGTGCTCGAGCGTGTCGGCACCCCGGAACAGAAACAGCAGTGGCTCGAACCCCTCCTGAACGGCGAGATCCGCTCCTGTTTCGGCATGACCGAACCGGGCGTCGCCTCCTCCGACGCCAAGAATGTGCGCTGCCGAGCGGTGCGTGACGGCGACGAATACCTGATCAACGGCGAGAAGTACTACATCTCCGGTGCCGGAGACCCACGCTGCAAGATCATGATCCTGATGTGCCAGACAAACCCCGACGGGCCGCCGCACCGCCGCCAGTCGCAGATCCTCGTGCCGATGGATGCCCCCGGCCTCGAGATTCTCGGCCCCATGCATGTCTTCGGCCAAGACGACGCCCCCCACGGGCACATGCATCTGCGCCTCACCGATGTGCGGGTGCCGGTCACCAACATGCTGTGGGGAGAGGGCCGAGGATTCGAGATCTCGCAGCTCCGATTGGGCCCCGGGCGCATCCACCACTGCATGCGGGGCATCGGCGCCGCTGAGAAGGCCCTCGATTTGATGTGTCGCCGCGGACTCACCCGTGAAGCCTTCGGGAAACCGCTGGCCCGGCTCGGCGGCAACACTGAGACCATCGCCCGGGCCCGCACCGAGATTGAGGCAATGCGGATGATGGTGCTGCGTGCCGCCAAGGCAATGGACACCCTCGGCAACGCCGAGGCACGGGTGTGGATCAGCGCAGTCAAGGCGATGGTCCCCGAGAGGGTCTGCAACATCATCGACCAGGCCATTCAGATGCACGGGGCGACCGGTGTGTCGCAATGGACGCCACTGGCTGGCATGTACCAGAGCCAACGCACGCTGCGCCTCGCGGATGGCCCCGACGAAGTCCACTGGATGGTCGTGGGGCGCTCCGAACTCGCCAGCTACGAAGGTCTCGAAGTGCCCGCCTCGCCCACGTCCGCAGCGTTCACTACAAGCAACTGAGACTGCTGAGTCAGGCCCACGACAGACCGTCAGGCGTTGATCGAGACCGCCACAGGGTGGTGACAGGCGAAGTAGTGGTCGCTGTCGCCGACACGCTGCATAGCCGGCTCTTCAGTGAAACAGACCTCGGTTGCGTGCGAGCAGCGGGTATTGAATCGACAGCCGACAGGCGGGTTGATCGGCGACGGAAGCTCCCCGGAAATATCGCCCTCAGACACATCCACAGTCGGCGCAGGCTCGGGAACAGCCGCCAGCAGCGCCCTCGTATAGGGATGCCGCGGGTGCTCGTACAACTCGTTGGCGTTGCCGATCTCGCAAGCCTTCCCGAGGTACATGACGATGATGCGGTCCGAGACGTTCTTCACCACCGAGAGGTCGTGGCTGATGAACAGCAGGGTCAACCCGTAGCGCTTCTTCATGTCCTCCAACAGGTTGAGCACCTGCGCCTGGACCGACACGTCGAGCGCCGAGACCGGCTCGTCGCAGATCAGCACCTTTGGGTCAAGCGCCAGAGCCCTGGCAATGCCGATGCGCTGACACTGCCCTCCTGAGAACTGGTGCGCTCGCCGATCACCGAACTTGGGGTCGATGCCCACCGAGAGCATCAACTCCTCAATACGGCTCTGCGACCAAGAGCCCCTCTCAGCACCCCACACCGCGAGACCCTCCGAGATCACCTGGCGGATCTTGCGCCGCGGATTGAGCGACGAGATCGGGTCCTGGAAGATCATCTGCAAGTCGGGCCGGAGACGGCGCAGTTCCTCACCCTTGAGCCTGGCGAGATCATGCCCCTGATAGTCGACGGTGCCTCCCTTGATGTCGTTGAGACGGATGATCGACTTCGCCACGGTCGACTTTCCGCAACCCGATTCACCCACGATCCCCAGCGTCTCGCCCTCAGCCACATCGAACGAGATACTGCTCACGGCGTGGACCACAGCGCCCTTGCCGACCGGGAACTCGACCTCCAGGTCTCGCACCGACAAGAGCACGTCAAGGTCTTCACGCAACGGCGCGTGCCCCGAACCGGCCATCAGCTCGAGCCCCCGGAACCGGTGATCTCGAGCCCGGCGGCGGTTCGGCCCAGCGCCAAGTTGGCTGCCAGAGCCTCACGCCCGCGATCGGTGTTGGCCGGATGGAAACAGGCGAACTCGTGCATTCCTGCCACGCCGCTGATCTGCGGGATCGACTCCAGACAGTCCGCCTGCGCGAACCGACAGCGCGGCGCATAAGCGCACTGCTCTGGAGGATTGATGAGTTCGGGCGGTCGCCCCGGGATCGGTTCGAGGCGGGTATGGCTCGGCTGATCGATCCGCGGAATCGAACGCAACAGGGCATCGGTGTAGGGATGACGCGAGTCGCCGAAGAGGGTCTGCGGCGCGGCCCGCTCAACCAGGCGACCCGCATACATCACCGCGATCTCATCGCAACGGCCACGGGCCACACCCAGGTCGTGAGTGATGAGGATCATCGACATGCCCCGGTCCCGCCGAAGGGTGTCCAACAGATCGAGCAGGTGCTTCTGGACCGTCACATCCACCGCCGTGGTGGGCTCATCGGCGATGAGCAGCGACGGTTCGCAGGCCAGGGCCATGGCGATCACCACCCGCTGACGCAGCCCGCCTGACAGTTCGTGCGGATACTGGTCGACCCGCTTGCCCGGCTCGGGAATCCCGACCTGAGCAAGCAGGTCCTCGGCTTCGGCAAGCGCCGTCTTCTTGGCTCGCTTGAGGTGATAGCGCAGCGTCTCGGCGATCTGCTCACCGCACTTCTTCACGGGGTTGAGCGAGGTCATCGGATCCTGGAAGACCATCGTCATCTTGACGCCCCAGAAATGTTCCCGACCCTGCTCTGCCAGTTGCCGGACATCCTCGCCCTCGAAGATCACGTCGCCTGAGACCTCCGCGGTGCGGGGCAGCAGGTTCATCAACGTCTTGGCGGTGACTGACTTGCCGGAGCCCGACTCGCCGACGATCCCCAGCGACGCCCCCCTCGCCAGATCGAAGGTAACGCCGTTGACGGCCTGCACAGTTCCCCGGCCGGTGGGGAACCGCACCGTCAGGTCACGCACCGACAACTGCGCTTGCGCGACGTGTGCCCCAGCCATCATCGCCCCTAGAACGCCGTCTCGCGCACGTCGAAGTACTCACGCACGCGGTCCCCTGCGAAGTTCAGCGCCAGGATCGTCAAGAACATCACCCCGATCGGCATGAGCGCCACATGCGGGTTCTCCTGCAGATCGCGGATTCCGCGGCCGTCGTTGATAATCACACCCCAGCTGATGTCCTCGACCGACAGCTGCAGGAACGCCAGGCCGCCCTCAGCCACGATCGCCACACCCATGCCGAGCAGGGCCAACGCGGCCATCGGGATCAGCACCACGGGCAGCAGTTCTCTGGTCATGATTCGAAAGTGCTTGGCGCCGATCACGCGGGCGGCCTGCACGAACTCGCGCTCCGCGAACACCAGGGTCGCGGCTCGGGCGAGACGACCGACCGGTGCCACCGCAAGCACGCCGAGAGTCAGGCTAACGGTCCGCAGGGTGCGGTCGAAAGTGCTGGTGATCAGCAGCGCCAGGATCAGGCCGGGGAAAGAGAGGAGCGTGAAGAACACAAAGCTGATGACCTGGTCGACGCGTCCCCGGAAGTAGCCCGCAACCAACCCGAGCGAACCGCCCACGACCATGCCGAAGGCGATCGCGATGAACCCGACCACCAGCGACACGCGGGCGCCGTACACGGTCCTGGCGAACACGTCACGGCCCAGGGCGTCGGTCCCGAACCAGTTGTCGAGCGACGGGCCGGTACGGGCCGGGCCGGCGGCGCGCTCCGCGCGGACCCCGCCCCCGAGCGCCCCGCGGGCCCCGGACCCGGCCCTGGCCAACCCGTCACGGCCCAGGGCGGCGGTCCCGACCCAGTTGTCGAGCGACGGGCCGGTACGGGCCGGGCCGGCGGCGAGCTTGTCGGGGTCGTTGAACGGAAGGTACGGAGCGAACAGCACCGTGGCGACGAGCACGCCGAGCCAGCCGACAGCTATCCAGAAGCCCACACCGAGCTTCTTGCCGACAGCATGATCGACCATGCCGTCATCGACCATGCCGTCATCGATGGTCACCGGCTCAACGGCGCTGGTGCCATCGTTGGCATCGGCATCGCTCATGACGCCCTCACCCTCGGATCGAGATACCCGTACATGAGATCAACAAAAAAGTTGATCAGCACAAAGCCGATCGCAACCACCGAGATCAGCGCAATCACCACCGGCGGATCGTTGCGCAGCACCGCCTCGACGAGCTCGGTCCCGACTCCCGGGATCGAGAAGATCTGCTCGACCACCAGCGCCCCGCCGATCAGCGCACCGGTGTTGACCCCGAAGACGGTGATGACCGAGAACATCGATGGCCGGAGCGCATGGCGATACATGATGTGCCGGTCCGTCATTCCCTTGGCCCGGGCCATGTGGATGAAGTCGTCCTGCAGAGTCGTGATCAGGTCGGTGCGCAGGAGCCGCTGGTAGGTGGCCGCCAGACCGAGCCCCAGGGTGAACGCCGGCAGCGTCAGAGCCTGCAGTTCCGACCACCAACCCGCGTTCTCGTACCGGGACGGGAAGATCTGCCACCGCAGCGCAAAGAAGTAGAGGAGGATCACCCCCAGAGCGAAGTTGGGGATTGACAGCAGACCGAAGGATCCCACCGTCGACACCTTGTCGAAGCCGCGGTTGGCCCGGTACGCCGAGGCGACCCCCCACGGGATCGCGATCCCCAGCGCGACGATCTGCGCGAGCACGATAAGCCGTACCGTCACCGGCAGCCGCTCCCTGACGATGTCGGAGATCTCGTTACCGTTCACGAACGACGTGCCGAAGTCGCCGCTCAGCATGTCTGAGAGCCAGATTCCGTAGCGTTCGACGACGTTACGGTCGAGATTGTTCTGCTCTTTGGCCTGGGCGATCAAGGCGCAGTCGCCCATGTTCAGACCGGAGGACTGTGTGTCGGGAATCTCACCGCGCGCCACCGCTTCGCACTGTTCGTCGGGGATGCCCGAGAGCACCCCGACGATATTGAACAGCGGGTCCCCCACCAGGTTCAGCGACGCGAACGTCAAGAAGGTGACCGCAAAGACAACGAGCACCAGTTGCACAACTCGACGGAGGATGAACTGCTTCAAGCCGTGTCCTCCAATGGTTGCGTCAACTGGTGCTCGTCCCCCAGTGCCTGGCGCCTCAGCCCTCGTCTATCCAGACGTTGTGGTAGAAGCCGCGTCCTTGATTGTTGCAGACCAGCGCGGTGTGGTCAGGCCCGGTCTGGCCGCAGATGTTGTTGACGGCGTTGCGGAAGCCGACTGTCCAGTTGGCATGCGTCAAGAAGATGTAGGAGTAGGTCGACTGAATCTCGGCCTGGATCTCCTGCATGATCTCCACCCGGCGGTCCAGGTCTGCTGTGGCACGCTGCTCGAACAGCAGCGCATCACGGTTCTCGTCGCACAGACGGACCCAGTTGAGGGTGATCCCGCCGGTAGCGGTCGCACACTCGAGCCAGACGACCTCGTTGTCGGGGTCAACCGCCCCGAACTGGCGCCAGGTCACAACCTGGAACTGTCCGAGGGCGGTCTCCAGGATGTGCTGGTCCTGGGGGAGTTGTTGGCGCTCAACCTCGAAGTACGGTTCCCAACCGGCGGCCAACACATCCATGATCCGGGTCTGAAGTGTCGAGGGTCCCGAGAACTGGAGTTCGATCTTGACCTTGCCGCCGCTGCAGTTGTCGGGGAAGTCCGCACAGTAGGCATCCACCAGCGGCCCGGCCCGGTCAGCCATGTTGCCCTCCTGGACGACGTCGGGATTGTTCCAGATCAGGTCTGGGTGGTACATCGAGTCGGCCAGAGCCCTGGTGCCCTGCGCGATCAGGTCGTTGTACGCCTGTCGGTCCGTGGCGAAAGTCAATGCCTGACGCACGCGGATGTCGTCCGTCGGGGCCGCGCGGGTGTTCAACATGATGAAGTCTTCCTCGGAATACAGATTCTCGAAGGTCGACACATTGTCGGCGCCGCGCAGGGTGAGCGTCGCGTCCGCGTTGGACGTGACCACGACGTCGAGTTCGCCTGCCGACAACTGCTCGGCGGCGAGGGCCGTGTCGGTGGTGATGAAGAACTCAATGGCGTCGGGATAGATGTCGTCGGTACCACGCCAGTAGTCGGGGTTCTGGACCACCTTGGTCGACACGTCCTGGGTGCGGCTCTCGAGCATGAACGGGCCGGTCCCGACCGGCTCCTGGTTGAGGCTGTCGTCCTTCGCGGCGGCAGCCAGCCAGGTCGGCGAGGCCATCATTCCCAACTGGGAGCTCAAGTTGACCGGGAAGTGGGCCGAAGGGCGGATCAGGTTGTACTGGAGCGTCAGGTCGTCGATCTTCTCGTAGCGGTTCTCGGCGGGATAGCTCGGCACGAACGCCAGCGAGATGATCGGGTCGTTGATCGCCGTCTCGAAGTTGGCGATCAGCGCGTCGGCGTTCAGCGGTGTCCCGTCGTGGAAGGTGATACCCTCGCGGACCTTCACCTGCCAGGCCGACCCGTCACCGATCGGCGTGGCCGATTCCGCCAGGAAGGGGAACCAGTTGCCGTCACTGTCGATGTAGAACAGCGGGTCGAATATGGCGTATCCCATGGTGTAGGCCGAGACCGCGAAGTTGTTGGCGGCAGGGTTGAGACCGTCGGTCTCCGCTTCTACTGCGACTCGCAGCGTCCCTCCCGATACAGGCTGTGGTGCCTCGTCGTCGCCGGTGGTCGGTTCATCACAGGCATCGCCGATGCAGACATTGCCTTCGGTTGCGTCTTCGACCGGTGCCGCGGTGGTCGTCGGGGCGTCCGCGTCTCCACTGCCGGCAACGGCATCGTCGCCGTCGTCGCCGTCGTTTTGCACACCGGTCGCGACATCGCCTGCGCCGTTGCTGGGGGCGGCATCGTCGTCGCCCCCGCAGGCGACGGCAACGAGGCACAACGCCAACAGCAGCGCAAGAAACTTCCCAAAACGTTGGGCCTGATACTGGGATCTCATTTCTTTTCTCCTCTGGGGATCACAATCGGACTGTGACTCACGCCACAAGGTTTAGCACCTCAGAGCGCGGCGTGGGCACCCCGCGGGCGATGAACCGTTCTTCGGTGCTGGCCAGGCCCGGCGAAGGGCCGTCACAGCTCACGGATGCCGGCTGCTAACCGAGACGACCTCGCCTGTCATGTAGGACGACAGGTCGCTCGCCAAGAAGACCATCACGTTGGCGACCTCCCACGGCTCAGCGGCGCGGCCGAACGCCTCGCGTCTCGACAGGTCCTCAAGCAGAGCGTCGTCGGTCACCTTGGCAAGGAACGGATGCATCGCGATGCTCGGCGCCACCGCGTTGATGCGGATGCCGTGCTCGGCGGCCTCGACGGCCGAACACCGGGTCAGCGCCATCACCCCCGCCTTCGCTGCCGCGTAGTGGCACTGCCCCGCTTGGGCCCGCCACCCCACGACCGACGCATTGTTGACTATCGCGCCCTGCGTGTCGGCTTCGATCATGTGCCGAAGAACCGCCCGCGTGCAGCGCATCGTGCCTTCGAGTGTGACCCCCAGCACGGCGTTCCACTGCTCGTCGGTCATGTCGACGAGCGCAACGGTCCCGCCGAGCCCGGCGTTGTTCATCATCACGTCGATTCCGCCGAGGCCGCTGACCGCAGCCTCGACCAGAGCCGCGACGTCCTCTTCGACCGTCACGTTGCAGACTGCGGTGCTCGGCCAGCCCCCCGTCTCGTGCGCCAGCCGGTCGGCTGTCTCGCCGAGGCGCCGTTCATGGACGTCGGAGATGAGCACCTCCGCCCCCTCGAGCAGGCAGCGCTTGGCCACCGCAGAACCGATCCCGCTGCCCGCAGCCGCGGTCACCACCGCACGCTTGCCGTCGAGCAGGCCCCGACCCTGCGGTTCAGGCCCCGCAGACATCAGTTCGCGTTCTCCGAGGCGGCCGTCTGTGCCATCTCGGCCATCCGGCGCTCGAGATCGGCAATGAACGGGTTCGGTTCCTGTCCGACGCCGCCCGGCAGAGCCTCGGCTATCTGCTCGCAGGTCCACCGATCACCTTGCGCCATCATCGTTCGTACCTCCATCGGCTGATTCCAGACAGAGATCCGCCTGCCCACGACCGTGTAGATCTGCGCGTTCACATGACGACCGGCATCGCTCAGCAGATAGACGGCCATCGGCGCCACATCCTCAGGTTCACCGGTCTCGATCTCGAAGGGCACTTTCTCGCTCATGCGGGTCTTGGCCACCGGAGCGATGCAGTTGGCGTTGATCGCCGGGCCGCCCCGGAGTCTCAGGCTCGCCGCGGTCATCGCGGCCGAGCGGGTCAGGCTGACGATTCCGCCCTTGGCCGCGGAGTAGTTCGCCTGGGCGGTGGAGGCGGTGAACGCCCCCGAAGTGAAACCGACCAGCGAGCCGCCGGTCTGTTGTTTGCGCATACGCGCCAGCGCTGCGCGGTAGACGTTGAAGTGCCCCTTCAGATGCACCGCGACGACATGGTCCCACTCGTCCTCGCTCATGTTGAAGAGCATCCGTTCCCGCAGGACCCCCGCCGGGCAGACGACACCGTCGATCGTTCCCCAATTGTCGCAGGCAGCGGCCACCACCTCTTCGCCGACTGCGAATTCGCTGACATCGCCCGCCACCGCAACGGCCTGTGCGCCCAGTGCGGTGATCTCGGCCACTGCGCTGTCGGCGACCTCACTCGTCGGGTTGCTGCCGTCCATCGCCACGCCATGATCGGCAACGACGATGTTGGCGCCGGAGGCCGCGGCGGCCAGAGCTATGGCTCTGCCGATCCCCGCGCCCGCGCCCGTGATCGCAATGTTCTTTCCATCGAGGAATCTGGACACTTACCGGTCTCCTAGAGTTGGACGAATAAGGTTGAACACTAGGCCAGTGCCTTGTCCGCAGTCATCATCCGCACTGCGTGCCGCAGTTCCTCCTCAACGCTTCCCGCCGGCATCAGACCGCCGACCCACCTGCTGATCGCCGAGAACCAGACGTGGCTGACAACACGAGCGACCCCGACCGCGTCGATGCCGGGATCGTCGCCCAACGCCGTGACGATGAACTGCTGAACCTCCGACACGACCTCAAGCCGGTATTGCGCTGCGGCGGGATCGGTGGTGTTGAACGCGGTGAACAGAGCCTTCATGAGCATCGGCGTGCGTTCAGCCATCTCCGCAGCGCCCGCCAAGAGCGCAGCCGGACGATCGGCCGCGGGCGTCTGTTCGGCAGGACGCGACTCGAGCCCCTCGCGCACCCGTTGGATCCAGCTGACCAGTCCGGCCAACAGCATGTCGTCCTTGCCGTTGAAGTAGCGGTAGATGGTGCCGAGCGACACTTCGGCGCGTTCTGCCACCGCCCTCATCTGGACCGCCTCGTAACCTCCCTCCGCGGCCATCCGCATCGACGCATCCTTGACGCGTGAACGGCGGGCCTCTCGACTTGCGTCTGCCTTCGTTGTGCTCAGAGCCATAGACCCAAATCATTGCGGACCACTCAGCAATGCTTGTAATCGTTCAATCAAGATTCAGCGCAAGCTACGGTTTTGCGATGCACGTCGGTCTTATGGAGCGACTCGGGCCGGAGGCAGTCAAGTGGCGCAAGCGGATGCACCGGCGCCGATTCGGGCGGCGCGACGTGATATTCCACCAGGGCGAGATCGGCGACACCGTCCACCTGATCGACAAGGGGCGGGTCCTCATCGAAGTCTCGATGGCCCGCGGGGACGTTGCGGTGCTGTCGGTCCGTTGGCCCGGTGATGTCATAGGCGAGCTCGCCGTCGTTGGCGCCGGACGCAGGACCGCCCGAGTCACCGCGCTCGAACCGACCGAGACCCTGGCGATCTCCCAGAAACTGCTTGCTGAGTTCCGTGCCGAGAATCCCGCGGTCGACCGCTACTTCGTTGAGGTGCTCGCAGACAAGCTCGTCCAGAGCACTGAACAGACTGTCGACATCCTGTTCGGGTCGGTGGAGACCCGGGTAATGAGGGTGCTGCTGCGTCTAGTCGGAGCCTTCGACAGAGGGAAATTCCCGATTGTGCTCGGGGTCCGACAAACAGACATAGCGGCGATGGCCGGCGCCAGCCGCCAGTCAGTGAACCAGTCGCTGAAACTCGCCGAGTCCAGCGGAGTGATCCGGCTCGGACGCGGCCACACCGAGATTCTCGACCTTGCCCGCCTGCAGAACCTGGCGCGCTGAGCCGGCCGGAGGTCAGAGCCGCCGCACCAGCTCAACCCGGCGGGATCAACCCGGCGGGATCAACGCGGCGGGATCAACGCGGCGGGATCAAAGCAGCAAGATCACGGAACAGCCGGGGGAGGCGGCAGCTGCGACGGAGACGAGGTGCCGTCGCTGTCGCTGTCGCCATCGTTGTCTGAGCGCATACTCGACAGGATGTCGATTCCGGTCGCCGCCTCGATCTGCTCGGAGAGGCTCACCACCGCGGCTGGCAGCTGCGCCACCAGCGCGGGGATGCCGCCGCTGTTGCCGCTGTTGCCGCCGTCAACGACCGCGACCCGGTCGATCGACACGTTGTTGACCGTGGAGACGATCTTGTCGACGAGCTCGGGCAGCATGTTGAGCACGAAGATCCTCTGGCCGTCGTCGCCCGCTAGCTGGTACTGGTTGGTGAGCCGCCTGAACACGTCGACTTGGGCCTTGCCGTCCTCGACGATCTTCGCTGCCTCCGCCCGGGCCTGCAGCTGTTTCGACTCGAGGTTGGCACGGGCCGGCGTGACCACATCAGCTTCGAGGCGGCGGCGCTCCAGTTCGATGCGCTGCTGCTCGAGCTCCTGCTCAGCGCGTGCCCGGGCAATATCGCCCGCGACCGACGCCTCCTCCTCTTTGGCACGGGCTATGGCGTCGAGCTCGGCGGTGCGCACTCGCAGGTTGTTCTGTTCCTCGACGATGTTGCGGTCCGCCTGTGCCTGGGCGATCTCGGCGAGCTCCCGCGCCTTCGCTTCGGCTTGTTCGGACTCCGACTGCCGGTTGGCTTCGGCCACCCGGGCATCCTTGACGACTGTCGCGGTGAGCCTCCGCCCGACCGACTCAAGGTAGAGGTTGTCGTCGGTCACGTTCTGGATCTTCATCACGTCGAGGTCGAGCCCGAGCGTCTTGATGTCGTCATCGGCCTCGTCGATCAGCTGCTGTGAGAACTTCAGGCGGTCCTCGTTCACCTCCTCGGGCGAGAGGGTGGCGAGCACCCCGCGGAGGTTTGCTTCGAGCGTCTCCTTGGCGATCTGGCCGATGCTCTGGTTGGGCACGTTCAAGAAGCGCTCAGCGGCGTTCTCGAGGACACCCTCCTTCGAGGAGACCTTCACATTGGCGATTCCCTGCACATTCAACGGAATCGTGCCCCGCGAGTAGGCGTTGGTGACCGACACCTCGAGCGGGATGGTGTTGAGGTCCATCCAGGACACCTTCTCAATGAGCGGGATACGAACGGTGCGACCACCCTTGAGAATGCGGTACCCGACAGTTCGGCCGTCCGAGAGCGTTCGGCTGCGCCCCGAAATGACCGCAACCCGGTTGGGCGGGCAGATGATGATCAACGAAGTGAGGATCATGATCAGCAAGATCAACGCCACACCTACGGCCAAGCCGCCTATCAACAACAAAGACATCTGTCTGTTCCTCCTGCGCCGAAGCGCTCTGTCAGCGGCCTGAACGGCCCCTTTGCGAATTGCGCGCGTGCGAACTGCTCATTCTCGAACTGCTCACATGCGATCTACTCATGTGCGATCTACTCAAGCTTAAGCTCGGGACCGAGCGGAGCGACGAGGGCCACCCCGCGTTCGATCTTGACGATCACGACCCGTTCACCCGCGCCGATCGTCGAATTGTCGATCGGGGACGCGGTCATCTGCTCGCGTGCTCCAGCGATTTCGACGATGATCTTGCCCCGATGCCCCTCACTGACCTCGAGGGCCACCTGGGCCATCGTCCCTTCGAGCTCCGAGTCCATGACCTCGCTGGAGACGGAGTTTCGGCGGATCCACTTGAACACCTGCGTGCTCATCAGGCCCGCCACGGCTGCCGCGACCGCCGCGGTCACGAACAGCGCGAATGCGCTGGCGCCTGTAGCTCCCCCGACCACGCCGACGAATCCGAAGGTTGCCGCAAAGAAGGCGATCGACGAGAGCGGAATGACCGAGAACGTGTCGCCGCCCGCGTCGGCATCCGCGTCTCCTGCGAACACCATCCACAACAGCAGCGGTCCGCCTGCGGCGAGAAGAAAAATATAGAGTCCGGTCATGTCGCTTCACCATCAACCGTACTACCGAACTCGGCGGTTCCGCTAGGGGTTAGGGTCACCGCCGTGAAAGTCAAGGTCGCCAACAACCTCGGCATGGACTTTCCCAAGAAGACAGTCGACCTCGAACTGGGCTATTGACCACGGGTGTGTCGCGCCTACGCTCGCCAACATGTCGTTCACCGCTTACTTTCACGAGGTCGCCGCCGAGGTCCGCAACTGGGGGCGCTGGGGCGACGATGACCGCCTAGGCACGCTCAACCTGATAACCGACGACGTGGTGGCCGACGCAGCGCGGCTCATCGAGACCGGTCAGCGGGTCCCGTTGGCGATCGACCTGCAGAACAACGGCGTGCAGATCGGGGCGATCCCGACCCGCATCAACCCGATCCATGTGATGGGCACGATCGACCACCCCGACCTCGGCGACGCCGACGGCAACGCCATGGTGCCCCACTTCTCCGACGACATGGTCACCATGGGCCTGCAGGCCGGCACCCACTGGGACGGGCTCTCCCATGTCAGCTACGGCCACAAGCTCTACAACGGCATCGACGCCGCCACCATCACCGCCCGCAACGGCTCAGAGGTGCTCGGCATCGAGCATGTTCGCTCGTTGGTGGGCCGCGGCGTGCTGTTGGACATGTGCGCCTCGATGGGAGTCAACCGGATCGGTGACGCCCATGAGATCACGGGAGCGGAGCTCGATGCCGCGGCGCAGTGGGCTGGGGTGGAGATTCGCAGCGGCGACATCGTCTTGATTCGGACCGGCCGGATGCAGCTGTGGCTCAACGAGGGCGACGCCCACAAGTACAACATTGGCGAGAGCCTCGCCGGGGAGAGTCCCGGGCCGGGGATCGACGCGGTGCGTTGGTTGCACCGCAACAACATCGCCGCGGCTGCCACCGACACCTTCATCTTCGAGGTGTTTCCCGGCCCCGACTGGAACAATGCGCTTGCGGTCCACTGCCTCGCCGTGGTCGACATGGGGTTCACGCAAGGCCAGAACTGGAACCTCGAGACCCTCGCCGAGGTATGCCGCGAGCACCGGCGATACGAGTTTTTCCTGTCGGCAACGCCAGAACCGTTCGTGGGCGGCACCGGCGCCCCCGTCGCCCCCGTCGCCGTCTTCTGATATGCTACTCCATCTTCTGCTAGACCGTAGGGAGATCAGACACCGTGCCGAAGACATGCTCACCGGCGCTGTCTTGGAGGTAAGCGAATGGCACTCATCGAGCAGTTGGCGGAGATAGAGCTCTTCTCGGAGCTGTCCAAGAGGGAACTCAGGAAGATCGCGTCGTTCATGACGACGGTCAACGTCAAGGCTGGTCGCAACCTGACGGTGCAGGGCCAGCCGGGACGCGAGTTCATGATCGTCAGTGAGGGCGAGGCGACCGTTCGACGCAACGGGCGAGTGATCGCACGCTTCGGGCCCGGCGACTTCTTCGGCGAGCTCGCGGTCATTGCTGGCGTGCCCCGCACCGCCACCGTCACAGCCGACACCGAGATGGTGATCGAGGCGCTCAACCGTCGTGAGTTCACTTCGCTGCTCGACGAGAGCGCGCTGGTCGCTCGCAAGGTGCTTGTCGGTGCGGTCAAACGCCTCCACGAGATCGAAGAGAGCGTCGTCAAATAGTTGGCGTCCCCGGCACTGCGGTGCGCGACGCGCCGGAGGTCGCTGTTGTGGGCAGCGCAAACCTCGACTTGGTGGTGGAGGTGCCGAGGGTGCCCCTTGTCGGGGAGACGGTCCTCGGCGGCGACTTGGCCCGGATTCCCGGCGGCAAGGGCGCCAATCAGGCTGTAGCGGCAGCCCGGCTGGGCCGTTCGGTTGCGATGATCGGCCGTGTCGGCGACGACGAGGGCGGACAGATACTGCGCCACGCGCTAACGACCGACGGCGTCGACACGTCTCATCTGGCAACCACCCCCGACGTGCCCAACGGGGTTGCTCTCATCGCCGTTGGCGCGGACGGCGACAACGCAATCGTGGTCAGCCCGGGCGCCAACGGCCGCTTGTCGGTGGCCGACGTCGAGGCGGCCGCCGATGTGTTGGGCGCGGCTGCGGTGACTCTGGTGCAACTCGAGGTGCCGCTGGACGCGGTCGCCGCAGCCGCGCGGCTCGCCGGCGGCACGGTGGTGCTCAATCCGGCCCCGGCACCGTCGTCGCCGCTCCCGGCGAAGCTGTTGGAGGCGGTCGATGTGATCGTCCCGAACCAGACCGAACTGGCTCTGCTTGCGGGCCACGACGGACCGGTAGATGTTGTGACCGCGGCCGAACTCGCTAGGCGGCTTCCGGTCGCGACCGCGGTGGTGACGCTCGGCGCGCAGGGCGCGCTCGCGGTGTCGGAGGGCGGTGTCACCCATGTCGAGGCCCCCGAGGTCACCCCGGTTGACACCACCGCAGCGGGCGACTCGTTCTGCGGAGCGCTGGCCGACGCCCTCGTGCGCGGAGAGCCGATCGTCGAAGCAGTCCGCTGGGCAGTCCGCGTAGGTGCCGCCACAACCCTGCGCCCCGGCGCCCAAACCTCGCTCCCCCGACCCCCCGAGGTCGATTCTCTCCTGGGTCGGGGCTCTCCAGTACAATAGGATTTATGCGGGTTTAACCCGTTTATGCAAGAAATAGACATAAACCAACAAACTCCGCATAAATCAGCGTACACTGTCAGCATGGATCCTGTGCTGAACCCCTACAGTCCCGGTGCTGGCAACACTCCCCGCGCACTCGTCGGCCGCGATGCCGATCTGCAGGCGTTCGACATCGCCGTGAAACGGATTGCACTGGGCCGCCACGATCGCAGCGTCATCGTCTCAGGACTGCGCGGTGTCGGCAAGACAGTGCTACTGCGTGAGTACGGGCGCATCGCCGAGCGGGAAGGATGGATCCATGAACACGTCGAAGCTCGAGAAGACGTAGATTTTGTCCGAGTAGTCGCCGAGTTGGTCAGGCGAGCGATTCTGCGGCTCTCAGCGACCAAGCGTCTCGCAGCTCACGCCAGCAGGGCCGCTGGTGCGCTCAAAGCGTTTCAAATACGTTGGAACCTTCCCGACGGTGGGGATCTCACCCTCCGCGCCGACCCGTTGATGGGGACTGCCGACTCAGGACTCCTTGACCGCGACTTGGCGAGTCTGTTCAATGAAACGGGACAACTAGCCCGAGGCTACGACTGCGGCGTGCTGTTGACCGTTGACGAGATGCAGTTCCTTCCCAAGGACCATTTCACCGACTTCATCATGGGACTCCATGAGGTGTCGCAGTTGAACCTGCCGATAATGGTGGCCGGCGCAGGACTCCCTTCGCTTCTCTCGGCTGCGGGCGATGCACGGTCCTACGCCGAGCGGTTGTTCGACTTCAGGACTGTCGGACGGTTGAGTTCCGAGACCAGCGCTGCCGCCTTGACCGAACCTGCCGAGATCGAAGGGGTGACATGGAGCACAGGTGCTCTCAGCCGCATCATCGAATTGACCGGCGGCTATCCCTATTTCTTGCAGGAATTTGGCAAGCAGGCCTGGTTTGCAGCTCCCGGACCCGACGAGATAACAGAGCAGGACGTGGAAGTGGCGGTTCCACTGGCAACCGATCAACTCGACAGTGGTTTCTTTCGAGTCCGTTTCGACCGAACCACCGACGCGGAACGGGCATATCTCGAAGCGATGGCCAGGGTTGGGGGAACCGAAGTCGCTTCAGGGGCGGTGGCCAACGCTATGGGCAAGACGACGACCGGCGTGGCACAAACCCGCGATGCTCTCATCCGAAGGGGCCTGTGTTATTCGCCAAGGCACGGTGTAATTGCATTCACAGTTCCGATGTTTGACCAATACCTGCGCCGCCGCACTGAATGGGCCTAACAACGTTGGCGGCACTCGTTGAAGCGATCTGAGTGGGTTCCAATAGCGTGATGGGTATGACTCGTGTTTCGATGCTGGTGGACTCTGACCCTGGGCTCGATGACGCTATTGCCCTGCTGACTGCGGTAAATTTGCGGACTTGGTCGGCATCGCCACCGGCGACGGCAACCCTGGGATCGAGCACGCGGTCATCGCGGTTCCGGCAACGGGGCCCCGAAGCCTCGGTTCAGGGCGAACGGTACAGGTGCGCGATGAAGCGGTCGTCCACCTCGATGTCTGATGTCAGTATCGTCACCGCCCCGACCATCCAGTCGACCACAGCCGCCAACTCGACGTCGTCGCCGATTTCAACGACCACGCCGTGCTTCGCATGGTCCTGGCGCTTGACCCACCCGTCAGGCAACTCCAGACCGGCCTCCCGCAGCCGTTTCAGCGCATTGGGCCCCTGCCCGTGCTCAACGCCGACCTGCGCTGGCCTCAACCGGCCCGCGCTCGGGGCCGGCATCCAGGTGCCCATCGCCACGGCCGGCCCACGACCCGAGAACCATGCCGCGAGCCCGCTGCGGGCCGGGACCTGTGCCGCCTGCTCGTCAGTCAGCGCCGGGCCGACGTTGACCCAGCCGACGGCGTCCGCTGCGGCTGCAGTCTCGACCATCGCAGCCACAACCGCCGAGATGTCGCCCCGCTCAAACTCAATCTGCCTGACAGGCCGCGTCGCCACGACCCCAACCGTACCCCAAAGCCCCGGCGGCCATCGGCTACCATGCGAACGTGCGTAGACGGGACCACGGCCCGCACCCACCCCAACAACGCCCCGGCCGGCGGCCATCGGCTACCATGCGAACGTGCGTAGACACAACACAGCCGACGCGCCTCGGCCCGTCGTCACCGTGCCCGTTTCTCGACGCTTGAAGCTCACCACTGGCCGCGCTGCCGACATCCCGCGAGGCCGCGCCCGGACCGCGCGAAGCACGACCCCGTCAGGTCGCGACGGCGCACAGGACCGATCTGCTCGGCCGCTAAGCCGGCTGCGGGGCAGGCTCCCCTCGTCGGCTGCGAAAAAACCACTCAGGGCACTCTTGGCAGTCACCGTGTGCTGCGCGGCAGTCTCAGCTCTGGCGACGCCCGCGGTCAGCCAGGGAAACCAGCAGATCCTGCGCGAGGAAGAAGCAACCCTGCGCCAACAGGAACAGCGACGCGATGAACTGACCGAGCAGATCGCCGAGATGGAGGCGGCTGTGCAGGAACTGGCACGCCAAATCTCCGAATCGGCAGACCAGGCCGCGGTCACCGCCACCGAGATCGAGCTACTAGCCGACGAATTCGAAGAGACCGTCGACCAACGACGTGAACCCGAAGCCACCCGCGTGAAGATCGCGATCGCCACCTTCAGACACGGTGATCCTCGACAGAGCGGGCTCATCGACGAGATCAAGAGACTGGACAACCGCTCCGAATCGACCTCCAGCCGGGTGCTGCATGGGGCTGTGGTCAACGACACCACCCGTCGCCTAGACGCACTGGATGTCCGCCTCCAAGAGCTCAACGACAAGCTCGCGCAGACGCGTCGGCGTGCCGCAGACTTGCAGCAACAGCTTGAGCAGCAGCGCGGCTCCCAACAGGAACTGACCGGCGAGATCGCCGCCGCGAGGGAGGAACTCGAGACCACCCTGGTCGCGATCCAAAACACGAACACGCGGATCGAGATCGAACGGGCCAGAGAGATTCGAGCCCTCCTTACCGGGCTGACCATCGATGCACAGGTCTCAAGGCCGGCGCTAGCAGTGAAGATCGACAACATCGCCCCGGCCATGCCTCAATCCGGAATCAACGACGCCGACATCGTGTTCGTCGAAGAGGTCGAGGGCGCCACCCGCCTAGCCGCGGTGTTCCACTCGACAGCACCCAACGAAGTCGGTCCGGTCCGGTCGATGCGCACCGGCGACGTAGACCTGCTGACCCAACTGAACGGCCCGCTCTTCGCCAATTCAGGCGGAAACCGGGGCACGCGCGCCGCAGTGAACAACTCGACGCTGGTCGACGTCGGGGCAGGCACCGCCGGACACCTCTACTACCGGAGTCCGAGCCGCCGAGCCCCGCACAATCTCTACGCCAATGCCGCGAATCTCTGGTCGGAGGGGAGCAGCTACTCCGGCACCGGTGCTCCGCCCCCGATCTTCATGTTCCGTGAACCGAACGAACCGCTCAACTCCACAGCAGTCGCCGCCAGTGCGATCAACATCGCCTACGCCTACACCCGAGTCCAGTACTCCTGGAACGGTTCGGGATGGAACCGGACCCAGGACGGCAACCCGACAGTAGACACCGCAGGCGTGCGCACCAGCCCGGCGACAGTGATCGTGCAGTTCACGAACTACCGCCGTTCCGCAGCCGACTCCCGGTCACCCGAGGCGATCACCGTGGGCAGCGGATCGGCCCTGGTATTCACCGACGGTCAGGTGGTGGAGGCCACCTGGTCCCGTCCGAGGGCCACCGACATCACGGTCTACACAGACAGCGAGGGTCGCCCCATCTCGATCCTGCCGGGCCGGACCTGGGTCGAGCTCCCCCGCCCCGACAGCACGACTTACTCCTGAAGCACTGTCGGCCGCAGGCCCGGCCAGGTCACGGTCCCGGCTAGGTCACCGGCCCGGCCAGGTCACAGGCCCGGCCAGGTCACCGGCCCGGCCAGGTCACCGGCCTGGCTAGGCCACAGGCCCGGCTAGGTCACAGGCTTACGACCGCGGCGCGCACCAGGTCGTGGGCGCATTCGCCCGCTTCGGTGACCGTGAGCCTTTCCGCTCCGCCTTCGCCCATGACCAGGGTGTGTTCGGATTGAGCGCTGCGGCTGCCGTCGATGGTGACAGCAGTCCATTCGTCGTCCCACATCGCCGCCTCGGGCGATCCGAGCGTGAGCATCGGCTCGATCGTGAACGTGGTGCCGTACGAAAGCGGGATGGCCAGCCGACGGTCGTGGTAGTGGGGAATCTGCAGACCCGAGTGGAACTCCGTGCCGACACCGTGTCCGATGAACTCGCGGACTACACCGAGCCGATGCTTCATGGCATGCGACTCGATGACACGCCCGATGTCACGCACCATCGCATCCGGGCCGAGCGCGGCGATGGCGAGATCCAGGGATTCCAGCGTGACCCGGACGAGCCTCACGGACTCAGGGGCAACATCGCCGATCAGGAACGTTGCGGAGGTGTCTCCATGCACGCCCTCGCGGTAGAGGGTGACGTCTATGTTGACGATGTCGCCGTCGCAGAGCGGCCGGCTGTCGGGAATACCATGGCAGATCACCTCGTTGACAGACGTGCAGACCGACTTGGGGTAGCCACGGTAGTTGAGCGGGCTCGGATAGCCGCCCGCCTCGATCGCCAGGTCGTGGACCAGCCGGTCGATCTCATCGGTGGTGACTCCCGGCCTGGCCGCCTCACCGGCCCGCAGCAGGACCTCCGCGGCCGCGGCACCGGTGCGGCGCATCGCCGCTAGCTCCTCGGGGGTGCGTACCAGCGCCGATCCCGAAGGCGGCGGCTGGCCGGTGAGAGCGTAGGGTGGCCGTTGAATCGCTGCCGGTACACGGCGAGTCGGACTCAACAGGCCCGGCACGACCGGAGGGTACGACGGCTCGACCGACGACGGCCGGGGGTTGCGCCGCTTGCGTTTGGCCATCACCGCGCACCCCCCCAGGCCGGGGGTGCGGCAGCGCAGGTCATCGCAGGAACCGGCTGACCGACTCGACAACGCATGCCGGCTTGGTTTCACCGTCGATCTCGACGGTGATGGTTATGACTGCCTGGACTCCCCCGTTGACCTCTTGGGCATCGCTCAGGACCGCGCCGGCCCGGACCCTGCTCCCGACCGTGACCGGCTGGGGGAAGCGAACTCTGTTGGTGCCGTAGTTGATCCCCATGGAGGCGTTGTCGACACGCACGATCTCGGGAAGGAACTGGTTGGTGAGCGCCAGGGTTAGATATCCGTGGGCGACGGTGGCCCCGAACGGACCCCGCTCTGCTGCTACCGGATCAACGTGAATCCACTGATGGTCCCCCGTTGCGTCGGCAAACAGGTTGATGCGCTCCTGGCTGATCGTGAGCCACTCGCTCGACCCGAGATCAGTTCCGACGGCACCCAACAAGTCGTCCGGAGATTCAAAGACTGTCACCATGAGCAGCAACCGTACCGGCCCGACTCGCCTATCGCGGCCCCGCCAGCGCCCGGCGTAAACCCAGCGCGGCTCCGGCTGCGCCCGGCACCAACACAGCGCGGCTCCGGCTGCGCCCGGCGTAAACACAGCGCGGCTCCGGTTGCGCCCGGCACCAACACAGCGCGGCTCCGGTTGCGCCCGGCTGCGCCCGGCACCAGCACAGCGCGGCTCCGGTTGCGCCCGGCGTAAACCCAGCGCGGCTCCGGCTGCGCCCGGCACGAGCACAGCGCGGCTCCGGCTGCGCCCGGCACCAGCACAGCGCTATCCTCAGACGACACCAGCGGTCGCGGCTCCGGCTGCGCCCGGCACCAGCACAGCGCGGCTCCGGCTGCGCCCGGCGTAAACCCAGCGGCAGGACCCAAGGAGCTTGAATGGCAGCGAGTGGTGGAACCAAAGCGATCCTGGCTGCTTTCTTCGCGAATCTCGGCATCGCCATCGCCAAGTTCGTGGCGTTCGCCTTCACCGGGGCCTCCTCGATGCTGGCCGAGGCGATCCACTCCTGCGCCGACACCGGCAACCAGGCCCTGCTGCTTCTAGGCGGGCGGCTCGCCAAACGGGAAGCCACCACGACCCACCCGTTCGGCTACGGGCGTGAGCGGTACTTCTGGTCCTTCGTGGTCGCCCTCGTGCTGTTCACCGTGGGCTCCATGTTCGCCTTGTACGAGGGCATCGCGAAGATCCGCCACCCCCACGCAATCGATGCTCCCATCTGGGCCTTCGCCGTCCTGTCGTTCGGCATCGTGTTGGAGGGCTTCTCGTTCCGCACTGCCATCGTCGAGTCCAACCGGGTCCGCGGCGACCTGAGTTGGACAAAGTTCATCCGGCGCTCGCGGACCCCGGAACTCCCGGTGGTGCTTCTCGAGGACCTCGGCGCCATGGTCGGGCTGGTTCTGGCCCTCGGCGCTCTGGCGATCGCGGTGGCGTTCGACTCCCCGGTCTGGGACGGGATCGGCACCCTCTCGATCGGCGTTCTGCTGGGCCTGATCGCCGTGGTTCTCGCCATCGAGATGAAGAGCCTGCTGATCGGCGAGGGGGCGACGGCCAAGACCCGGGCCAAGATCGTCAGCGCGGTTGAGAGCGTTGCCGGCGTTGAGGGCATCGTCCACATCCGCACTCAGCACATTGGCCCAGACGAACTGCTCGTCGGTGCGAAGGTGGCGTTCGACCCGGGCTTCACGACCAGGCAGTTGACCGACGCAATCAACGAGATCGAAGCGAGGGTCCGCAGAGACGTGCCCGAGGCGCGCCCCATGTACATCGAGCCCGACATGCACCGTCTCGACACCTCCACGGTCGGCGCAGAAGCGGGCGCCGGAGGTGGTTGAGGGTCCCTGAGTGGGGGGTGGGGGCTCTGCTGGAAAGGGTTGCGGCACAACGAGTCGAGCGGTACTCTGCTTCTAACCACTCGGGGACGTGGAGCAGTCCTCCTCAAATATCACCAGACATCTGAGGAGGTTTGAAATGGCCGCGAGCGGACCGGTCAGCGAGGGCGAGCGCTTCGCCCTCTTGAATCGCTTACGCGAGGTAGTCGGAGAGGAGGAGGCAAGGACCCTCATGGAGAGCCTGCCGCCTGTCCACTGGCACGAACTCGCCACCAAAGACGACATCAGGGCCATTGAAGCCGAACAACGACGGTTATGCACGGAGATGGATGCCGAGTTCACCAACTTACGCACCGAGATCTCCGCGGAGTTCACCCACTTACGTACCGAGATCTTCGCCGAGTTCAAGACGCTGCGGGCCGAGAACCAAGAGCATCGGGGGGAAGTGGCGCTTCAGTTCGCCAAGCAGACCCGCATGATGGTGTTCACCATGCTGGGCCTGACGGTGCCGATCCTGGGCGCGATCCTCGGCGTGGGTTTGACGTAGCCAGCAGACAACGCGGATGTCTCGCAGGATCACGTCGCCGACTCACCTCAGCTCGAGGCACCGGCAATGACCTTGTCGCCCCACGCGGCGAGCGCATCGGCCGTGTCGCTGAAAAACAGGAAGGACGGCACGATCATGCGGCTCGCCCCCCAGGAGGCCAGCTCCTCGACCGCCGCGCCCGGATCATCGCCGAACATTCCCATGTGCTGGCCGGTCAGCTCGATCGCCGCTGGGTCACGGCCATGGTCCGCGGCGGTCTGGCGAGCGATCTCGAACAACTCCGGCAAATCGCCTTTGGCCGGCCAGAAACCGTCGCCGACCCTGCCCGCCCGTTCCGCGGCCGCACGGCTGTGCCCGCCGATGTGGATCGGTACGGAGCCGCTGGCTGGCTTGGGGTTGCAGGAGATCGGGTCGAAGCTGACGAACTCTCCGTCGAACGACACGGCATCGTCGGCCCAGAGTGCCCGCATCACCTCCACGTACTCCTCGGTGCGGGGACCGCGCCGCGGCCACGGCACACCGAGTGCCTCGAACTCTTCTTTGAGCCAGCCGATGCCGATTCCCAACTCGACTCGCCCACCCGACATGTTGTCGAGCGTGGCCACCTCCTTGGCATAGGTGATCGGGCTGCGCTCAGGGAGCAGCGAGATGCCGGTGGCGAGACGCAGGCTGGTGGTGTGGGCGGCTACGAACCCGAGCCAGATCAAAGGATCGGGGATCGGGTTCCCGCCCGTCCCGGGCATCTTTCCGCTCTCGTCGTAGGGATATGTGGATTGGTACCCCTCGGGATAGATGATGTGTTCAACGGTCCACACCGACTCGAAGCCCGCCGCCTCCGCGGCCTGACCGATCGTCTTGGCACCCTCGCCGGTACCGAAGTGCATGACGTTGGCAAACGCCAGTCCGAATTTCATGTCTAGATCCTGATTCTGGTTGGTGGAGCGTTCAGCCTGCCCCAAGTTTCGAGAATTCACTCAGTCGAGCCAGGGTTCGTCGAGTTCCCAGGGTTCGATGTGCTCGGGCTCGGCAACCCTGGGGCCGGGCGGTTCGGCCATTGCCTTGGCCGCGATGACGCCGCCGAGCATGCCGAACAGGTGACCCTCCCAGGAGATGAAGTCCTGCGGCACGATCCCCGCCACCAACCCGCCGTAGAGCATGAGCACCAACAATGCCGAGGCCAACGCCTTCACGCGGCGTTCGAAGACCGCGGCAGCGAGGATCGCTCCGAAATAGCCGAACACGACCCCACTGGCACCGATGTGGTTGCCGAATCCCGCGAGCGCCCAGGTCAGGGCGCCCCCGACGACTGTCACCGTCACGGTCACCCACGCCCAGTAGCGCATCCCCCGCACCGCGACCAGCCCTCCGAGAATCAGCAGGGGCAGCGAATTGGAGGTGACGTGGCCGAAGTCGGAATGGAGGAACGGCGCGAAGGCGATCCCGTCGATCCCTTCTCGGCGCCGCGGAAGGATGCCGTTGCCCTGTAGCCGGTCGTCGAGCGCAAGCGTGTCGACGATCTCGATTCCCCACATTGCGGCGAGGGCTAGGACCAGCAGCCCGACCGGAGTCCACAGCAGTCGCCAGTACGAACGCCCCGGTTCTGCAGATTCGGCCATGGCTCATCGTAGATGCGGCTCGCCGCGGAATTTCGCTAAGTTGTCCGTTGCCGGGTCGGCGAACAGCAGGAAAGACCGAGATGAGCGACAATCCGCAGCCGCTGGGTGGCAACGAGATGCCGCGTTTCGGGGGCATCACCACGTTCATGCGCCTGCCGGCGACATCGTCGCCTGAGGATCTGGATGTTGCCGTGGTTGGGGTGCCCTTCGACATCGGCACCTCGAACCGGCCCGGCGCCCGGTTCGGCCCCCGAGCAATCCGTGAGGAGTCGGTGCTGCTGCGTCCGTACAACATGGCCACACGGGCCGCACCCTTCGACAGTCTGCGCATCGACGACACGGGCGACGTGCCCACCAACCCCTACAACCTGGCCGACTCGATCGGGCGGATCACCGCGCACTTCGAGGAGCTGCTGCGGCATGGCCTCGTGACTGTGGCCATGGGTGGCGACCACACCATCGTGCTGCCGATTCTGCGGGCCATGGCCGCTGAGCACGGGCCTGTGGGACTGGTACACATCGACGCGCACACCGACATCAACGACACCATGTTCGGCGAGAAGATCGCGCATGGCACCCCGTTTCGCCGCGCCGTCGAGGAGGGCCTGCTCGACGGGCCGCGCGTCGTGCAGATCGGTGTGCGGGGCACCGGTTACGCAGCCGACGATTTCGACTGGTCCCGCGAGCAGGGGTTCCGGGTGGTGCAGGTCGAGGAGTGCTGGCATCGGAGCCTCGATCCGCTGATGGCGGAGGTGCGCGACCAACTCGGGGCCGGCCCGGTTTATCTGAGCTTCGACATCGACGGCCTCGACCCGTCGTTCGCCCCCGGTACGGGAACGCCGGAGGTCGCCGGCCTGACCACGATCCAAGCCCTTGAGATCATCCGTGGTTGCCGCGGCCTGGACCTCGTGGGCTGCGACCTTGTGGAGGTGGCCCCCGTCTATGACGCCAGTGGAGCCACTTCGCTGACCGCCGCCAACATGCTTTATGAGATGCTCTGCGTCCTGCCCGGTGTCGTGTATCGGCAGTGACCGACGGCCGAGATCCAACGGCAGACGACGATACCGAGAACCTGTCAAGACGGCGTGACCTGTATGTTGACCTGCTGAGGGGCTGCCTCACCCGCGAGCTGTTCCTGACGGCGGAGGCACACGACATCGATCTCTCGGAATGGCCCGGTGATGCCGATGAGCTCCGTTCGATTCTCGGAGCCAACAAATGGCACCTGGGAAGCCTGCCGCAAGGCAAGGTTTCACAAACTTCGCCTATTCGTGAAGTATCGGGGCTTACACTCTAACTTCGTCTATCCTTGAAGTCACTGTCACGCCAAGGGGGACCCGAATGGTTGAACCGAAGCTGCATCGAGTCGAAGCCAGTTACTCCGACCTGCGCAACCAGCCCCAAATTTCCAGGGCATTGAAGGCGAGGCGGAAGGCACTCGGGATGACTCAGCAGGAAACGGCCCAGCGCGCCAACGTGTCCGTGCAGTGGCTGTCGGGGTTCGAGAACAGCAAAGGCAGTGGCGGCCTGAGGCGGGTCATGCGGGTCGTCGACGTGCTCGGGCTGTCCCTGGCACTGCATGTCCGGCCCCGCACCGAGCTCGATCAGATATTCGACAGCATCAACAGCGAGTCGGAATGACCGCCAACGACACGCTCGTAGTTTTCTTGCGGGGCCACAAAGCCGCCTGTATCAACCGACGAGGGCCGCAGTTGAGTCTGGTCTACTCCGACGAATACGCCGAGCGACCCACGGCGTCGCCCCTCTCCCTCTCCATGCCGCTGCAGGAAGCCCAGGTCGATGACCGACGGGTCGAAAGCTGGATATCGGGTCTGTTGCCGGGTAACCCCGATGTCCGAAGGCGCTGGGCCGCCAAGTACGGCGCAGCGTCCCCCCAGGCCTTCGATCTTCTCGGAACCAGCATCGGCATGGACTGTCCGGGAGCGGTCCAGTTCTGCAAACCGGAGTCAGCAGAGGAACCGACAACTCGTCATGGCGGGGTGAACTGGCTATCGGATAACGAACTCGGTGATCTCGTTGCGGGCATGGTGCGCGAATCCTCACGTTGGGTCCGCCCGCAGGGTCACAGTGCGTTCAGCCTTGCCGGTGCTCAAGCAAAAACTGCTCTATGCAGAGAAGACGGCGACCACGGCCGCTGGGGCGAACCCTGGGGGCAGACTCCGACCACCCACATCCTCAAGCCTTCGATGGCCGACTTTGTGGACCAGTCGCTCAACGAGCACCTGTGCATGACCGCTGCCCGCTATTGCGGGCTGGCGTCCGCACGCACGGAGATGGCTCTGATCAACGGGCACCGGGTGCTGGTAGTCCACCGTTTTGACCGCCTACGCGGTGCTGACGGCGGTATCCGACGCGTTCACCAAGAGGACTTGCACCAGGCTTGCGGCGACCCCGACGCCTCCATCTACCAGGGTGAACACGGGGAGGGCCACAGCATCGCTCGCCTGTCACGCCTGCTGGCGGACAATTCAGCAGACCCCGACGAAGACAAACGGGCATTCTTCGATGCATTGGCGCTCAACTGGGTGTTGTGCAACACCGACGCTCACTCCAAGAACTACAGCATCCTCTTCAACGCGGCTGAAATCCGCCTCGCCCCTCTCTACGATGTGTGGTCGATAATGCCGCACGACCCCGACCACTATCGTTCGTACACTCTGGCGATGTCGCCTCTGGCGGACCGCAGGGTGATGGCTGCGGACAACCCGCAGGCGTGGGCGGCGGCCGCGTCAGCGGTGGGGTTGGACCCCAATGAGGGGATGGACCGTGCTCGGAGGATCGCCGGCGCGGTCCCCGAGGCTTTGGAGCGGGCCGCCGATGAGTTGCAACCGGAGTTCCGCGATTCTCCGACACTCCGAGCGCTGCTGTCGATGAGCATCAAGCGGCAAGATCAGTGCCTCAACGGCTAACCACGCCTGGCGCAACAACCGATGGAGGCCGCCGAGGCCGCCGCCGGTGGAGTTGTGTTCGTGGGTTGCGTGCTATATGGTCCCGGCGATTGAGTCGGCAGTCTTTGTTTGGTTGAGGAGCCATCTTGAACTTGCACAACACCCCCCCCCCCGCAGCGTTTTGTAGTTAGCTCGTTGATGCGGCTGAACAGACGCCGGTCGGTGTTGTTGTGGTGTTTTGTGGTGGTTTCGCTGCTGGCAGCGGCATCGCCGGCGGGGTCGGTGGCCGGGTATGGCGATGTAGCCGACGGCCAGTTTTACACCGAGTCGGTGCAGTGGTCAGTCGACAATGACATCACCGGTATCGACGGGAACTGTTTCGCACCCGACGCGATCGTCACCCGCGGTGAAGCCTCGGTCTATTTTTGGAACATGCAAGACCAGCCAACCGCGCCAGCTCACAGCTTCGGTGACATCACCGTCGAAGACCAGAACGCGGCGGTGTCGTGGATGTTTGACAACAAGATCACGACCGGCACCTCGCCAACAACGTTTTCGCCTGACATGGCGTTGACCCGCGCTCATCTCGTCACGTTCTTGTGGCGCCTGGCCGGTGAACCGTCGGCACCTGACCACAGCTTCGACGACGTGCATGTCGGTTGGCAGCAAGGCAGCGTCTCATGGGCCGCTGATCAAGCCATCACCACCGGCACATCGAAAACGCCGCCAACGTTCTCGCCTGACAACCCGTTGAGCCGCGCTCATCTCGTCACGTTCCTGCACCGATACCAAGACAAACCCGACGTCGCCATCGACCCATCCTCCCCACAATGCGCCGACCAAACCGTCCCCGCCGATCAGCAGACCGGCACAGCCAACGGTGATGTCGAAACCGTCCCCGCTGATGAGCAGACCGGCACAGTCAATGGTGCTGTCGAGGCGGTCCCCGCTGACGAGCAGACCGACACAGTACCAGCCGGGCAGGAACCTGCGAAAGTCGTGCCATCAGAAGCTGAGATTGCCGCGGCCGAAGCTGAAATGGCGGGTCTTGTGAATCGTCTGCGAGAAGGTTTGGGGCTTGATCCGCTCGTGCATCATCCCAGCATCGTGGCGGTGGCTCGAAGTTGGTCGCAGACGATGGCAGACGAAAATGACTTCAAGCACAATCCGACCTATTCGCAGCAATATCCACGCGGATGGACGGCAGGAGGGGAAAACCTTTCTTGGCAATACCGTTTCAGTTCATTGAGTCGTGCGGTACAGGTATCATTCGATGGTCTGGTAGACAGTCCGGGACACTACGCGAACATGGTCAATCCGCAGTTCTCTCACATAGGGGTGGGTATCGCTGTTGATGATAGAGGCGGTTTCTGGTTGACGCAGAACTTCGCCCACTACCCAACTTCCATCGTTGAACCGAGTCCCACGATCATATCGGGCAATCCTCTGCTAGCGGAAGAACCGGACTACACCCCTAACCGCGCCGACACGGCCCAGCCACCAGCCTTCAACACCGTCTCCACCGCTTTCGCGCATTCGTGTGGGGTCAAGACTGACAACACGGTCACCTGCTGGGGCGACAACACTGTTGGGCAGGTCGACGCGCCCGGCGGTTTGTTCACAACCGTCTCCGTTGGCCTCGTGCATTCGTGTGGGGTCAGGACTGACAACACCGTCGCCTGCTGGGGCGCCAACACTGTGGGGCAGGTCGACGCGCCTGGCGGTTTGTTCACAACCGTCTCCGCTGGCTCCACGCATTCGTGTGGGGTCAGGACTGACAACACCGTCGCCTGCTGGGGCGACAACGAATATGGGCAGGCCGACGCGCCCACTGGTGCGTTCAAGACTGTCTCCGCTGGCTACACGCATTCGTGTGGGGTCAAGACTGACAATACTGTCACCTGCTGGGGCGACAACGACGATGGGGAGGCCGACGCGCCCGGCGGTGAGTTCAAAACCGTCTCTACCGGCCTCGACCATTCGTGTGGGGTCAGGACTGACAGCAAGGTCACCTGCTGGGGCGACAACGGGCTTGGGGAGGCTGATGCGCCCGGCGGTTTGTTCACAACCGTCTCCGCCGGTGCTACCCATTCGTGTGGGGTCAAGACTGACAACACGGTCACCTGCTGGGGCGACAACACCGTTGGGCAGGTCGACGCGCCCGGCGGTGAGTTCAAAACCGTCGCAACTGGTGCCAGTTCCGTCCATTCGTGTGGGGTCAAGACTGACAACACGGTCGCCTGCTGGGGCGACAACGAATATGGGCAGGCCGACGCGCCCGGCGGCATGTTCAAAACCTTCGCCGCTGGTGCGTTCCTAACCGTTTCCGCGGGCGGTAACCATTCGTGTGGGGTCAAGACTGACAACACCGTCGCCTGCTGGGGTGACAACGGATTTGGGCAGACCGACGCGCCCGGCGGTACGTTCAAGACCGTCTCTGCTGGCGATTTCCATTCGTGTGGGGTCCGCACTCACAACTCCGTCATTTGCTGGGGATTTAACGAAGTTGGGCAGGCTGAAGCGCCCGCTGGTGCGTTCAAAACTGTCACCACGGGGTTTGGTGGATCGTGTGGGATCAAGACTGATAACACCGTCACCTGCTGGCCCGGCGGTTTACCCGACGCGCTTGAAGCACTTGAACTTGAAGGTGTGTTCCAGACCGTCTCTTTAGGTGTATTTTTTGCGTGTGGGGTCAAGACTGATAACACCGTCGCCTGCTGGCGCGCATCTGGGCAGAATGAAGCGCCTGCTGGCGCGTTCAAAACTGTCGACGTCGGCTACAACCATGCGTGTGGGGTCAAGACTGACAACACCGTCGCCTGCTGGGGTTGGAACGAATATGGGCAGACCGACGCGCCTGTTGGTGAGTTCAAAACTGTCTCTGCCGGCGGCTGGCATTCGTGTGGGCTCCAGACTGACAACACCGTCACCTGCTGGGGCCACAACGACGATGGGGAGGCTGACGCGCCTGTTGGTGCGTTCAAAACGGTCTCTGCTGGCAGCGGGCATTCGTGTGGGCTCCAGACTGACAACACCGTCACCTGCTGGGGCGACAACGACGATGGGGAGGCCGACCCGCCGAGGGCCCGTGCGTTCAAATCCGTCTCCGCTGGCGGCAACGGCGGCCAGCATTCGTGTGGGCTCCAGACTGACAACACCGTCATTTGCTGGGGATTTAACGAATTTGGGCAGGTCGAAGCGCCCGCTGGTGCGTTCAAAACCGTCTCTACTGGTGCCGAGCATGCGTGTGGGGTCAAAACTGAGAACACCGTCGCCTGCTGGGGCGACAACGAATATGGGCAGGCCGACCCACCCGACGGTGAATTTAAGACGGTCTCTGCTGGCATTCGGCATTCGTGTGGGCTCCAGACTGACAACACCGTCACCTGCTGGGGCTACAA
>JAHQYN010000021.1 GCA_024421085.1 Acidimicrobiia bacterium
TCAGGGATCGAACACAAGTGCGTTGAACTCGTCTAGCAGGTGGTCGAGCAGGAACTCTTCGTGGACGATGAGGCGGCGGCGATTGAAGGCATCTCGTAGCTTCGGGTCCCAAGGCGTGGATCCGCATTCGCGCGGCTCGCGTTCAAGCTCCACATTGGACTGCGCGGCCTTCTCGACTGCGGCTTCGTAGTCGGAGGCGGCCATCATCGTTGGCCGGCAGCCGCCCTGCTGCATGCGGCGGCAGATGTCGAGCCCGGCTGTGTCGAAGTCGCCGTGGTAGAGCAGACGGGTGCCGCAACCCAGCAACTGCTCGACAAGGATCCACACTGCTGCTGTGGGGTTGCCGTTGGTGGCGACAACGCTGCCCGGCAGGGTGCGCTCGGCAGCCGCCTCGACTAGCCGCGGGTTCTCGACGACCAAGACGAGCGTGCCCGCGGGCACGCTGACCGGATGCCTGCGCAGCGCCATCAGGGTGAGGTGGACGGGGATCGCCCCGGCGCCAGCCGCGCGTATCAGCTCCCCCAGCGGGGAGGCGCCGGTTGCAGGAAGCGCCCAGGTGAGCACGGGCGCGGAGACCAGGTCGGTCTGGACCCCTGCCGTCTCCCACAATTCCCGACCCCTGAGCCCCGGCGCGTCGATGCGGAACCGAAGCGCCGCCTCGGTCGCTGTGGCGAGCTTGTGGCCGCGGTCCAGGGCATGCGCAGACCCGAACAGTGCGGCGGCCGCCTCGGTGCGGCCCACGCCCGTTTCCGAAGCGGCCTCGAGGTGGTCGATCAAACGTCTCACATCCGCGACGAGGCGGGTGACCGCAACGCCGTCGAGTCCCGCAATGATCCCCGAGCGCCGCACCTCTGCAGCCCAGTCTGTCGCCCAAGGCTCCCTCCAGGATTCAGTGGCCTCGCGCAGCGCGTCGCGTGCCGCGCGGGTACGGGCCCGGGCCTCGCGCCGTTCGGCAGCGTCCACCGACGGAGGATGGCCGAGACGGCTGATGGCGTCGCACAGGTCGCGGCCGATGCTGCGATCCAACAGGGCTGCTTCCAGTTCGTTCAGGTCGAGCCTGCGCGGCGGCCTGCGGCCGATCAGTGAGGCGATGCTCAGGCCGGCTGCCCGGTCGAGGTCGGGGAGGCTGACAGTGCCGCGCCAAGCAGGGCCGTTGCGGTCGAGCCTGTGGCGGACTGTTGCCCACAGAGCGTCGAGCCCAGCAAGCAGCAGCGACTCGGGAACATCCGGTCCGGCTATGTCGGGTTGGGTCGTGTCGGGTCTGGCCATGTCGGGTCTGGCCATGTCGGGTCTGGCCATGTCGGGTCTGGCCATGTCGGGTTGGGTCGTGTCGGGGTGGGGCATGTCGGGGGTGGGCCTGTCGGGCTTGCGGCGCCCGGTGGGGGGCGGGCGCGGGGCCGTTGCGGCTTGGGTGATGGCGGGTCTGGCCATGTCGGGCTAGCGGCTCTCGTTGGGTGCCGGCCGCTGGTCTGTTGCGAACGGGACGTCGCGGAACGCGGGCGGGTGTGCGGTCAAAACAGGTGCTCCTGTCTGAGACCGCCTTCGGAATCCGGGTCGGCAACGTAGACGGCGGCCTGGTAGCGCCAAGCAGCGGGGAGGAGGCGGAACGTGCCGTTGCTGACCTCGGCGAGCCGGTGGTCCTCGAGCAGGTCGAGTATCTCCCTGGCGAGGGTTTCAGGGTTGTCGGCGAGTTGCGACCAGTAGCGTCTGCGTTCGCTGGCCAGCGCGGCCACCTCGGCTGTGAACTCCGCTTCGGGCATGACCGTGCGCTCCGCTCTGGTGAGCCTGCCGAGGAGCAGCAGCGCGGCGTGCCCCTTGGTGCCGGTCCTGGGGAAGCGGCTGTCGGTCAGTTCGTCGTCGGGGTCGATCACGGCGACACCCTCGGCGCGCGCCTCGAGGCTGGCCCCGAACATCTCCTCGAAGACCTCCGACTCTTCGCCGAGGCGGCGGCGCAGCTCGCTCCATTCATCGTCGCTCAAGTCGGCGCGGTACAGCACCGGCTCCTCAAGCAGCGTCGCACGGAGCCACCGGCGTGTCGCGGTCGACCTCTCTGTGCGCTCCTGCAACTCTTGAGCGGTGTCGGCTCGTGCCAGCGCCGGCAACGGCAGCAGCGCTGCGCGATCGGGTCGGACCGCGAGAACGGCGTCAGCCTCGGCATCGGTGGAGTAGCGTTCGACTCGGTCGTGCAGTTCCGCGGCGATGCCGTGGGCGATCAGCCAGCGCAGCGCCGTCACCAGGGCGCGGCGGTCTGCGGCCTCGCCGTTGATCGCCACCTCAGCATCGGTCGCCGCGGACCTGACGTCTTGCAGCAGGTCGCGCAGGCTGACGACGGCAGGCCCTGAGGAGATCGCCGCGAGCAGCAGAGCCAGCATGGTGTATTCGCGGATCGAGAGCGGGCGCGGTTGGGCGGTGGCGGTGCGCAGGGGTCGTCGGTCGGCGACGGTGGTGGTCTTGTAGAGGCGCACCGTGTCGGCGCTGAGCTGCAGCCGGTAACCGAATCGTTGGGTGAACCAGCGGTCGAGTTGCTGCTCGTGCCGTCGGATCATCCCGAACGCGTCGGGATCGTCCTCCGCGGCCAGCAGCGGTTGGGCCGCGAGCATCCGGGCGGCGCTTCGGAGCTCAGCCGCGCGGCGCGCCTCGGCAGCGTTGCGGACGCTCACAGCGGGGTTCCCAGTCCTGCGGCATCGGGCCCCTGATCTGCCGCCGTCGCGCCTGCCGCGGTTTCTGCTGCCACGGTGCTCGCTGCGGCGGTACTCGCCGCGGTGGTTGCTGCCGGGGTGCCTGCCGTCGTGCCTGCCGCGGTTTCTGCTGCCACGGTGTTTGCAGCCGGGGTCACGATTACTTCAAGGCCGTGCAGGGTGAGTCTGCCCTCGGAGCACTCAACGACGGTCGGCCCCTCGCCGGTTCGGCGCACTTCGCAGCGGACCCCGTCGGCTTCAGTTGAGCGGACGCGTTCGCCGGGGGAGGATTGTTGCCAACTGCGGCTCAGCAGGTCGCGCAGCATGGCGAAGGATGGGTCGGGAAGCTGCGCTCCGTCGAGCCGACCGGTCTCGTCGGCGCGGGCCAGAAGTTCGGCGGCCACGGCCTCTCTGGCCACGCGGTCCCGCTCTCGTCGCCGCCTGATCCGCTCCCGCTCGCTGCGGCGGTCCCGCAGCGGTGTGGCAGCGCCCCTCTGGATGCGTTCGCCGCGCTCTTGCAGCGAGACCGGGACGACGGCGCGGGGCGCGTCCTGCCATGGGGCGGTCGTCGGGGCGGGGTCGTCGGCGTCGGCGGACAGCGCGCCGATGCAGCGACAGGCGCCGAGCCCGAACGCGGCATCGGCGATCCGGTGGGCTTCGCGGGAGCTGGCGGCCCGGTCGAAGAAACCGGCCAGTTTCACGAAATCGGAACGCCGCGATGCCGTGCCCAGTCCGACACGCGAGAGGCGGGTCACGTTCGTGGTCAGCGTCCGCGCTGCCGCCACGGCCTGCCGGGTTAGCTGGTCGAGCCGGGAGGGGAGCCCCGGAGGCGGGCGGAACCAAGCGGCCAGATGGTCCCAGTCCTCGCGGTCGGCGCCCTTGTGGCGGCGGACGGCGGCGCTTCGGGCCAGGCCGGCGTCGCCCACGCGGGCTGCGAGCCCGGTCTGCAGCTCGGGGATCAAAACGTCGATCTGCGCCAGCACCTCGTCGAGGCTGCGGGCGATCGGGTGGGTCATGTTCTCGATCTCGCCGAGCTTCTCGGAGATGTAGCCGACGAGCACCGTGGCGAAGAGCTGGATCTCCTCGGCATCGAGGTCGTAGCGGTTCTGCCACGAGTTGAGCTGCACGAAGAATTGGGTCAGCTCGCTGGTGAACCGCTCATGGAGGTCGAACACATGGCGCACCCGGTCGGCCAGATCGACGCGGTCGGGACCGGCGCTGATCTGTTGGGCCAGCTCCCGCAGCGAGCGGTGGAGGTCGCGGAGCCGGCCAGTCTGCACGTCGCCGATCTCCTCAGCGGTCGCCAGCACATCTTCGACCAGCTCATGGACCTGCTGGCCAGCGCGAGTGATCAGGTAGCGGTTGTGTCGGCGGTAGTAGTCCTCCACGCTCGACGGCGCCCCGACGTCGGCGGACACCGTCAGGTTGCCCCAGCGGCGCAGGCTCTCGAGCCGGTTTGCAACCGCCCCCGGATCGATTCTGGCGGCGGCGACGGCCGGGTGCGCGGCCACATCCTCGGCGGTGAACTCAGCGAAGAAGGTGCCGGCGAAGACGACTAGAATCGTGCGGTAGTCCTGCCATTCCGGGCTTGTGAGATAGCTGAACAACTGTCGGACCCGGCCCGGTCCGTCGTCTCCGTCGCTGCTCGCCGGGTACGCGCCCTCGGCGGTCTTCGGCCCGTCTCGGGCAGGTTGCGCGCCGGTCCCCGCGCCGGTCCCCGCGTCCGTCACCGCGTCCGTCACCGCGTCGGTCACCGCGCCGGTCACCGCGTCGTCCGTCGTGACAGTGCGGTGCCGTCCCAGTTGTAATGCTCCAGCAGGATGGTCTTGAGGTCGGCATCTCGGACGACTTCGGTTATGGCCAGTTGCGGGACGGTCCCGTGGGTGCCCCAGAGCCGTTCGCTGGTGGCGATCAGGTCGAGGTCGAGGGCGACGATAAGGCCGAAGAGGTCGGCGTGGTTGTCCTCAGACACCTTCGCGAAAGCGTCGTCGAGAAGCACGAATCTGGCGATGCCTGAACGGTCCGGGTCGCTGCCGGGCCGCTGAGCGTCCAGCGCGTCGTGCGAGGCGGCGACTGCGGCGAACAGCGTCAGGTAGGTGACGATCTTCTTCTCTCCCTCCGACAGCGGTGTTCTGCGTCCGAGGCGCGTCTCATTGCCGCCGCCGCGCCGCACCATCACCGCCATCTCATACCACTGCTTGTAGTTGAGCGTCTCGGCGATCAGTTGCCGGTAGGAGCCGTCGGGATCCTGCGCTCGGGCTTCGGCGAGCCGCTCTGAGAGGAGGGTGCGCAGTTCGCGCTGGTCATCGGGCAGACGGAGGTCGGGCCGTTTGGCGAGCAGGTCGACCATGCGCGCCGTTGACGGGTCGAGTTCCGGGGAGAGCCGCCAGCGCAGCCGGACGCCCACATCGTGAGCGGTTGCGACGCTGGAGAGCCTCTCGTTCATCGACTCGACGAGACTCTCGGCCCCGTGCGCCTTCTCGGCGATCTCGGCGGCGATCAGGCCCTGCAGCAGCTCGCGCAGAGCGTCGGACTGCTTCTGGTCGAGCAACCCGGCGAGTTGTCGGTGCTGCTCAGACACCGTCCCTGCCGCCCGGGCCAGGGTCGCCCTGCCCGCCGGACCGGCGACCTCCACGACGAGCGGCAGCAGGGGGTCGATGTAGCGGGGCGCGGGGTCCCCGCCGGCCGGGCGCCCTCCAGGCGGGGCGGAAGCGGGGGTTCGATGTAGCGGCCCTGGGCACCCCAGCCGCTGCCGAGGGAGTCGCGCCGCTGCCGCAGCGATGCAAGCACGCTGTTGACATCGGCCGGTCCGGCCGCGGAGTCGGCGCCGGCGGCGGTTGCGCCGTGCCCGTGCCCGGTGCCAAGCAGCCGCTCGATCTCGCCGATCAGTTCCTTGAGTCCCTCGCTGCCGCCGTGTGCTGTGCAGACAGGTTCGACCGTGGTTGAGCCGACCGGCGACACCACGGCTTCGAGCACGCCGGGAGTCGCGACAGCCTCGGCCAGCGAGTGGCGCATCTCCTCGCATTCGCGTTCAGCACGCTCCCGGCTCGCAGCGGCGAGTCCAGCGTCGGCCCGAGACTTCGCGAGCCGCTCGAATGCGGTCTCGCGGTCGCCGCGAACCGCGGGCAGGCGAGTCTCTGCTGCTGTCAGCTCGGCTCTCCGTTCGTCCCGCTCGGCGACGACATTCTGGTAGTCGTCGCCGATGCTGCGCCTGATGGTGGCGAGCCTCTGGCTCTGCCTTGCGTGCTGGTCGGTGATCCGCTCGTGTTCCTGCTGCTCGGCACGGAGGTCTGCGGCTGCGGTTCGCCAGCGCTTGGCGGCGGCGGCCCAGGCCTCAGCCGACCTGGCTGTGACGGCGCTGTGGGAGCGGCAGCGCTCCAGGGTCTCACCCAACTCGCGCAGGTCCGCCCGAAACGACGCCAGGCCGTCGGCATCGCTGGGCAGGCTCAGGGTGAACGCACGGCGTTGCAGATCGTCGGCCGCCGCGACGGCTGCGCGCTCGGCCTCGGCGGCCCGTTCGGCAGCCTCTGAACTGGCCGTTCGGGCCTCGCCGGCTGCGGCATCGGCATCGTTGAGGGCGCCTGTCGCCTCCTCTATCGCCGAGGTGCCCGGAACTTCGGCCTGCAGCCGGCGGGCGGCGCCGAGCGATTCTGCCAGCGCAGAGAGTTCGGTCTCGGTGGCGTCGGCCGCGGCTCTGGCCTGCCGCAGGGCCTCGGCGGCGGTGCTCCGTTCGCGGTCGAGCGCCTCGCGGCGGGCGGTCGCGCCGATGAACTCGGCGCGTTCTTTGAGGTGGCGGCCTTCGAGCCCGCCGACGCGGAAGGCCCCGTCGACACCCGCGGCGGTGGCAGTGCGAGCAGAGGAGTCCGCGGAGATCGAGTCGAGCAACTCGGCGACCTGGCCAGCGTCCACCACCCCGGCCAAGCGGTCTGGAATTGTCACGCGCAACAGGTCGCTCAGCGGGCTCTCGACACGGCCGGCGGAGACGGCGACGAGTTCACCGTTGACCAACTCGGCACCACCGTTGTCGGCGAGGCGGGCCGCGAGCAGTCCGGAGGCCTCGAGCGCGGCCTCGAGGCCGGCCCTGCTGCTGTCATTCAGGCGCGGGTCAAAATCGATCAGGTCGGCGATGCAGTGGTCGGCAACGGCCTGCCACTCGAAGTGGGGCGGATCGGGCTCGGTCTGCGCGGCGAGTCTGTCCACGAGTGCCTGCGCGTCGTCTTGCGCGGTCCGCTCGGCTGCCAGCCGGTGCTCGCAGGCGGCGACGGCGTCGACCCAATGGGCGACGAGGGCGGCAGCAGCTGCGCGCAGTTGCGCTGCGAGGTCCTGTGGAGCGGTGCCGACCGCGGTTGTCTCGGCGCCAGCGAGGGTCTCGACGACGGTCGACTCGACCGCCGTGGCCGACAGCAGCGGCAGGGCTCTCGACGCCCAGAGCCCGGCCTGCTCCTGCCACGCCCGCTTTGCTGCGGCCAGTGCCCGGGTCCGTTGAGCGAGCCTTTCGCCGGCACTGCGGGCGGCGGCTTCGGCGGCTTCGAGCACCGTGTCGGCGCGGCGCTGCAACTCGACTGCTTCGTCGAGTTGGCGACGGGCGTCGTCCACCTCGGCGAGGTCGCCGCGGCGCCGGCTGAGCGCTCCATGGGAGTCGTCGAGGCCGCAGTCGACCGCGGTGGAGTCGAAGGGCGCGGCCGGTTCGTTCGCGGCGAGGCTGTCGAGGGCCGCCTCAGATATCTGTGCGGGGCCCAACGGGCCGGCGGCCAGCCCGCATCTTGTTGCGAGCTGTGCCGCGCCTGCCAGAGCCTGGTTCAGTTGGTCCAAGTCGCCTCTGCTGCGCACCTGTGCAGCCTTGACCTGGGTTCCTTGGTCGTCGGCCCGCCCGGTGCAGTCCGCGACGCGTGCTCTGGCTCTTGCGCTCTGCCGGTCGAGATCATGCACGAGTTCTTCCAAGGTGGCGAGCTCCTGGCCCGACTTGTAGGCCTGGGACTCCTCAAGCGCGGTGATCTGGCTTCCCAGAAGCTTGATCTCACGGTCGAGACGGGCGATCTCCCCGTCCAGCCGTTCAACCTCGGCCTCAGCGTCCCTGACAGCCCCTTGAGCCTGCTTCTCGTCGCGGGCTCGGCGGCGCAGCGCGTTGAGCCGGTCGGCCCCCTCGTCGGTCCGCCGGCGCAGGTCGCCGACACAGTAGGAGCGGTAGACGGCGAGCAGGCCGTCGACAGCAGCCACAGTCCTTTCGAGTGCGGTGACGTTGCGGCGGTGCTCCTCGAGGTCGTCGAGGGGCTGTGCGGCTTCGGCAAGGGCCTGCTCGGAGAGCCGGGGAAGCACGTCTACGAGTCGTTGCGGGAGATCGACGTCTATCCGGTCGCCGACACGGGGATCGCGCACCAGGTGGATCAGGCCGATGTGCTCGTCGATCGACGCGCCGCCGAACAGCCGGCGCTCGATCTCGCGCCGGTAGTCGCGGCGCTGCCGTGCGGGGTACACAGTGCCTTCGTCGAGCACCGCCCGCAGGGCGTCAGCGCTAAGCGGGACTTGGCCCCTGACCAGCCCGAAGTCAATACCGACCCGCTTGGGAGAAACGAACCACCAGGTGGTGACATTGTCTGAGGCCCGATTGGCCTTGATGCCGCAACCGCAGGTGAAATGCTCGCCGCCGCGTTCGAACTCGACCCACAGATAGCCGACCGGTTGGGGATCGTCGCGCCCGTCGAGCATCCACGACTTGAGGATGCCGACCTGCTCGCCTGCGGCGTCGATCCCCCGCTGCCGGGCGGTCAGCAGGAACGGCAGCAGCATGTTCATCGCCGTGGACTTTCCCGAACCGTTGACGCCCCGCAGCAGCAACCGCCCCCCGGCGAAATGCAGCACCTCGTTCTCGTACTGGTAGACGTTGACGATGCCCGCACGGCACAGCTGCCACCGGTCGGGCCCCTCCCCGGATGCACTCAGCGCGTCTTTCGCGTCCAGCAGAACCATCGGCAACACGGTACATGAGGCACCGACAACCGCGCAGTGCCTGACTACCGGGTGCAGTGGTGCAGGCGAGGTCGCCGCCGGCAGAACTCGTGCCGACCGCCGCGTGAGGCCTGACTACAGGATGCCGTCGGTCGTGGTCCGTTCCGGCGACGGCAGGTCGGCGTCTCAGTCAGACGACCAGTCGAGGGGGCCGAACACGATGTCGGTCATGCGGTCGCCGCAGTAGAGCTTCCAGGCCACGGCCATCGTGTGGCTGCGGTCGAGGATGAACTCCCGCCCCTTGACCTTGAACGCCTCGCTCGCATGGTGCTGCGATGTGTACAGCGCCCGACCGTAGGCGATGGCGTTGCCCCACAGGTCGGGGCCGTCGTAGGTGTAGCGGTTGCCGCCGGAGCGGGTCCGGATGTAGCTCACGGAACGGTCGACCGCCCCCGACATCTCCAGAGTGCAGTCGGCTCGCACCAGGTCGATGGGGTCGTTGCGCAGGCGCACATCCACTGTGCCCCGGCGCTGCTGGTCGGCCCCGAACACCTCGCATTGGCCGGTCCATTCGCCGCCGACCCGGTCCGGCACGGTGTGCGGCCACGAGGCCAGCTCCCGTTCGGCCTCGATATGGCCGTCGATCCATTCTCTGGTCTCGGCGTTGGTGTCGTAGTCGTGGGCGTTGAGGTACACCCCGTTGAACACCGCGAACAGGGTCGGCCCCTCATACAGCAGCGACGAATAGACTTGGGTCACGCCGTCGGGCAGTATCTGGTTCATCGTGTTCAGATCGGCCCGCCATCCCGGCGAGTAGTAGTGCGAGTCCACCAGCGACCCGTAGGGATGGCCCGCCCCGTAGAAATCGGGCCCCTGGTAGATGCGGTCGTTGCCCTGATCGTCCACGCTGAACTCGAAGTCGCGGATCTCGAAACGGTTGCGCAGCGGGCCGGTGTTCATGAAGTTGCACTGCATCCAGTAGGTGACGTTGCCGTCGGCGAACACGCTGGCCCGGCTGACCTTGTTGAACCCGGTGTGGCTTCCGTCGGCATCGAAGACCGACGGCAGGCCGTACCACTCACCGGTGATGCGCTGCTGCCATTCAGAGGCTTCGGTCTCGCTCATTGGTGGTCTCCGTTCTCGTTGCGGTCGGTCGGTCGGTTGCGGTCGGGCGGTTGGTCGGGTCGTTCTCAGGTGCGGGCGGCGGATTTCAGGCTTGTGCGGATCGAGGCGCTCGTCGCCGGGCCGAGCAGCTGATCCACGCGGGCCCAAACGGGATCGACCTCGGGGCTGAAGACGGCTTCACGGTTGCGGAGGTCGCGCCTGTCCAAGTCCTTCGCGGTGGCGCCACCGAGGGCATTGCCGGGCACACCTTCGGCCACCAGGTCGAGCCAGTGGTCGCGGTAGTCGGCCACCGCGTCGAACACGCCCGCGAAACCGTCCTCGTCGGCGCGATGGGCCAGCATCCAGGCCGACATCAGCTGCCATTGCCGCGGCGATAGATGTGCGGGTGCCAACCCCTCCATCTCCACGACCGCGTCGTGGGTCTCGGTGAGCGGGCCGTAGCAGTGGTCGATGTAGGCCAGGTTCGCGCCCGGGTCGAGGCGGGGGATCAGATCAAGGTGAAACGCGTAGTGGGGACCGGCCAACACCGAGTCCACCGTGAAATGGGGGACCGGGCTGTGGGGCGGCGTGAACGCGAAGCACATGTGGCTGTCGAGACCGAACGCTTCGACGGTCATGCCCACATAGACCAACTCGGCCACGCCGTCGCGTGACAGCACCCGATGAACGCCGACCGGCGAACCGTCCAGCACCGAGACCAGCGGTGTGTTCACGGTCTCGGCCAGACCCAGGCGAGTCTCGATCGCCTCGACGGTCCCGAGGCACAAATCAGCCGACAGACTCATCGCTCGGTTCCCACCTGACCGGCACTGGTTCGGTCGGCTCGCGCCTGGGCGGGCCTCATTGGGGGGACCCGGTGCCGGTTTGCGATGACGCGGCCTCGGCGACGGTCGGGAAGACCCAAGCGTTGGCCAACTCGGGGTCACTGGCGCGGGCCGGGGAGGGAATGACCGCAGCGGCCCGCATAGCCGTCTCATCAGGCAGCACTTCAAGGCCCCAGCCCCGGTTGATCTGCTCAGAGCGCCAGCGCCGGTAGGCCAACTGGATCGAGTCGGACTTGACATGAAGCTCGGCCGACAGGTCGAAGGGCAACAACTCGGGACGCTGCCCCTCCACGGTCGGCTGGTCCTCCCGGAAGATCTTGATCGTGCGCTGCATGGAGTTCTTGTCGGCCCAACCGCCTGTGAAGAACGTGCGCAGCATGGCGAACTTCGAGACCGTGACATGCTCGCTGCGGGGGACCGCCGCGGTGAAGATGCGTATCTCACCCATCGGCAGACGCACGATCAGCAGCGACACGTTGGGCGGATAGAAGCCGGTGGTGGTGCTGACCGGGGGGCGCTCCTTGGAGGAGATGAACTTCCACAGCCCAGACGGACGGGGAGGCTCAAGGTCGACCGTGGCAGTCACCGAGGCCAGGAAACCGTCCTTGCGTTCCTCTTGCAGATCGAACTCCTCGATCTCGGGCTGCTCGGCGTTGCCGAACGAACCGGAGTGCACGAAGGGCGTGTGGGCGATGTCCACAGCGTTCTCCAACACCCGGTCGTAGTTGGCATTCCAGGTGAACTCCCCGAATATCGCCCGGTAACCCGCCGCTTTGGCCTCGGTGTGCTCCTCGAGCCCGTCGAGCACAGGCAGCGGCGGACGCTGCTCGGCAGCAAGGTCGCCTAGGAAGACCCACACGAAGCCGTAGCGCTCGACACAGGGGTAGGTGTCGATCCGGGCCTTGCGGGGGATCGGCAGACCATGGCGGTTCGCCGGGATCTCCACGCACGCACCGTCGGCACCGTAGCGCCATCCGTGGTAGGGGCATTGCACACAGTTGCCAACAACCTTGCCCCCGGCCAGCGAACCGCCGCGGTGCACGCACAGGTCGGACTGGGCATTGACCGTGCCGTCGTGGCTGCGCCACAGCACCAGGTCGTGGCCGTGCACTCGGGCGAGCACCGGTTCGGCAGCGACCTCTGAACCGAACTCGACTGCGTACCAGTGGTTCTTTATGAACATGGAATCCTCCTTCAGGCAGGTCTCGGCAGGTGTCGGTCGCCGCCCCACAGGGCCCGCACCAGGCGATCGGTCAGCTCCTGGCCGAAGAACCGTACCGCCATCACATTGGCCGGGTCCCGTTGGGCGATGGTGCGCCGCCGGGCCAGGTCGTCCGCGGCAAGCTGTGCCCGACGCCGCTGCGGCACGGGTTCGGCCTCGTCGACCCACCGCAGCCACTGGTCGACACGGCGGTGAGCGAGTTCGCTCACCTGGTCGAGCCGCGCCTCGTCGTGGGTGCGGTTGGGGGTGGTGAAGCAGACGGCCACGTCGCTGAGCGCCGCGCGGATGTACAGGGCCCTCGAGGTGAACGGTGCCAGCCCCTCGTCGGCTCGCAGCGCCAGGAACTCCTCGTTGAGCGGTTCGTAGTATTTGTCGAGCGCCTCGGTGTCGAGCATCAGGTCGGACCGGCGGTTGTAGTCAATGTAGAACCACAGGTCGGGCAGGGTCCCCCAAGCGATGCCGAGATGGGGCACGTCGATATGGGGGCCGAGCCAGGCGGTCACATGCATGTTGGTGAAACCGATGGGCGGGTTGCCGATCCAGGAGTGGATCAGCCAGTCCATCTCGGGTCCGCTGTAGGCGGCGAGCCGGCCAGCGGGGTACTCCGTGCTGCCCCGATACGACTCCAGGTCGGTGGTGCTCGGGTCTCGGGTCAGCTCGAACCGGGCTTCAATCTTAGCCATGACCTCGCAGGTGATCGACCAGAGCCGGTCGAAGGTTGCCTTAGCGTCTGTCGGGACTCGCTCGTCGAAGATGTCTTGGACGCCCTGCAACGTCTCGCGCATAGGTTCTCCAGGATCGTCAGAGTAAGGGTGTTCCGTCAAGCGGAACACCGTTTCGTTCTGCCCCACAGTAGGGCTGAGCAGCGACGAGCGTCAACAAACCACCGTCGCCGCAACATGGGAACCTCAAGAGTTGCGCCAAATCGGCATCGGAACCTGCGCGATTTCGGCATCGGAACCTGCGCCAAAACGGCATCAACATATGCGCAAAACCGACATCGTAGTGTTGCCGCAGGGTACGCTGCCCCCGTGGAGTACCTCATCCGCTTGGTGGATCCCTGGCTCAGAGAAGTGCTGACCGCCGCTCCCGCGGTGATGATCACCGGCGCGCGGGCCTCTGGGAAAACCACTACCGCGATGCGACACGCCTCCAGTGTGGTCCGTTTGGACAAGCCGCCCGAGGCCTACCCGTTCGAGGCCGACCCCGATGCCGCGTTGCGTGGCCGCGCCGAGCCTGTTCTGCTCGACGAGTGGCAGGCATGCCCGGGCGTGCTTGGTGCGGTCAAGCGGGCCGTTGATGCTGAGCGCCGGCCCGGCCGGTTCATTCTGACGGGATCGGTCCGGTCCGAGAACGATCCGGTCCTTTGGCCCGGGACGGGACGATTGATCAGGGTTGCCATGCACCCGCTCGCAGTGCGCGAGCAACTCGCAAGACCGCCAGGTTTCTTCGTCAGCCGCCATCTGAGCGGAAAGTCCTTTGTCTTGCCGGAAAATCCTCCCGATCTGCGCGACTACGCCAAGATTGCCTTGGTGGGAGGTTTCCCGGAGTCAATCGCCCTGGCAGGCAGTGTCCGCGACGACTGGATGCGGAGCTACATCGAACAGATGCTCGCCCATGACGTACCCGGCGATCAGTCCCATACGAAACTCGCGGAGTTCTTTCAAGCCTATGCTCTGAACTCGGCAGGCATCTTCAACGAGAATACGCTGTACCAAGCAGTTGGCATCGATCGGCGCACCGCACGCTCGCACACCAAACTGCTGACCGACATCGGGGTCATCGCCGAACTTCCGGCATGGAGCAGCAACCGTCTGAAACGACTGGCCCGGTCCCCCAAACGCTTCGTCGCCGACACCGGGCTCTGGGGCGCGTCCGTTCGCGCCGACTTGGATCTGGTAATGAACGACGGCACCCTGCTCGGCCGCCTCATCGACACTTTCGTCACGAACCAGCTACGCGCCGAGGCAGTGTTGGATCCGCTCCGACCTCAGCTCTATCACCTACGCGATCGCGACGGCAGGCACGAGGTCAACCTGATCGCTGATCTAGGTGCCCGCGGGGTAGTCGGATTGGAGATCAAGGCACACAGCGCGCCCAGACTGCGTGATGCCCGCCACCTGATATGGCTGCGCGATCAACTGGGCGACCGATTCAAGGCAGGAGTCCTGCTCCACACCGGGCCCGCCCAATTCACGCTTGACGACGGAATCGAAGCGGTCCCCATCTGCGCGCTCTGGAGCTAGCGGAAGGCGACGGCGCGGTCGCAACGCTGCGCTACAGTCTGAGATCGGACAGCTACAGTCTGAGATCTGGCAGCAGCAACGAGATGCCCCAAACCATGACTCGCACCACGCTCTATGTCCCGGGCGACCGGGCCGACCGCTTCGCCAAGGCGCTCGCCTCGGGAGCCGATGCCATCATCTGCGACCTCGAGGACGCGGTCGCGGAATCAGCCAAGGCAACGGCCCGTGAAGCAGTCTCGGCGTGGCTGGGGGCCAACTCCGGCGCAGCGGCTTGGGTGCGGGTCAACAACCGCCCCGACCTGCTCGACGACGATGCGGCCATGGTGCGTTCACTGGTTGCCGACGGGGTGGACTTCGCGGGGGTGGTGGTTCCCAAGGCCGACACCTCGGCCTGCGCCGCCGATTTTGGCGGCAGCCCGGTGATGGCCCTCATCGAGTCGGCGATCGGCGTTAGAGACATCTATGAGATCGCGGCGATCCCCGCGGTGGTGCGCCTGGCTCTGGGAGAGGCCGACTTAGCTGCCGACATGTGCATGGAACCGTCCGCGGATGCCCTGGAGATGTGGCCGGTCCGAACCCGAGTGGTGGTCGCGTCGGTCGGTTGCGGACTCCTGTCCCCCTGCGGACCGGTGCCCACCGACCTCAACGACCACGACGCTCTGGTCACCACCAGCGAATCGCTGCGCCGCCACGGATTCGGTGGTCGCTCGGTGATCCACCCCGCCCAGGTGGATGCGGTCAACGCTGCATTCACTCCAACAGCGGATGCTGTCGCCCAGGCGGACGCGGTTGTGGCCGCGTACGAAGCCGCGGTCGCCGAGGGCCGAGCAGCGCTGATCGTGGACGGCAAGTTCATCGACGCCGCGGTCGTGCGTCAAGCCCGAGCAGTGCTGGCCAGGGCACCGCGTTGAGTGTCTGCCGTAGATTGGCAGGGGGCGTTCGCAGGGATGATTTCTGAAGGCCCAATCCGTACAGTCTGCGGCTGCTGGCCGCAACATAATGGCAACATATATGGTACTATAATTGGATGTACAGAGTCTCAGAGTGCGTTGACGGTCGGGGGCACAGTCCGTTCGGCCGATAGTTCGACGGACTCGATTCAACCACAGCCGCAAAAGTCAGGACAGTGGTCGCCAGGATGGAGGCGGGGAACCTGTCAGATGTCAGGACCCTCGGAGGGGGGCTTCTGGAACGTCGCGTACACATCGGCCCGGGATACAGGATTTATTTCGGCCGGGATGGCGACACCTTGATCATCTTGCTTGGGGGAGGCACCAAGGCACGTCAACAGCGACAGATCAAGCAAGCTCGTGAACTATGGAGAGAATACAAACAACGCAAAGCCAAGGAGGAATGAATATGCCGCTCACAACTGAGTTCAAGAACACCGTGCAAGCCCGAGCACGGATCGATCAGAGCTTCCGGGTAGCACTAATGAAAGAAGGCATCGAGTGCCTACTCGCTGGAGATGTCGACACCGGAAAGATCATCCTGCGTGACTACATCAACGCCACCATCGGATTCGACCAACTCGCCAGCCTGACCGACAAGCCCCCCAAGAGCCTTATGCGCATGTTCGGCCCGTCAGGCAATCCCCATGCGCGCAACCTCTTTGAGGCCCTCGCGCACATCCAGAGACACGAAGGTGTCCAACTTGCGGTGACTGCCGTTCAGAGAGCGCAGGAAACCGATCCCAGTGCTAAGCCAGTCGAGAGTGTGTGTGCCATCCTTGGGAGCAGCGAGAGCGGCGACGACTACATCGAGGAGATCCGAGGACGGTGAGGTTGTGGTGGCGTTTTGGATGGTGCCGCGCTGAGCACGACGGATGCTTGCCAGGGGCGTCCGGCGACCAGATCGGTGTTTTTGGAGACCTCTCGATGCAGTGCTCGACCGGGGTGCAAGGTTGAAATCGACATCCCGTCGCCGGGCTTTGCGCGGATGGTCTCGGGAGTGTTGATTGTGCCGTCGTAGGCGCTGGATCGATGTGGATTCCAGAGCGAATCAGCGGGCGGGTCGAGCAGCAGCGCGGCACCGGGCGAACCCGCCGGACCGCATGCCGCGAGGCTCACTCGGTTCTCGGCTGCCCGCTCCAGCAGAGCCAGGTCGCACTCCCAAGCGTGTTCAGGCTGCCAACACACCACAACGATGTGGGCACCGGCCACCGCAGCCAGTCGCATCGCTTCGGGGTAGCGGTGGTCATCGGCGATGAGCACCGCCAGATCGCCGAACGGAGTCCGATACAAACCGACCGAATCACCGAGGTCGGTGACTTGGGGGTAACGGTTGCTGCGGTGAATCTGTAGTTGTTCGTGAACGAGTCCCTGTGCAGACCAGACCTGGCCCCTGTGTTGGGCGGGGCTGTGTTGGGGGGGGCTGTGTTGGTCGGGGCTGTGTTGGGCGGGGTTGTGTTGGGCGGGGCTGTGTTGGGCGGGGCTGTGTTGGGCGGGGCTGTGTTGGGCGGGGCTGTGTTGATATTCTCCTGAGACGGTGGTCACCACCAGGATGCCCTCGGGGATTACGGGCGGCACCGGTGTCAGCTCCGGCAAGACCACCAGCGACGCCCCCGAAGCGAAGGCCTCGTCGATGAGTCCCGGATTGGCTCGGGCTCCAGGTACGCAGGCGACCACAACCTCGGAGGCCAACCCGGAGGCCGGCTGGACCGTATCGGCCTGCGCCAGTGGGGCGTACACCTTCGGGCGGCGCCCTGAGAGCCGGCCAGGATCAACCGCTGAAAGGTCGACGTCGGCGATGACCACGGCTTCACCGGTCAGCGGCGCGATGGCCAACACCGTGCCGTCGGGACCGACGATCTGACTCTCCCCGGCGCCGTTGAGAGTCTCGGGCGGTACGCCGAGCGCCTCGCTGAAAGCACCCACTCGGTCTGCGGGCAACAGCGGGCCGACCTTGTTGGCAGCCACCACGAACACGCCGTTCTCGGCGGCCCGCACCGGAACGTGCAGTGAGGCTTCGTCGCGGGCGAACGAGTTGAGGTTGTTCATCAACAGTCGGGCACCCCGCACCGCCAGTGTGCGCGGTATCTCAAAGGTCACGCCGTCCATGCAGGAATACAGGCCGACGGGTCCGAAGCGGGTGTCGGCCACCGGGTGCGCCCCAGCGCCGGCGCTCAGGAAGGCCCGTTCGTTGCCCATCAGCATCTGCTTGTCGGCACTGGCCAGCAGTTCCCCGTCGGGGTCGAAGAGCAGGCCGGTAACGGTCACCCTCCCGTCGGGCCGGGGGATCGTCACGGCCATTGCTGCGTAGACGCCGTGCTCGGCGACCCGTCGGGAAAAAGCGCGCAGCCAGGGGCCGTCCAGTGCCACCGCGACGGCCTGGCAGTGCGCGGCATCGTCGTAGACCGAGATGTGGTTGCAGAACTCGGGCAGCACCACCAGATCGGCCCCTTGCGCGACGGCAGCGTCGAGCATTCGCAGGCAAGTGGCAAGGTTCTCGTCGAGGTCGCTGCCGGTGGCGAATTGCGCCGCCGCAACTCGCAAGCGGTCGCTCAACGGGGTCAGTTCAGGCATCGGCGCGTGTTTGGAGGTGTAGTCGTCAGGGCACGGGCGACCTCAACCACGTTCACTGCCGCCGCTCTCAAGGCGTCTTCCGGCTGGATCATTTCAAACATCGCCGCGGGTCTCCGGTGTCGTCGTTGGCGCACCGGTGGCCTCGGCCACACTCACTGCCCCCGCTCTCGAGCGGTCTGCCACCGGGGGAGGTTCAGCCACTGGGGCGGGCTCCGAGTTTCGTCGACAGCGCTCGGGTGACTTCCACCACCGCAGCCGCTGAGCTGGCGATCTCGTCGCGGAATCGCTCGATCGGCCCGCTGACGCTGATCACCGCGACAGGTGCCTGGTTGTGGTCGAGTATCGGCGCGGCGACCGAGCCCGCGTCGTGCTGACGCTCACCGAGCGACACTGCAAAGCCCTGCTGGCGCACACGTCCCAGTTCGGCGCGCAGTTCGTCAACGGTGACGATGGTGGCCTCAGTCATGGCGTCGAGTGAGTTCTCGGCCAGATAGAGGTCGATCTCGCCTTCGCTGAGCCAAGCCAAGAACGCTTTGGACGAAGCACCGGCATGCAGCGGGAACGACCCGCCGATCGGCACGGTCATCTTGACCTCACGGGGAGGAGTGATCTGGGCGACGTAGACGCGCCGGTTGCCGTGGCGCACCGACAGAGTCGCGGTCTCCTCGGTGGCGGCGCTGAGACTGCGCATCTCGTCGAGGGCCAGGGTCCGGATGTCGAGCCGGTCGCGGTATGCGGTCGCCAGCTCGAGCACTGCGGGTCCGAGTGCGTAGCGCCGGGTCTCGGGGTCGGTGGTCAGGAGGTCGCGTTCACGCAGCGAGGTGAGGATCCGATGCACTACGGCCTTCGACACGCCGAGCTCCTTGGAGATCTCGGTGACACCGAGGCTGCTCGGTGATCTGGCGAACAGGAACAGCACATCAGCGGCCCGCTCAATAGCGGCGACGCTGCGGCTGGTGCCCGTGACTGAGTCCATTGATTCTGCTGTTCCGCTCAGGGGAATGAGGTTAGCGGATGTTCGCTGGTGAGGGCTGTGTCCGCTGGGAAAGGTTGCCAACATACACGACTTTGCGGAACACTAGAGCCGATGTTCCCCTGGGAGAAACAACGTTCCGCATGAGCGGGCCTCTGTCCGACCTGCGTGTCCTCGATGCCTCCACCGTCATCGCCGGGCCGATGATAGGCCAGATCATGGCCGACTTCGGCGCGGACGTGGTCAAGATAGAGCACCCCCAGACAGGCGACAGCATGCGGGGACACGGCACCCACAAGGACGGTCACGGCCTCTGGTGGAAGATCGTGGCGCGCAACAAGCGTTGCCTGGGGCTGAACCTGAACCACCCTGACGGTGCCGAGGTGTTCTTGAACCTGGCAGCCGACGCCGATGTGGTCATCGAGAACTTCAGGCCCGGCACCCTGGAGCGCTGGGGCCTGGGCCCCGAAGTGCTGTCGGCGCGCAACCCTGGGCTGATTGTTTGCCGAGTCACTGGATTCGGGCAGACCGGCCCGTATGCCGCACGGCCTGCGTTCGGGACCTTGATCGAGGCCATGAGCGGGTTCGCCCACATGACCGGCGAGTCCGACCGGCCCCCCACGCTGCCCCCCTTCGGACTCGCCGACAGCTTCGCGGGTGTCAGTGGAGTCGCCGCGGTGCTGATGGCGCTGCACCACCGCCACGCCACCGGGGAGGGACAGACCGTCGACCTGTCGATCCTTGAACCGCTCGTCGCCGCGCTCGGACCCCACATCATCGCCTGGGACCAGACCGGCGAGGTCGCGCGGCGCAGCGGCAACCGCTCGCTGAACAACGCGCCCCGCAACACCTACCTCACTGCCGACGGCCGCTGGGTGGCAGTGTCGAGCAGCACCGACGCAGTCGCCCGGCGAACAATCGAGCTGGTGGGCCGGGGCGATCTGGCAGGTGAGGGATGGTTCGCCACCGGTGCCGGCCGGGCCGCCCACACCGACGAGATCGACGACGCCGTGGCCGCATGGATCGGTCGACGCCCTCTCGAAGAAGTCGTTGAAGCATTCGCCGGCGCCGACGTGGCGCTCGCACCGGTGTACGACGTGGAGCAGTACGTCGCTGATCCGCAGGTGCAGGCACGCGAAGCCGTGGTCACCGTCGATGACCCCGACCTGGGTCCGCTGCGGATGCAGAACGTCCTGTTCGGTCTGTCCGCCACACCCGGCGAGATCCGCCATCCTGGACGGACCTTGGGCGCAGACACCGACGAGGTGTTGGCCGCTGCCGGGGTCAGCGCCGAGCAACTAGCGGATCTGCGGGATCGGGGAGTGATCACATGAGCAGGCAGGACCCGGTGCCAGTCGCCGCTGGTTCGGTTCCGGCCGTCGAAGACTCGGTGCCAGTCGGCGAAGACTCAGTGCCAGTCGCCGCTGGTTCGGTGCCAGTCGCCGAAGACTCAGTGCCAGTCGCCGCTCTATTGGGGATGCTCGCCGAAGCCGACGTGTACGACCTCGGGCGCCCGATGCGAAACGGTATGGCCCAGTCACCGAACCACCCGATGTTCCGCCACTGCCTCGACCGGCGCCACGGCGAACGAGTGCGCGCAGACGGTTCTTCGGCGGCCGCCGACCTGCTGACGACCGGCTGCCACGTCGGCACACATGTGGACGCGCTGGCCCATGTCAGCCACCAGGGCCTGCTGCACGGCGGCGTGGACGCGCACCAAGCCCAGGAGGGCGGGAACTTCGAGGTGCTGGGGATCCAGGAACTGCAGCCGTTCGTGGGCCGCGGTGTGATGCTGGACATCGCCGGGCTGTGCGAGGAGGAGGTTTGCAACGGCGGCCACGAGATCAGCGTGACCGAACTCGAGGCCGCGGCGACGCGTCAAGGCACGCCTCTGTACCCCGGTGACGCGGTGCTTATACGCAGCGGCTGGGGTGCCTACTTCGACGACCCCGACCGTTACCGCGGCACCGACAGCGGAGTGCCGGGAGTCGGTGAGAGCGGCGCGCAATGGTTGGCTGAGCAGGGAGCAGCCCTCGTCGGGGCCGACACTCTGGCCTTCGAATGCATCCCCGCTGGACAGGGCCATGCTCTGCTTCCGGCTCACCGCGTCCTGCTGGTGGAGCAGGGCATCAACATCATCGAGGCTCTGGAACTGGACGGGCTGGCCGACGCCGGAGTCTACGAGTTCGTGTTCGTGCTCTCCCATCTCAACATCCACGGCGCCACCGGCGCCCCGGCCCGCCCGCTGGCCATCGCATGAGGTCGCGCGCATGAGCACGGTCGTCTCGCAACTGGCGGGGCTGGCGGACGGCCCGGTGCCCGAAAAGGTACGAGCCGGCATCTGCTCGCGCATCATCGACATCGTGGGCATCGCCGGGCGGGCCTCGACGCTGGAGACCTCCCAAGCTGTGATCGGGTTCGCCGTTGATCAGGGCACGGCCCCCCAGGCCACCGCCATCGGTGCTCCACGGGCCGTCTCAGCAGCCGAGGCCGCCTTCGTCAACGGCGTGCTGGCCCACTCACTGGACTACGACGACACACACCTGCCGTCGATCCTGCACCCCAGCGCACCGGTGGTGCCCGCGGCGCTGGCGGTGGCCGAGTGGCAGTCGGCATCAGGGGCGGCCCTGCTTGATGCTGTGGCGGTGGGCCTGGAGACGACCGTGCGCCTCGGCATGGGCGGATACGACCCGCAGGCCCGCCAGTCGGTGTACTTCGAGAGAGGTCAACACGCCACCTCCATCTGCGGCGCGGTGGGATCGGCGGCCGCCGCCGGCCGTCTGCTGCAACTGGGCCGCGACGGGATCGCCCACGCCATGGGAATCGCCTGCAGCATGGCCAGCGGGATCATCGAAGCCAACCGGGCTGGCGGGACCGTGAAACGGCTCCACTGCGGCTGGGCCGCCCGGGCCGGGGTCACCGCGGCCCAGCTCGCGGCGCGGGGCATCACCGCACCGCCGACCGCTATCGAAGGCCGGTTCGGGCTGTTCCAGGCGTTCCTGGGCGACCAGTCCAACCTCGACGCGGTCACCGCCGCGCTGTCAGACCGCTGGCATTGCGATGAGATCTTCTACAAGCCGTATCCAGCGAACCACTTCACCCACACGGGTATCGACGCCGCCATGGCCCTGCGCCGCCGGGGAGTGTGTGCCTCAGATGTCGTATGCGCCACGCTGGAAGTGGCACCGCCGACGGTGCGGACGATCGGCGAGCCGATCGAGGCCAAGCGGAAGCCCGAATCCGGGTATCAAGCCCAGTTCAGCGGCCCCTACACGGTGGTTGCCGGGTTGCTGGGCGGCGCCGGGCTGGGCGTTGGCCTGGACGATTTCAGCGATGCGCTGGCAGCTGACCCGCTTCGTCGTGAACTGATGGCACGGGTCGATGTCGCCGGTGACCCCCGGCTGATGGAGATATACCCGAACCAACTCCCTGCCCGGTTGAGCGTCACGACCACGTCGGCCGAGACATTGGTGGAGGAGGTTCTCGCCAACCGGGGCGGACCAAACCGGCCCCTGTCAACGTCGGAGCTGGCAGCCAAGTACACCAACAACACCGCGGGCCTGTTGCCGAGCGAGGTCGCGGCCAGAATCCACGAGAGGTTGTCGGGCCTCTCCGACATCGACTCCGTCGACGGACTGCTGGATCCTCTGCAACGAACCCGCCTGCCGGAGGTGCGCCCATGACCGACCTGATCATCACCGGCGCCACCGTGGTCCGACCAGACGTCGGCACAGTCGACCAGACAGACATAGCGATCAGCGGCGGGAGGGTCAGCGCTCTGGGCATGGGGCTCGCCGCCGCCGCGCCCGCCGCGCCCGCCTCGACCGAGGTGTTCGACGCATCGGGACTCATCGCCTTTCCCGGGTCGGTCGATGCCCACACGCACATGGGCATCTACAACCCGCTGCCGGTCGATTCCGCAAGCGAGAGCCGGGCCGCCGCCCAGGGTGGCACGACCACGGTGATCAACTACATGAGGACCGGTCAGTACTACCTCAACCGGGGCGGCCCCTACGCCGAGTTCTTCCCTGAGGTGCTGCGACAGATCCAAGGCAACAGCCATGTGGACTATGCCTTCCACCTGGCCCCCATGCAGGCGAGCCACATAGACGAGATCCCCATGCTGGCAACAGAGCACGGGGTGACCTCGTTCAAGATCTTCATGTTCTACGGCGGTCACGGCCTGCACGGCGCCAGCGACGACCAGTCCGAGTTCTTGATGACTCCGCCCGGCGAACGCTACGACTACGCCCACTTCGAGTTCATCATGCGGGGCATCGCCGAGGCTCGCCGCAACCACCCGGAACTCGCCGATGCGCTGTCGCTGTCACTGCACTGCGAAACCGCTGAGATCATGACTGCCTACACCAGGATGGTCGAGGAGGCGGGGGAGCTGACCGGGCTCGCCGCGTACTCGGATTCGAGACCTGCGCACTCCGAGGGGCTGGCGGTCACCATCGCCTCGTATCTGGCCCATGAGACCGAGGTTGTCAACATCAACCTGCTGCACCTGTCGTCGGCCAAGGCCGTGGACGCGGCCCTGCGAATGCAGCGGTGCTTCGAGAACGTCGATTTCCGCCACGAGGTCACCATCGGGCATCTGCTGGTGGACATCGAGACCTCCGGCGACCCGTGGGGGAAGGTCAACCCACCGATCCGGCCCCGAGCGGATGTGGAGGCGCTCTGGGAGCATGTCCTCGCCGGTGAACTGGACTGGGTTGTGAGCGACCACGCGTGCTGTCGCACCGAGGCCAAGGTGTCCGCTGAGAATCCGGATGACATCTGGCTTGCCAAGAGCGGTTTCGGAGGAACCGAGTATCTGCTCAACGGGCTCTATTCGGAGGGGACCAGACGGGGCTTGGGTCTGGTCGACATGGCCCGCATGCTGGCCTGGAACCCGGCCCGGCGGTTCGGGCTCGGCACCAAGGGAACCATCGGCGTCGGTTTCGACGCCGACATCGCCCTGTTGGACCCGTCGGTGAGCCATGTGGTGTCGGCCGCCGAGTCGGAGTCGAGCCAGGGCTACACGCCGTTCGAGGGCCAGGAGCTCAACGGCCAGGTGCGTCATGTCTGGTTGCGAGGCCAACGAATCCTCGCTGACGGGCTGGTGGTCGGCGACCCGACCGGCGAGTACCAAAAGAGACCGACGTGAAGTGCATCAACGGTGTGGACGGCATTGACCGGGTGGTTGGATCGGACCTTGTGGACGGCACTGACCGGGTGGGCAGTGCGATCGGCGTGAATAGAACCGACCGGGTGGTTGGATCGGACCGTGTGGACGGCATTGACCGGGCAGGCCGTGCGGTCTGGCGCGCGCGGTTGGCGAGATCAGCGAGGCTGGGGGAAACCGCCGGCCTTGGCGACCAGGCTGGGCACTCCATGGCCGAGTTGGGTTTCGAGCCAGGTGCTGGCGTCGATCAGGGCGTCGAGGTCCAGGCCGGTGTCATAGCCCATCTCATGCAGCAGGTACACAACGTCTTCGGTGGCCACGTTGCCGGTGGCTCTTGGTGCGAACGGGCACCCGCCGACTCCGCCGAGGCTCGAGTCGAAGATTCGCACTCCAACGTCGATCGCCGCGGCGACGTTGGCCAACGCAGTGTTGCGGGTGTTGTGGAAATGCCCCCGCAAAGCGACTCCCGGAGCCCGCTGCGCCGCACCGGCGAACAAAGCTCCGACCTGTGTCGGCACGCCCGCGCCGATCGTGTCGGCGAGGGCCAGTTCGTCAGGCTGCGTGTCGGCCAGCTCAGATACTATGTCGAGCACCCTGCCGGGGTCGACCCGTCCCTCATAGGGGCATCCGCACACCGCCGAGACCGTCACCACGGTCTTGGTCCCAGCCGCACGGGCAGTGTCGCTGATGGTGCGCCAGCGCTGTATCGACTCGGCGATCGTGGCCCGTTGGTTGGCTTGGGAGAACGTCTCGGTGGCGACGACCACGCCGCAGACCTCGTCTACACCAGCGGCGACTGCCCGCTGCACGCCTCGCTCATTGAGCGCCAGGGCGCTGTAACTCACGCCGCTGTTCCTCGGCGCCGCGGCCATGACCGCATCTCCGTCGGCCATTTTCGGCACTGCTGCGGGGTTGACGAAGCTGGCAGCCTCGATGCGGCTGTGGCCTGCGGCAATCAGCCGTTCGATGAGTTCGACTTTCTGTGCCGTGCTGAGATCGGCGGGGTCGGCCTGCAAGCCGTCTCGGGGCGCAACCTCGACGATCTGGATGCACTCGGTCACACCGCCGAGCATACTGGTAGCCCATGACTGGGGCGCTTTCCGATATCCGTGTGATCGAGATGGGCACGCTGCTGGCCGGGCCGTTCTGCGGCCAACAACTGGCCGACCACGGTGCCGAGGTCATCAAGATCGAGCCTCCCGCAACGGGTGACCCGATGCGCGCCTGGGGCCAGGAGAAAGCCGACGGCAAGTCGCTGTGGTGGCCGGTGGTCGGTCGGGGCAAGAAGTCCGTCACGATCAACCTCCGTGAAGCGGCAGGGCAGGACCTGGTGCGCCGGTTGGTGGCCGACGCCGATGTACTGGTGGAGAACTTTCGGCCGGGCACGCTCGAGAAATGGGGCCTTGCTCCCGAAGCCCTGCAGGCTCTCAACCCGCGACTGATCGTGACTCGTGTGTCGGGTTACGGCCAGACCGGGCCGTACTCGACCCAGCCGGGTTTCGGGGCAATCGGCGAGGCGCTGGGAGGGATCCGCTACACCACTGGCGACCCGGATTCGATGCCCAGCCGAACCGGCATCAGCATCGGCGACACGCTCACCGCCATGTTCGCCACGATCGGCACCCTCAACGCGATCCATGCCCGCGAGCGCACCGGCAAGGGCCAGATCGTCGACGCCGCGCTCTATGAGTCGGTGCTGGCAGTGATGGAGTCGCTGCTGACCGAATACCACGTTGCCGGGTTCATCCGGGAGCGCACCGGTTCGATGATTCCCAACATCGCACCGGCCAACGCGTATCCGACCCGCGACGACAAGATCCACCTGATCTCCGGCAACCAGGACACTGTGTGGCGACGGCTGGCGCAGGCCATGGGCCGCCCCGAATTGGGTGACGATCCTCGTTTCGCCACTCACGTCGCCCGAGGAGACAACCAGCTCGAACTCGACGAACTGATTGCTGAGTGGACGGCCACTGTCGACGCCGAGGAGCTGCACCGACTGCTCAACGAACACAGCGTCCCCAACGGTCAGATCTACCGCGCCCCGGAGATGCTGGCCGACGATCATTTCGCTGCCCGCGAGGCGATCGTCTGGGTCGACACCGATGATTTCGGTGAGGTGCCGATGCAGAACGTGGTGCCGAAGATGTCGGACACTCCGGGGTCTGTCGATTGGTCGGGCCCGGCCCTGGGAGAGCACAACGACGAGGTCTTCGGCGGTGTCTTGGGGCTCAGCACCGAGTCTCTGGCTCAGTTGCGTGCCACTGGGATCATCGGCTGATGCAGATCATGACCCCATGACCGACGCTGTGACCGGTGAGGGCGTGACTGGCGACGCTGTGACCGGCGGGGGGATGGTTGGCGACGGGGTGACCGGCGAGGGCGTGACTGGCGACGCTGTGACCGGCGGGGGCATGGTTGGCGACGGGGTGACCGGCGAGGGCGTGACTGGCGACGCTGTGACCGGCGGGGGCATGGTTGGCGACGGGGTGACCGGCGACGGGTTGCTCGACGACTATCGCCGTGCCGGGTTCAACAACCGGCTGGGATTCGGGGAACGGCCCGCGCTCGTGGTGATCGACTTCTGCCGGGCGTACCTCGATGAGGCATCGCCGCTGCATGCTGGCGTGGAGGACGCCCGCGCCTCGTGTGTGCGAGTGTTGAACGCTGCCCGAACCGCCCAGATCCCGGTGCTGCACACCCGGGTGGAGTTCCAGCCCGGCGGGGCCGACGGCGGGATCTTCTTCCGCAAGGTCGGCGCCCTCGAATGCTTCGTGAGAGGCAACCCGCTCGGCAAGTACGGGGCCGGCCTCGAACCCTCCGACAGTGAAGTGGTCGTGGTGAAGCAGTACGCCTCTGGATTCTTCGGCACTTCGCTGGCTTCCACTCTCACCTCCATGGGTGTCGACACTCTGATCTGCACCGGGGTCTCCACCAGCGGTTGCGTCAGGGCCACGGCGCTCGATGCCTGCCAGCACGGGTTCGTGCCGATCGTGGTGCGCGATGCCTGCGGAGACCGAGACGCGGCGGTGCATGAATCCAACCTGTTCGACCTCGACGCCAAATACGCCGATGTCGTGTCCGAACACGAAGTGCTCGCCTACCTGGCGACACTGACCGCCTGAGCCACAGGCGGGTTACTGGTAGGAGACGAACAGGGGGGTGGGGGTGAGCGCCAGGCACAACCAAACCACCCACCAACCCGGACCCGCCCAATCCCTCACCGCCTACGATCACTAGTCGTGTGTCGTAGTATTGTCTAGGGCGGTTCGGGCTCGTTTGACTTTGGTGATGATCTGTTCGGCGGTTTTGGTCCATTTGAGGGGTTGGGGGTCATGGTTCGGGTGCGCGGCCCAGTGCTCGATGGTGTTTTGAGTTCGGCGACGGAGTTGAAGGGCCGGGGTTTGAGGGCTTTGCGGGTGAGGATCGAAAACCAGCCTTAGACGAGGTTGGCCCCCCTTGAGCTGGTGGGGGTGAAGTGAAGGTCCCAGCGCTCGCGGCGGGGGTGGGCGAGCCATTTGCCTACGGGTTGGGACTTGTGCGCCGAGAGGTTGTCCAAGACGACGTGGATGTCGAGATGGGTCGGGGTGTGAAGGTCGATCCATTTGCACAACGCCAACACGTCAGCTAGGGGCGCAGCCCCCGCACACGCCCCAACCAAATAACCGACGAACCACTAGGGCCAGACCGGAACACGTGGTGCAGACACTGGACACCTTCGATGGACATCTAAAGCAATCGAGACAGTGATCTGAGGGACGGGGCGGGTATGGGGTCCACGGGGTGGGACGTCCTTCGTCACGCCGTACGGCTATAGCCTTGCTGTATGGCTGTGGACTTCGACAAATGGGAGGGGAATCTGGCTGGGCGCGATGACCCTCTCAACCCGGCGGTCATCAAGGTCCCGATCAAGCCGAGTCCGAGGGGCGGATCTGGGACCTTCCTCGCTGCTGACGGTGATGGCGAACAATGGTGGGTCAAGCCTTTGAACAACAAGCAGGATGAACGCGTCACGGTTACAGAGGCCATCGTCGCTGCGGTTGGAGCGCTCATTGACGCCCCGGTCTGCGATTCGGCCATCGTTTTCCTGCCCCCCGAGATCGAGGGGTGGGAGTTCCGGCCCGGCTCCAAGATCGAAAGGGGATACGCCCATGCGTCGCGAGCAGTTACGGACGCCGTTGAGGATCGGTCGCTGCGGCATCGAGAACGAGATGACAATGCCCAACGGCATGTTGGAGCATTTGCCATCTACGATTGGTGTTGGGGTGGTGACGAGCAGTGGCTCTATGCCGAGCCAGAGGACCGCAAGCTGTACAGCCATGACCACGGCTGGTACCTGCCCGAGACAGGCCCGACTTGGGACGTTGAGGCGTTGGTCAACCGAGTAGGCGAGCCCCACAAGGCGAGTTGGTCACCAAAGGGCCTCGACTCGGCAGAGATCGCGGCGTGTGCCGAGCGACTCCAGACGCCCAAACACGACGAACTTGTCGCTACTCTCAGCGGAATTCCCAAGTCGTGGCCGGTGAGCGACTTGGAGTTAGAGAGAGTCGGCTGGTTTCTTGAGAGCAGAGCCCCTGAGGTTGCTGCCAGACTAGAATCAATGGGAGGAGCGCCGTGAGGTACATCTATTCGCTTATCCGTTTCGTGCCGGACCCGGCGCGGGGCGAGTTTGTGAACGTCGGAGCGATCGTCGGCAGTGAGGAGTCATCGGAGTGGCAAGTGCGACAAATCGAGAACCCCAAGCGTGCGCGCGCGATCGATGAGAACGCCTCGCTCGATGCGGTTTGGTCGTTCATCGATCGTGTTGGAATTGAGATCGACAACTTCGAAGCAGCAACGCAGTCCTTGTTGGGGCCCGATGTTGAGTTAACGGAGGACTGGCTCTGGCGTCTTCACGCTGATCACCAGAACATCGTTCAGCTGAGCGCACCGGTACCGATGGTCGCTGAGTCGGCCGACGAGGCTTTGGAGAGCGTCTTCGACCTGATGGTGCTCGATCCTGCAGTTCGCAAGTACTCCTTCACGAAGAAGCACACAGCTCTTGCTGCGTTGCGTCGCGCCTACGACAAGTTTGAGATCGCCAAAGGAAGGGAACGTCGGGAGCGTGTGACCTTGAGGACTCCTCATCACGCAGCACTCTTCGACTTTGCCGTCACTAACGGCCAGGTCGTTCAACTAACGCAGGCCTGGTCCTTCCAGGTTCCTGACCAAGCTACGCTCGCCGAGCAGGTGAAGGCATGGGGATGGACCGTGCAAGAGGCGCTCCACACCGGAGGTCGCGTTTGCACTCCTGTGGGGGAGTTCGATGCGGGAACGGATGTGGCTGTCGAAGTAGTCTACGTGCCCGCGCTCCCTACGCGTCCCGCGCCAGCGTTTGTAGACGCTGAGCACGTATTTGATGAGTTAGGCGTTCGGGCTGTTTCTCACGATCAAGCGGGCGATGTCGCGCGGCGGGCACGAGAATTGCTCGGGCCGCTGCCGAAGTAGCTACTCGGGTGGTTGGCGCTGCGGTTCCTAGCCGCTGTCGAGGCCGGTGCCTATGGGCGAGTCGGGTTGCCCCATCTCCACCACCAACCGTCGCAATGGATCCAAACCGAGATCGACGAGGCTCGAGGGAAGTTTCGCGAACGCTACCGGGGGTGCGATGCTTCGCGGCGATGCGGGCCGAAAAGCTGGCGGGAGAATGCGCTCGCACTGTCTCCCTTTTGGCTCATAGAGGGGCTCGCTCCCTTGTCGACGCTGGAGCACAGCTTCCCGGCCACGGCCATCATGCATCTGCGGTCGACGATGAACTCCCGCCCTTGACCGCCTGAGCCACAGGCGGGTTACTGGTAGGAGACGAACAGGGGGGTGGGGGTGAGCGCTAGGACCTCGGCGGGCGTGGCGGTCGGAGAGTCCTCGTCGTAGAAGTTCTTCCAACCCCAGTAGAACTGGCCGGCGTCAGGCAGGCCGGTCAGGGCGTTCCAGGTGCTGTACTTGGTCGGGAGGGGACCCTGACCGTCCATGTGGATCAGAACCGCAAGTTCGGGGGGCGTCTGCACGAGTTGGCGGTTCGTGATCATGGAGAACCTGAACTGGTGGAGCACCAGCAGTTTCTGTGGAAGGGACTCTTCACGGACGATCCCGGCCAGCCACCGCACAACCTCGTTGATCTCAGCCGCGTCCACGGTGCCGATCTGGCGCAGATGACGTTGACCCGGCTTGAGCCTCCACTCAGGGTCGAGCGCAAGACCCACATGGGGGAACCGCAGGAACTCCTCGTAGAGCTTCGCCTGCGACAGATAGTCGGACAGTCCCGGCTGGAGGTCCAAGACCACGTAGATGCCGTTGGCCGCAGCGACCTCGATCCAGGGCCTGATCACATCCAGAGCAGTCTCATTGGAGAAGTCGCCGCCGTAGCCGGCGTCGCCCGCAGCAACGGTGGCGATGATCTCGAACGTGGGCAGCACCGCGATGCCGTCCGCGTCGTAGCCCTGAGCAATGGAACGGAGGCGTTCGACGGCCTCGTGCGGACCCTGCTCCCCGAGAACTCCAAGACTCGAGGTCTGAGGATGGCCGTAGACGGCCACCATGCGACGGCGGGGTTCGGAGTCGAACAGCAGACCACCACCGTCAGGTGCCTCGTCGCCGCGGCGGATCAGATCGAGGTACCGGGTTGCGCCCTCGCCGAAGTCTGAGAGGAGTACCACCTCAGATGCCGCGGCGATCATCTCGCGCGCCTCAGCAGAGGCCCCTCCGATGTCGTTGGGCACCGTGATCACCGGCACCCCGATCTGGTGAGCGATCGCCGCCATGGGCACGGCCAGCGCAAAGTTGTCGAACAACCACACGCGCTCGCCGGACAGACCGTCGCGCGACAGTCTCGCCTGGGGATCGATGGTCACAGACTCGGTGGCGTAGTCGCCGAACGTGACGCGGAGAATCCGCCTCGGGATTCCCGCAGTGAGTACCCGTTCGGGCCCCAGACGCTCGAGCTCAACCAACAGCGGGTCGTCGATCCAGCGTCCTATCAGCAGCAACGGCCCCTGAATCTCACGGGACTGGAGCGTGACCACCGAGGCTGGATCGTCGGCATAGGCAAGCCCGACCTCGTTGGCGCATCCGTACAGAACCTTGGATATCTCGATGCTTGCCGGCGCTGGGTCGAGACCGGCCAGACGCGTCCCAAGATCGGACAGGACCGCGTCGTCGGGCTCATGAGGTGGACAATCGTCCCCTGACCTGGCTGTCCCGGGCGATTCGGCCCCGTCGGTGCTGTCGGGATCGCGGGATCCGTTTACCGTCGGGTCATCGGTGGTTATGGACTCCCCCGTCTCGGAGAGTTCACCGGTGCCGTCCGAGGTGCCCGTATCCGCGTTTCGGTCTTCGTTGTCTACAAAAGCACAGGACGCCAGTACCAACAGGGCCACCATGAACAGATACCGGCACCTGGGACGCGCAGGGATTCGGCTGGGTTTTGGCCACAGAGCATCCAGCAAACCCAATTCGACCTCCCGGTGTCATGCAAGTCGCAGACTAACCCACCAACAACACATTGTTGCGTCTCAACCAAGCCGATTGGTAGGGGACAAGCCATGGCCGCAGACGACTCTGAGAAGAGCAAGCCGACAGCAATGCGGAGGAGCTTCACTCCCCGCTACATAGTCGAGTTCTAGTTCCGCGGAGCACTCAAGGATTCGGGCTCCGGCTTCGATCAGCGGTAGAGGTCCTTCCTGGTGTCTGAGGACTGGCTCGCCCGCCCCGACGCCAAGGGCCATGAGGCTCGCAGCCAGCGGCGCTCCGCTGCTGTTGAAGGCGACGCAGGAGCGGCTGCCGACCAGCCGGGCGAAGGCCGTCTCCAACTCCGCCACGTCGAGTTCGCCGACCTCGGTCTCGCCGCAGCGGAACAGCCGCCCCGACACCAGAAGTTCGTTCACCCGCTCGATCCCCGAACCTGGAACCGGCGGCGGCGACGTGAAGTCAAGCCCGATCGTGGGAAGCCCTGTCATCAGTCCTATACCAGCGCGCTGAAACCGCCGTACGTGCGGGAGTCAGGGCGCTCGGCCGGTTTCGGGTGCGTTCGGGATGTCGAGCTGACGATCTTGTCGGACACGCCGATTCGCTCGGGGAAATGCCTATGGTCGTGTAGCCGTTCGGTTACTGAAGGTGTGTGTAACTGTTCGATCGCATCTTGCCGTGTAACTGATCGGCGATATCCTTTCTGGATGTACTCGGGCGCTGGATCAGCAAGCAGCCTCTCACGAGTGCCGCTCGTTCGCCCCCTCGAGGTGGGCTGCGCCATCTGAGCGATCCGCACCGAGCGCGACTTGACCCAAGCAGAGCTCGCCGCCGCCGCAGGAATCGGGTCTCGTCGGTCTCGCAGAAAAGCTGCGACGCTCCCGCTCGGAAATCTGTGAACGCGTCATTGAACTCGCAAACGGGCTGCCTGCAGCGATGGACGCCACAGTTGACAGGCCCCCAGGTGTCGCCGTCAACCCTCAACGCATCGAAAGCCACGTCGAAGAACTCCGCGGGTGAGCGCAGAAGTGCGAACGCTTGGCCCAGACGACATTGCGGGCACGACCTTGAGATCAGCTCTAGGCGGTTCCCCACTCCGAGCTTCACCGGCCCGGCTCGGCAACTAGCCTCTGGTCGACGGCATACGAGGAGGGCCGGGTGAAGGTTGACGCATTTGAGACGTTCGTGGTCGCAAACCCGCCGCCCTCGTTCGGTGGGCGGTACTTCATCTTCGTGAAGCTCGTCGCCGACGACGGAACGGTCGGCTACGGAGAGGTCTACACCGCCACCTTCCACCCGCATGTCGTTGCCGCCATGATCGAAGACGTCTGCGAGCGCTGTCTCATCGGCCACGACCCCTTCCACATCGAGGCCCTGTGGCGCAACGTCTACGGACGGGGCTACACGGCCCGGCCCGATGTCTCGCTCATCAGCGTCCTCAGCGGAATCGAGATCGCCTGCTGGGACCTCATCGGCAAAGCAGTCGACAAACCCGTCTACGAACTGCTCGGCGGCCAGGTCCACCGCCAGCTCCGCAGCTACACATACCTGTACCCCTCCGCGTCCGACGGCACCGACCCCTACACCGAGAACCGCGTCTACAACGACCCCGAACTCGCAGCCCAACGAGCCTCAGAAGAAGTCGAACGAGGGTTCACCGCAGTGAAATTCGACCCCGCCGGGCCCTACACCGTCTACGACGGCCACATGCCCAGCCTCGAAGACATCGAACGCAGCCGAGCCTTCGTCGCCGCCATCCGAGAAGCGGTGGGAACCAGAGCCGACCTGCTCTTCGGCACCCACGGCCAGTTCACCGCAGCAGGCGCCATCCGCCTCGCCCGAGCCCTCGAACCCTACGACCCGATGTGGTTCGAAGAACCCGTACCACCCGACAACATCGAAGAGATGGCCAGAGTCGCCCGCCAGACCTCGATCCCGATCGCCACCGGCGAGCGCCTCACCACCAAGTACGAGTTCGCCCGAGTAGTCGAAGCCCAGGCCGCCGCCATCGTTCAACCCGCCCTCGGCCGGTCCGGGGGAATCCTGGAGACCAAGAAGATCGCCTCGATAGCCGAGACCCACCATGTGCAGATCGCCCCGCACCTCTACTGCGGCCCGATCGAAGCGCTCGCCAACATCGCCCTGGCCGCCTGCACCCCCAACTTCCTGATCCTCGAGGTGATCCAGACCTTCGCTGGCTTCTACGCCGACCTCCTCACCACCCCCATCGACTGGCACCACGGCTACGTCATCCCGCCGCAGGCACCCGGCCTCGGTGCCGACCTCAACGAAGACCTGGCCCGAGCCAACCCCTACAACGACCCTCACCTGCACCTGGAACCCCAAAACCACCCCCACCCCTCCCAGTAGCGACGTTTAGTACATCCGTTATGTACTATTCGAAAACGGTAGAGAAAACTTTGAATTTTATACATAAAGTTCATAACTTAGTGACCGCCTCGCGGTGGCTCAGGGCGTCAGGAGTGCTTCGGGCGTGCTGTGTATCTGGCTGTGCGCCGTTCCCCGGTCATCGCGAGTTCGCCGCTGTCGCGCAACTGCCGCAGGAGATGTCCAGCCTGGAGTGGAGCGATCTGGCACAACTCAGCGGCTTCGCCTCGGCTGATCGAACCGTGCCGCTCCACAAAGGTGAGCACCATCTCCCGCTGCTGAATCTTCTCAAACCCCTTGGTACGAACATACTCTGCCAGCTCGCCGAGTTGCCGGTACAGGGCCGCGGACATGTGATAGGTACGTGCCCTGCTCTCGCCGCGGGACTCGAGCAACCCCCGTTCAACGAGCGCATTGAGCTCGGCCCGAGCTGAAGACGTGTCGATTTGAAACAACTCGGCGGCCCGAGCGGTGGTGATCCTGCGTTCGGCCCGAATCTCGTGCAGTGTGAGCAGATCCCGCAGGTCCAACTCCTCTCCCGAGCGGCGGAATTGGGCGATATAGCCTGCGAGGTCAGAATCGGCGGGCCCGGATCGAACGCGAACGATCACCGAGTCGGTCGTGCTGCCGCTGTAGTCCGGCGGTGGTCTGCCGAGTGACAACTGTTGCTCGAACACCCGACTGATCCCGCGTCCGACACGGTCGACGAGACCGGCCCGTTTGAAGGCTTCGGCGAGAGCGGGATTACGAGGGCGAGGCATTACCGACATCAAGTTGCTCGTGTTGACCCCAGGTGGGAACCCTCCCGGGTTCGAGACCGTCAGCGAGCCCCCGTTCATCCGGACCAGTGTCGGCCCCAGCTTGGTGTAGTCGCGATGCACCAGTGAATTGGCGATCAACTCCCGAATCGTGGACTCCGCATATTGAGGCAAGGGAATACGGAACAGCCCGACCTCAACGTCTTCCTCGGTGTTTCGAGCATCCACACGCTCGACCAGCTGAGCCATGGCACGCAGCAGTGGGTTGTGGCTGATTTCATTCGCCCGTATCTCAGTGCCGTCGAGTTCTTGAAAGCCGATCTCGTGGGCCGGAACGTGCCGACGGATGGCTTCGGCCGTCCCGAACAGTAGAACGGCGCCGACCGTCAGCCGGTCGTCACGATCCACCAGGCTGAGCGCTCGCAGAAGTTCAGTGTCCGACAATGAACTGAGTGCATTGTCACCATCGCCTTGGCGGGCGAGTCCGCGCATTCGGTTCAGTTCGTTCCCGTCAAGGTCCTCCAACAAGATCCCATCAAGCACTCGCTGAGAGAAATCCGTCTCGCCCGCCGCAGCCGCCAATACCTCATGCGGACGCATCGGCAGGCATTGCGGGCTGCCTTTGACATCCACAGTTCGGCGAACGTAGCGGCCCCTGCTTGTGGCGTGAACCGAATCTGAGGCGGGCACCTCAATGACAGCAACGAGTTCGTTCTCGACCGTGACCGTTTCGACAGCGACCGTGATTGGCGGTTCTGTACGGGTCGAGATTGTTGCGGCGAGCCGCTGAGGATCGGCATATTCCTTCTTGTCTGGGTTGATCCCGTTGATCGCGCCGTTGTCGGTCACTCCGAGCAGCAATCGGCCTCCGTCGGCGTTGGCCAGGCACACGACGGCTTCTGCGAGGTCGTCTTGGCCGACCCCGCCTCCCTTGAACTCGACGGTGAGCGTTTCGCCGACGCTAGCAAGTTCGGCTACTTCGTCCGGATCCACCCACAAATTATATACATGAATTATGTACTATTTGAAATCGGTAGTACAAACTTTAAGAATTGTACATAAAGTTCATAACTGAAGTGCAGCAGCCGAAGATCCCATTGAATCCCACGGTCTTCGGCACTGAGCAGGGGGGCTAGGAGCGGGTTTAGCGGACGAAGACGGGGCGGTCGGCGTTGGAACGGTCGGGATCGTATTCGTAACCGTCCTCGGCGAACTCCGTCAGGGCCTTCGGTGACCGAACCCGATTGCGGATGATCCAACCGGCCATCGACCCGCGTGCCCGCTTGGCGAAGAAGCTCACGATCCTCGGCTCAGCACCGTTCTTGGAGTCGAGGAACACCGGACTCACCAGCCGGGCCTGAAGCTGGCCGGGGTTGACCGCGCCGAAATACTCGTTCGAGGCCAGGTTGATCAGCGCACGCGCACCCGGGCTCGCCTCGATATCAGCATTCAGCAGATCAGTGATCGAATCGCCCCAGAACCCGTACAGGTCTCTGCCACGGGCAGTAGCCACCCGGCTCCCCATCTCCAACCGGTACGGCTGCATAAGGTCCAGCGGCCGCAGCACCCCGTAGAGGCCCGACAGGATCCGCAACGTCTTCTGCGCATGCGTGAAGTCGCGTTCGCTGAACCTCTGCGGCGCCATCCCCAGGTAGACGTCGCCGTTGAAGGCCAACACCGCAGGCCGAGCATTCTCGGCAGTGAACGAGACCTGGAAATCCCCGAATCGTTCGTGGTTGAGCTCGGCCAGCGTCGGCGAGATCGACATCAGCTCACTGAGTTCTGACGGTGGCTTCTGCGCCATCACCTCGACCAGCTCCCGGCTGCGGTCCAAAAGCCGCGGCTCACTGCGCTTCTTCGTGACCAGCTTCGACTCGTAGTCCAGCGACTTAGCCGGGGAAACAACGATCAGCACACCATTGTTTCTACCCGAAAACCCAACCGATTCCCACCGCCGAGCCTCAGCTTGGGGGGATCGGGCGGCGGGGGGTGCCGAACGGTTCGGGGGCGACCACCACCGAGAATGAGTCACCATCGATCTCGACCACCAGGCAGGTGCCGGGAACCGCGGCGGCGACGGCCACCAAGGCGATACCGATACCGTGTCCCAGCCGCGGAGACCAGACAGCATTGCGAAGCTCACCAACGACTTGCCCGTCCAACCGCGCCGAACGGGGATGTTCCAAGGGCAGGACACCGGCCAGGCGCGAACCGTCGGCATCGACGAACGAGACGTTGACCAGACTGCGCTCCACACCGCGCTCCAAGAGCCGCCGCAAAGCCGCCTTGCCGATGAAGTCGTGTTCACCGTCAAGGTCCACCCACCTCCCGAGCCCCGCCTCGAACGGGTTCGTCGTCGAATCGTTGTCCGACCCATACGACAGCAGCCCGCTCTCGACCCGTTCAGCCGGATTGGGCGCACCCGGCCCGATCCCGAAACGGGCCCCGGCTGCCATCACCGTGTCCCAGAGCTCCGCTCCCCGAGAGCCGTCGGTCAAGAACAGTTCAAAACCGCTCTGCTTGCTCCAACCAGACCTGCACAGAACCAGTTCGATCCCGTCGAGGTCTGTGCCGACATGGTGAAAGAAGCCCAACGCACCGACAACCTCGGCACCGAACAGGTCAACGGCAAGGTCTTCAGCGCGAGGCCCCTGAATCGCCAACGGCGAGACGTCCGGCTCGAAGACACGCACATCGGCACCCCGTTCCGCGGCCACCGCCTTGGCCCAGAGCCCCAAGTCGCTGTCGGCGATCGAGAGCCAGAACCGGTCATCGTCGAGACACAGCGCCACCGGATCGTTGATCAGGTTGCCTTCGTGGTCACAGATCGGCGCGTAGCGAGCCCGACCAGGTTTCAGGCCCCCGAGGCTGCGGGCAGACAGGTACTGGGTGAATGCCGCGGCGTCACCGCCGACAATCTCAATCTGGCGTTGGGCGGCCACATCCCACAGTGCCACCCGCTCAGTCAGACGGCGATACTCCTCAGCCGGATCACCGAAAGAGATCGGCATGTACATGTGGTTGTAGACCGTGAAGGCGCTGACGCCCGCCGCCACCGTCGCCTCGTGGTACGGGGACTTCCGGACCCGAGGCCCGAACATGATCTCAGGCATCCCGAAGCATAGAAGCAACAGTTACCCAAAGGCTAACCGCTGAACTCAAATTGCTTGGTTGAGCAACGCGATCATTCGGTTCCGCGCCGGCCCCGCAACTGGGCGGGGGTGCCCCGCTGCGCTGCTCCCCGCCTGACCAGACACGGCCTCTCAGCATGGTCGACGAGCCGGTCGAAGGAATCGACATCAAGGATCGCGGCGGACCCGACGGCCGCGCCGAGTCGCCATGACCTGCTCGGCAGACCGGCGTAGGCATGGCGTTTTGCGGGTCGTGGTGAAAGAATACGGCTGTGGACGTTGACGAGCTTCGGATCAACGTTGACCGGCTCATGGCCAGGATCGACGAACTCGCCCAGATCGGCGCGATCGAGAACACTGACGGCTGCGCACGTCTGGCGCTGACCGACGAGGACAAGGCGGGCCGGGATCTGGTCGTCACCTGGATGCGCGACCTCGGCATGGAGATCACCATCGACGGGATCGGCAACGTCACCGCGGTGTGGGCGGGCCCAGACACTGACACCTCGCTCGATCCGGTGATGACGGGATCGCACATCGACACTGTCCGCACCGGCGGAAGATACGACGGCAACCTCGGAGTGCTGGCCGGCCTCGAAGTGGTCGAGACGATCGCCGAGGCCGGGCTGTCCACCCGCCGGCCGCTCGCGGTGGGGTTCTTCAGCGACGAGGAGGGCTCGAGGTTCCCGCCCGACATGCTGGGCAGCCTCGTCTATGTGGGCGGAATGAGCCTTGAGGAGGGTCTCGACACCGTCGGCATCGACGGGGCGGTGCTCGGCGAGGAGCTCGAGCGGATCGGTTACCGGGGCGGAGCACCCTGTCCGGCGGCCGCACCCCACGCCTTCGTGGAACTGCACATCGAACAGGGGCCGGTGCTGGAAGCCGAAGGAGTCACGATCGGGGCTGTGGAGAGCGTCCAAGGCATCAGCTGGACCGAGATCACCGTCAAGGGCCAATCGAACCATGCGGGCACCACACCCATGAACCTGAGGCGCGATCCCGGATATGTGGCGGCGCGAATCGCCACGTATGTGCGTGAACTGGCCCTTGAACTTGGGGGTCGCCAGGTGGCGACGGTCGGGCAGATCAAGCTGCACCCCAACCTGGTGAACGTGGTGGCCGCGAACGCCACACTCACAGTGGATCTCCGCAATACTGATGAGATGACCTTGCAGCAGGCAGAGAAACAGCTCGCCCGGTTCTGCGATGAGCTGGCCGAGAGTGAACAGGTCACGATCACCTCGCGGTCGCTGGCCCGTTTCGAACCGGTCGTCTTCGACCCTAGAGTTGTCGACCGGGTTGCCTGCACCGCCGAAGCGCTCGGGCATTCGGTCAAGCGCATGCCTTCAGGTGCCGGGCACGACGCGCAGATGCTTGCCCGGGTCTGTCCGACCGCCATGATCTTCACCCCGAGCTGGATGGGCCTATCGCACAACCCGTTCGAGTTCACCGAACCAGGCGACATCGCGGCCGGAACCAACGTATTGTTGCATGTACTGCGAGGCCTAGCCGACGAGGAAAGCTGACCCCAACCGCCGAAACTCCCCAACTATCGAAACGCCCCACCCGCCGAAACGCCCCACCCGCCGAGACGAGCAGCGCCATGACAACCTTTGAATTGAACGGAACCCCGGTCACGATCCGGGGCAACCATCCGCACCTGCTGAGCGCCCTGCGCGAGGAACTGGATGTCACCTCACCCAAAGACGGCTGCTCTCCCACCGGACAGTGCGGTTGCTGCACCGTGCTGATCGACGGCAAGGCTC
>JAHQYN010000154.1 GCA_024421085.1 Acidimicrobiia bacterium
CTGCGGCGGCGGCTTGGCGGGTCGCTTCATTGTCGAGAGAGGTGTAGGTGCCTCCCCGCTGGGCGGCAACCAGGCGGGCGAGGGTCGACTTTCCGCATTGCCTGGCACCGTGGAGCATCACCACCCGGAAATTGTCGAGAGCTTCCTCAAGCCTCGGCTGCATGTGTCTCGCAATGATTCGCATTACTGGACCGTACCGCCTAATCAGCATTTCACCAGCACACTAATCGACATTCTACCCATGCACTAATCAGCATTTCACCGGCCCACTAATCGACAATTTGCCCGCCAAACGAGACACAACCTCCACGACCGGACGCTCGAACCCGAGACCCGCGGATCAGGGCGCGTCGGCGGGCAACGGTTCGGCGCTCGTTCAGCACGAACGAGTGGAATACGCGGATCAGGGCGCGTCGGCGGGCAACGGCTCGGCGGCCACGACGCCGGGCAGCAGCTGATGCTGCGACACGCCGACCAGATCCCGGCTGACTACCACCGGCGAGCGGGACACAACCTCCACGATCGGGCGCTCGAACCCGAGCTCTGAAGCGGCCAGCGAGACCCGCCGCCGCGGAGCCACCTCTATCGAAGCAACCAGACTGCGACCCCGCTCATCAAGGACCGCCACCTCGACAGTGGCGATCGATTCAGCCGACGGATTGAAGATCACAACCGAGTGCGACCCGCCGTCCAACGGAGCCAGCCATCTCGTTGAGCTCACGTCGAGGCCGGTGGTTGCGGCCACCGAGACGATCTCCGGCCCAAGCTCCGCTGCCGGCCCGGGATCAACCGACTCCCCGCCACCGACCGCACCGTCGACCGCTCCGTCAACCCCGCCACCGACCGCACCGTCACCCCCGCCGTCGACCGCAACGTTGACCGCACCGTCGACCGCTCCGTCAACCCCGCCACCGACCGCACCGTCAACCCCGCCACCGACCGCACCGTCAACCCCGCCACCGACCGCACCGTCAACCCCGCCACCGACCGCGCCGTCGACCGCTCCGTCGACCCCGCCGTCGACCGCACCGTCGGGGGCAGGCTCGGCGAGGGGAGGCTCGGCGAGGGGAGGCTCGGCGAGGGGAGGCTCGGCGGACCGGTCGATGCTCTCGTGCATCACCGCGATCGGGAGGCCCGTCAACGACCGCGCAGCAATACCGTAGGAGCCCAGTCCGTTGAGCCTGCTCACATCGCTCAAACGAACCTGGCTCACCGCGCCCGGCGCGATGGTCAGCTCAATCGGGTCACGGCTCAACCCCTCTGAGGAGATGATCTCAAGATCAACCTCCGCGGTCTGGTCCGGCGAAGGGTTGACCACACTCACCACATAGACGTGGTCGGCGCTGTCGAGGTCGAGGAGGTGCCAGAGCGGAGCTGTAGTGGAGGCCAGCGGCACAACCGACAAGCCGAGGGGGAAACCATGGTCCGCATCGGTGACGAGCCCCTGCGACTGCACCCGCGACGCCGCAATCCGACCGACGACGACGTCGATCACCGCGCTCACCCGACTCGCCGCCGGCACCACCTCGTTGACTTCGAGTGCAGCCACACGTCGGGCTGGAACCACCACACCGTTGAGGGTGTCGACCCCCACGTCGGAATGGAAGCGAATGTCGAGAACCGCATCATGGGGGAACGGGTTGAGCAGCAGCAGCAGCATCTCCTCGCCCCTCGCGGCGAGCTCCGTCGCTCCCGAGGCAGCCACCCACAGATCAGAGGTACGGGTATGGCACAGAGCCCGATCAGTGGTCCCCGACGCTCCCAGATACGTCTGCTCCACGATCACGTCGGCGGCGTCGACCTCGACGACCGCGCCCATCCACTCCGAGTCCGCCACGAGGTCGGCCAAGGGGACGCGGCTGCGCCCACCGGCCTCGACCGTCACCAGCGCATCGGTGGGAGCTGTGCCGATCCCGCTGCGGATCCCCGAGACGACCGCCCGGATCGGCTCGACCGAGGCGTTGATGATCTCCAGGGACACACCGGCCCGCCCGCCGGGAGCGGACCCCCCCGGGCAGAACCAGGTTCCGATCTCGGGGGACGACTCAGGGACCGAATAGGCAGCCGGCACGACCAGCTGATCAATGTCGCGCTCGAAGACCTCCGCAGCGCCGATCCCGTCGAGCACGTCGGTCTCGTCGAGCAGCAACGCTGCCGCGAGCACGCAGCCGAGCAGCAGCGCCACGAACACGCGGGTCGCCCTCACCGCCTGTGACCGATCACTGGGCGGACCGCGACCACGCCGATCAACGCCACGACCGCCGAGAGTTGCACGATCAACACCCATCGCCTCCAGGGCGGGGTCGAGTAGACCAGTTCACCGGTGCCACCGGCCTGGGGCGCGAAAGCGGTGGCATAACCGACGGAGTGTCGTTGCGGGGCTCGAGTGCCGTCAACCGCAAAGGTCCATGACGGATCCGCAGTCTGCGCCAACAACACCTCGGTGCCGTCTGGAATCGTGCCGGTGAGGCTGTCGCCACGGCCCGGCATGACACCCGCGGTTCCCGATATGGGCGCCGCAGCCAGGTCCGCTATCTGGCCGACACCGCTGTCGAAACCTGGAGATGCAGCAGCACGGACCGAAGTCCACTCGGTGTTGGCATAAACCTCCACAGCGCTGTTGATCCCCTCGAGGCGCCTCAAGTCGAGTTGAGACGCAATCGCACCCCGAACTCCCTCCGGTATCGAGACGGCATCATCGGGTTCGCTGAAAGGGGCCGGGGCGAGTCGGTCCAACATGACCACGTAACGGACACCGAGCCCGCCGAGCTCCCTGCCCAAGCGTATCGTCTCTCCGTTGAGCGCACGCAGAACCGCCTCCGAAACGAGCGGCGCTGCCCCGCTGTCGACCGCCGCAAGGCGATCAGACAACCTCGGAAACCCGTCTATCGACCCAACCCAGGCAAGGTCGGCGACCAAGGGGCGGCCGTCGGACAGGATGGTCTCGGGTGACCCGATCCAGAGGACTCGATAACTTCCGTCGCGCAACGGGTCGGCGAAGGGCAACACGTCGGTGAAATCGCCGCGGGGCATCCCCCAACGCCCGCTCTCGGCCAGCGCCAGACCCGGAATCGAACCTGCCAGCGCAGCCACTACCGCCAACGGCAGCAGCGCCTGACGCCAGCCGAACCCGGCGGCGGGCAGGTCGTGCTCGAACGCCACTATCGCGGTGCCGCAGGTCAGCGCCACCCCCACTGCCGCCGCGGCCAACACGACGCTGGTGTCGGGCAGGCCGAACGGCAGCCAACCCAGGGCCGCGACCCAACACAGACCCCAACTGACAATCGCCAGCGACCAGCCGCGGACCGCCAGCTCGAACCGCCAGGAGCGCCCGACAATCATCGGGATGACCATCAGAGCGCCGAGAGCCCAGACGAAGACTCCCGGCTCGGTCGGCCCGATGTTGAAACTGATGATGTCGTGAAGCGGGATTGCAGAGGCTGAGCCGTCACGCCCCCCGGCGAACGGCGCCCAGGTGGTGCCGCCGGTGCCGGCGAGCTGGTGCAGCTGGTCCACGAGGAAGGGCAGGGCCAGCACCGCCACCACCGGCAGAGCCACGATCACGCAGGCGAGCATGCGCAACGTTGCGGCGAGGTTGCCGCCGAGAATCGTCGCCAGCAGCAGCCCGGCGACCATCGGCGCCAGGATCAGACCCGCCGACAGGTCGAACAGGGCAGTCACGCCGATTGTCGCACCGATGGTCGCACCGATTGTCGCCACGGACCGCCAGGTGCCCGGCGAGGTGTGGCCCGGGGTGGGGCCCGGGGTGGGGCCCGGGGTGTGGCCCGGCGTGTGGCCCGGCGTGTGGCCCTGGGTGTGGCCATCGGAAGGGGGCGACCATGCCGACTGTGCCTTCAGCAGCGCCGCTAGCAGCCACGGCGCCAATGCATAGGCGTAGACGCCGGCGATGCTCGCAGTCGCAACCGCAGCCCAGGGCAACGGAATCACCGCATACACGAACAACGAACCGAGTTGAGCCCGTCGAGACCCCGTGGGCCGGAGCATCCGCCAAGCCCCCACCAGACCCACCACGATCGGTGCCAGCACCCACAGGGTGCGCACCAGGCCCGCCGCGCCGCCCGAGAGGATCGAGAACAGCCCGAGCAGGCCCACCACGCTGGCGGCGGCGCCGGAACTGCCCATGTCACGCTCCCGCCAGCCACTCCACCACTCGCCGATCATCTCTGAACCTGAGCCGCCGAACGGCAGGTAGTCGCCGATCGCAGGAACACCCTGGGCGATCAGCGACCGAGATCCGAACAGCACGAACAACCCGACCAACACCCAGACCACAGCCGAGATCCGAGCCGTGCCGGTGCGCATCGCCGATGCCAGCTCCTGGCCCATGGCGTGCGCCCCGTTTGGGCCGAAACGTCCCCTGATCGCCGCGTTCAACCGCACACTCCCGCCCTGCTGTAGGGCTCGGACCTCGGAATGGCGGGTCCTTCTCAGACGCTTCAAAGCCTTGCGCCGCGAGCGTATCTCGCCCAGACGTGCGGCATTCCAGAGCCACGCCCCCCAGACGTCGCCGAAATGGCCGAACCGGCGGCCCAACAGGGCGACCATCGACTCACCGAACGAGAACAGCAACGCCAGCGGCAGCAGATAGAACAGCGACGGAAGACTCGACGTGACCAGCACGGTGCGGAGCTGGTGGCGGGCACCGAGACAATCGGCGTCTGCGCTCTTTCGTGTCGAGAGTGCCTGGCGGTGCCGCACCCGGGCGTCGGGAACCGCCATCACCCTCGCTCCCGCCAGTTGTGCCCTGAAGCACAGGTCCACGTCTTCACAGTGGTAGGGCATCTCGGGATCGAACCCTTCGAGGCGCCTGAACAGGTCGGTGCGTATCAGGATGCATGCGGAGGGCACCGCAAAGACGTCGACCACGGCGTCGTACTGCTCCTGGTCGATCTCTCCGGGTTCCACAACGTCGGTGGCCACGGCGAAGCGGTCGACAATGTAGGCGACATGCTGCAGCCGGTCGGGATTGTCCCATTCGAGGAGCTTCGGGCCGACGATCCCGGCGTTGGAACGCAGGGCCTCGACCACGAGCAGCCGCACCGCGTCCGGTTCGAGGGCGATGTCGTCGTGGCAGATCATCAAGAACAGCGGGTCGACATGGGTATCGAGGAGCGCGTTCGCCGCGGCCGAGAAGCCGTCTGTGTCAGAGGCGTCGAGTACCGATGCCTCGGGCAGGAGAGCCTCAACCCGAGCGGGCATGGCAGGGTCGCCCGCGGCGTCCACCACCATGACCTCAAGGCGCGGATAGTCCTGCGTGGCGAGGCTCTCCAAGGTGTCTTCGAACCAGTCGCCGGGGGCGTGGGCAACGATCACCGCAAGGACCGACGGGGTCGTGTCCCGCGCGCCCGCCTGGTCGTCACCATTCAGCAGAGATTGGTCCGAACTGTCTGCCACAATCGACCGAGGCTACCGGCTCTTCACGTCCGCCGGTGACGGGGGCGGCATCGGTGGGGCTGGGGTTGGCGGCGGGGGGGGGGGGGGGTTGGGGGGGTGGGGGGGGGGGGGGGGGGGGGGGGGGGGGTGGGGGGCGGGGGGGGGGGGGGGGGGGGGGGGGGGGGGGGGGGTTTGGGTGGGGGGGGGTTGGGTTGGGGGGGGGGGGGGGGGGCGGCGGGGGTTGG
>JAHQYN010000155.1 GCA_024421085.1 Acidimicrobiia bacterium
ATACCGGCCGGCACCGGCAACTGCACCAGAATGCCATGGACCGAACCGTCTTCGGCAAGATCGCGGACCGCCTCAGTGACCTCGCCGTGCGTTGCGTCCTCGCTCAACTCCACATGACGCGACACCATGCCCGCCTCCTGAGCCTTGCGATGCTTGTTGCGGACATAGATCTGGCTGGGCTTGTCGCTGCCGACCAACACGGTGGCGAGGCACACCTCGGGGTTGCCCAGCGAGTCGATCTCTGCACGTATGGCGGCAACGATCTCATCACGCAGCCGGTTTCCGTCCATGAGCACCGCACCGCCAGGTGTGCGCTCAAAATCATCGCAAGAAGTCACGCCCGCAGACTACCCCGGCCACCAACCCGCCCGCCCATTACGTCTGCGGTCGCCGCTGACGGGCGGAAACAATAGCTGCGTTGATTGCCTCCTCAATACGCGAGCCGCGCCGCTTGAAGGGCAATTCGTCAAAAACCTCTTCGAATAACTGGGCATTCGTTCGGAGCAACCCGTCCGACTCGATCCACCGGGCGATCTCGACGAGTTCGTCGTGGGAGTACTCGTCAATAGAGTCGCAGACCCGAATGCCGGGCGCGGAGCCTCGCCGAGGAGCGGGATCGGTCTCGCCGTGTGGAGCACCGACCCCACGCCCGTCACGCGCCGAATCCGAACCGGAATCGCTGTTCCGAGGACCGATCTTCCCCGAGTTGATCTCTGCCAGCGCGGTCTCGTAGGCGGCCCGCACGCGGCGCACTTCTGACTGGTGGTCGTTGAACCAGTCGGTCGACCAGATTCGACAGAACCGCCAGCCGAGCCTCTCAAGATGCTCTTGGCGCAAGCGGTCGCGGTCGCGGGCCGTCGGCGAGGAGTGGTAACCGGCACCGTCAGCTTCGACTGCCAGCGCAAACTGGCCGGGCTTGTCGGGATGGCGCACCGCGAAATCGATCCGATAGCCGGAGCACCCATACTGGGGGACCACCGACAATCCGGCACGCTCAAGCTTGTCGAGGACATCGACCTCAAAGGCGTTCAACGGTTCAGCATCGTCTGTGCCGTCCAATTCAGTCCCGCCTGATTGAGCGAATTTCAAGAAACCGCGCAGCATGTCGGCCCCAGTCGCCCGTGTCCTGTCGGGATCCATGTCGGCGTAGTCGAACGACGACACCAGGGTCATCCGCTTGCGGGCCCTGGTTATTGCAACGTTCAAGCGCCGCTCGCCGCCTTGCAGGTTCAACGGCCCGAACCGGTACTGCATCCTGCCGTCGGCGTTCTTGCCGTAGCCGATGCTCAAGATGATGGCATCACGCTCATCGCCCTGCACCCTCTCCAGGTTCTTCACGAAAGCCGGCTCTTCGCGCGAGTCCGCGAAGAACTCCTCGAGTGCGGGGTTGCGCTCCTGCTCAATCCGCTTCCGCAGAGTCTCCTCGATGCGCTCGCAGTGATGTGAGCCCATGGCGATCACCCCGAGGCTCTCGGCGGGTCGCTGCCGGGCATGGTCGATCATCAAGTCGACCACCCGTTGGACTTCAGCGGAGTTGCTGCCCTTCTCGGTGCGCATTCCCACTTGGTGCGGAACCAGGACCCAGTCGAGGCACTGGTCGGCATCGGCACCGGGGAAGGTGGTCAAGCTGCCGCGGTAGATATGCCGGTTCGAGTATGCAATGAGCCGCTCGTCGTGAGAACGGTAGTGCCAGGTGAGGGGGCGCCGGGAGAGCATGGCGTCGAGCACGTCGAGTATCGACTCGTAGTCGGTGATCGACTCCTCGTCCTCGTCGAGATCATCGTCTCGTCCGGAGCTGTCGAAGAATGAGGTCGGGGGCAATTGGCGAGAGTCTCCTGCAACCATTGCCCGCTTTCCTCGCAGGATCGCCGAGATTGCGTCGCAGGGCATCACCTGGCTGGCCTCGTCGAACACCACGAGGTCGAAAATTGGTTCGGGAGGCAAGGTTTGGGCCACGTCGAGAGGCGACATGGCCCAGCATGGGCGCAGCACGGTCAACGCTGTCGGGGCCTGTTCGAACAACCGGCGCAGAGGCAGATGGCGCGTCTTCTTCGATGCTTCCTTGCGGATCAGTCGATCTTCATCGGTGCATTGGGAGAGCGCGGCCACAGCGCGCTCGGCGATGCGTCTGGCCACCCGTGCTGCGGCGTGCTCCAAGTGTTCGACATCGGCTTGTTGGAACTCGTCCACATAACGGCTCTGGCGGGTCCCCTGGAAACCCGACAAGCGCCTGTCACTCCACAGCACGTCCCGTTGAATAGATTGCAGCCAGGAGTGGTCAAAGGCTGATTCCAGAGTGTCTGGCGACAGGGCATTGTCGCCAACCTTGTCGATCAGCGGCCCGACGTGTGCCGCCCTCAGCCGCTGCTCCACTTCGGCCAATCGAGGCAGGCGCAACAGCGTCTGCTGATCACTCAGCAACTCGCCTGCAATGCGGGCGACCACCTCAGCAGTTCTCTGCGCGAAGTTGCCTTCCGGTATCAGAGGTGCAAGGTCATCCAAGGCGCGCTTCATCCTTTCGAACGACTTGGACGCTGCGTCAGCGCTGGTCAGCACTTGGGGTGAGCCGGGGCAGCCCAGCTCGGTCCAGCGTTGAGCCAGGGTCTGCGCAGCGCCGACCTCGTCGTACAACGTTCGAGCGTCAATCTCGGAAAGACCCGACTTGAGGCACTCCAACTGCACCAACGCCGACTTGTACCGCTTGTTGAAGAACTTGTTGAGCAGCCGGCTGGGAGCGCTGCGTGTCGCTGGGGACATGTCTTGGAGCAGCTTGTCCAGGTCATGGTTGAACACATCCAGAGTGAGAACAGCCTCGACAGTTACGATGTTGCGTGCCATCTCAGGAACCTCGGCAATCACCTGCACCCATTCGGCGACCGCTCCCGATTCGTGAATTCCCAGTTCATCGGACAGCAACTTCTGTTGGGTCTGCCAGCTAGAAGTGAATTCCCCCGCCAGATTGATACATGCGCTCAGAGCGCTCTGGACTTCGTCGTCTGTGGTGATTCGGGCACCGGCCCACGGCGAACGGCCCGATCTGAGCGGTTCGGAAAGGTCGGCCCAATCCCGCAGATCACGGCGCACCCTATGGGCCGTGGGCTCGTCCAGCTCGTTGAGTGCCGCCGACGAGAACTGCACGAGGGGATGTGGTCCGCCACTCGGAGACGCCTTCGCCTCAAGCCCCAACAGCCGCGACTGAACCTCGAAGTACGACATGCACCAGGGCTCGCGCTCCTGGTGCAGGGCCTCGGCGTAGCCCGACAGTTCCTCTCTAGACATCTCCAGACTCTGGTGCAGCCCGTCGTGGTCGACCGGAAGGGTTCTGCTGATTACGCCGAGCGATTCGTCGAGGCGGCGGGCCAGTTCCTTGCGCGACGAGACCCCACCGTGGAGGTCCATCACGAACCGGTCGAGGCCCACCTTGGTCAAACGCTTGGCCACCGCGTCGATGGCCGCGCGCTTCTCGGCCACGAACAGCACGGATCTGCCCTCGGCCATCATGGCCGCGATGAGGTTCGAGATGGTTTGGCTCTTGCCCGTGCCGGGGGGACCCTGCAGGACGAAGGACTCTCCGGCCAATGCCGCGTTGATGGCTGCGTTCTGCGAAGCGTCGGCATCCAATACCAAGAATTCGCTCGCTGGTGGCGTGCGGTCCGGAAGCGACGGATCAACCGTCTCGGCGCGGGTGGCACGTACAGCCTCTCCAGCCTTCTCGTCGCCCGCGATCGCCGCGATCAGGTCGTGTTGGGCCAGCGCTTCAAGATTGTTGTTGACGTCTTTGACCATCGGCATCTTCTTGAACATGAAGTTGCCCATCACCACCCGCTCGGCGATGGCGAAGTTCGGCACCCGCGCCGCCCTGCGCAACAGTTCAGCAAAGATCGCCTGCTCCTCGTCCTCGGTGAGCTGCTCCCCGTCGCCGTAGGGGTCCATGAGACTCTCACCTGACACATCAACGCTGAACTCATTCTCCAAGTGCTGGAGCAATGCCTCATTCAGGGTCCAGTCGCCGGTCAGCTTCATCTTGAAATCCACTTCGGCGGCACCGGTACGCTCCAATTCAATAGGGCACAACAGCACCGGTGAAGCTGGTGTCGCACTCGACGAGACGGGTGTCCATGTGGCCATCCCCCAACCCAGGAACAGAGTCTTTATGCCCCTCTCCTCGTAGTTCACCGTGGCCTTGCGGTTCACCGATCGGGTTCTACGCAAGGCATCGGCGGCCTGATCGCTCGTGAACAGTTCCTGAATCCGCACTTTCCTGCCGTTCAGGAGAGCTTTTCTCTTGCCGGCGATCGCTTCGTCCAGACTCAGCGTGCCCGATTTCAATTCCTTGTAGTAGAGCAGCAGGTTGCGGCCCGATTCGTCGGTCAGCTCCTTGGCCCACCGCGCCGAGGCTCGCGCGACTCGTTCTCGGCGTTCTTGGTGCCTCCTGCTTGTGGTGTTCACTCAGCATCCCCCAGAGTCGTCACGGATTCGTAGCCAACAGTGCGCAGCAGAATAGTGCCCGGATGTGACACGGGCGTATCCGAACCGCGAGAGTCCGACCTACCGATTGCGCGAGCCGGATGTGATGTGTCACAAGGGTTGGATGACAATTGTCCAAGTAGCGCGAGACAACACGTTGATTTCCAAAAAAACGCCGTTCGTTGATAAACCGAGAGTTCCACCGATTTGGAATTGCGCGGTCCAAGTACCGGACGCGACGACCTCATTGCACAACAGTTCCATCCCGTCTCCATCGTCAATCGCCGTCAGAGCAACGTGATCTGGAACTCTCTCATCAAAAACAGCAGTGAAATTGTCCACGACTGTGAACGTCACCCGCCATCTCCGCTCAGCAAGGGTGAGGCGCTGGGTGACGGATTGCCCGTTGCCGGTGAGTTCAAGTGGCCAGTCATTCCTCATCGGCGAGACGCTAGTTGATGCGTTGCGGTATCTCCAAGTCGCGGAACCCCGCAATGTCCCAGATCTCGCGACGCGTTCTTGGCGTTCTTGGTACCCCCTGCTTGTGTGTTCACTCAGCATCCCCCAGAGTTGTCACGGACCCGGCGTCAACCTCAGCTTGAGCCACCCCGCGGCGCAACGACTCCTCGCCGCAACCCAACTGACGCGCTACACGCGTGACCGTGCCCGACGAGGTGCCAAGCTCCTCACGCAACTCGAACACCATCCGCACCGCATGCTCTTTCTGCTCATCAGAGTAGCGGCGCGACCTCGTCGCCACCCTCGTTCGTGTGTCCATAGCTCCCATGCTTGCTCCCATCCTTGGAGCCTGCACAAAACCCAGGGTGAATCAAAGCCGCGCAGACTCGGCTCAACCCAATGGCAACGACGCAACCGAATCGACTTTCCAGAACGCCCGCGGGTACGCGCAAGGCGATCAGGACCAGCGAAAGAACCAACCAAGCCCGCACACCCAACACCAACACCCCACAGCCAGAACCATCGGCAACGAACCGGTCGACGGGATCGACACCTCCTAAACCGGCTCTTCGCGTTTGAGGTCGGAGTCAGCGCGGTGGGGCTCACCGAGGTCAAGGTCAAGGTCTAGGTTCTCTTGCCGACTTGCCGGGGGCCGAGCAGCACCCAAACCGGAAAGAGTTGCAACTGAGC
>JAHQYN010000156.1 GCA_024421085.1 Acidimicrobiia bacterium
GGCACGCAACCCGCGTCTGGGTCGACTCGACCCGTACCCTCAACACAGCCGAGGTGTCCTCAACCACCTCCAACGTACGAATCCGACGCAGATGCAACCGCATCCGTATAACATCACTAGCCATCGAAGCCCTCCTAGATAATTGGTTTGCATTAATCACCAATACCAGCAGGGCCTCAACCCAAACTCAAGAACCCCCAAACACCCCCCATCCCACATTTACGCGCAGGCTCCTTTTTCGACCTCATCATCAAGCATCCGAGTTCACCCGTGCTTTCCTTTCGCTGATCGCTCGGGCCGTCGCCTGACACCACTGCTAGTTTCAGTGGCGAGTGTCGCGAGGTGGGTTCGGGTCGTTGCCCGGCGGGACCGTGTCGGAGTCTCGGATTCGCCCATCTGGGCGGTGTATCCTCACTTCGCCGCCACCGAGATTGCGAACTATCTCCTTCGCACATTGCTCAGCCGCAGCTTGGGTGTCCAGGTGCGCACTCGCTCGGTTCGCTCCAGGAGCCTTCACGTCCCATCCCCGTTTCGATTCCGCACAACGTGCCGGTTGTTGTTCTTGGCCATCGTTACCTCCAGTTATTTGGTAGAATGATACCATAAAGGCTTGCAATCACGCAACCAAGTCAGTACTGTAGATTGCCAACCCACGATTAGGAGAGAAAAGCCATGCCAGACACGCAGAAGGCCATGACGTTGAGGCTCTCAGCTGAGCAGGCCGACGCTTTGGAGATGGTCGCCGAGGTTGACGGCGTCAGCATGTCCGAGGCCGTGCGGGATGCCATCAAGAGTCATATCGACAACCGTCGAGCCGACGACGGCTTCCAGGAGCGCCTTGCGGCATCGATGGAACGCCACCGTCGAATCCTCGACCGACTGGCCGGTTAGGACCCATGAACTACCTCGGGCTCGATGACGTGGTGATGATCGCAGCATCGGTCCTGCGCGTCAAGCCCGAGGTTCTTCTTCGGACGAGCCGCATCAATTCTGCTGAATCAGCGGTCCACGCCCCGGGCGCATCATTTGGTGGAACCGAATTTCACCCCGGGTTCAAACGCAAAATCGGTGTCCTCGGGTACCGACTCGTCCGCAACCATCCGTTCCCTGACGGGAACAAGCGAGTGGCGTTCTTGGCGATGGTCGAAATGGCAGAGCGAAACGATGCGTCGTGGAACGAACCTGCCGACGATCCAGATGGCATTGAGAGCGCAGAGATGATGCTGGCTGCGGCTGCGGGAGATATCGACGAAGCCACGTTTGTCGCTTGGGTGAAGACGCGAGTGTCATGACGGAACGAGATTTCAACGAGCCCGAGCAGCTCACCCTCGAACTCAATGATCGACCAGACACGCACATCTACGTGGCTTCCGCGCTGACCGCTCTTGAACGGGAGGACCGATCCGAGATCTCGCGTCGTTGCGACATCATTGACCGGACCATCGTCACGACGTCGGGATCACCAAGCGGAGCGTGGCAGGTTCATCTACCCGTCCTATGGTCGGCACCCGATCCCAGCGACCGGCGCTCGCCGCGCGAAATCTATGACCTAAACCGGAGTCACGTCCGACGCGCATCGGGACTCGTCCTTCTTGGCGACCATGGCGGAAGCTTGGGCGCCGGTCAGGAATTCGCTTGGGCTCTCGCGCGGAGGTTGCCCGTGCTCGTCATTCTCGGACCAGGTTCTACGCTGAGCCGCCAAATCGCTGGTACACCAGCTTTGATGTCCGTTCGAGAGGCAGCCACCGACGATGAACTCTGTGATGTCGTCGCTTGCTGGGTCGTTGAGTGGGGACAATCTATTGAGTCGCGGGCGCAAAATAAAACTGGCGAACGCATCATCGCGATCCGTGCCACGGAACGTCTCAGCACCGCCTTTGCCGGTTCGCCCGACTCAATTGAGGCCATTTCAGCGGTCGCCGGGCTCCGCCCCGAACGTGTGCGGGAACTCTTCGAGCCAGACGCACTCCTTGACGGGTCCGTGTCTGAGTTGGTCGCGCTATCAAGAGCACTCGGCCTTGAAGCCGGTGAAGCGCTCAACCCGAATCCGATTCCCGAGTTGTCCCCAACTCAGCAAGGTGAACTCGCGACGACTGCTCAAGAGTACGACTGGACACCAATTCAGATTCTCCAAGTAGAGTCGCGTGCCCGATTGGAACTCGCCAGAGGCGGCATCCGACGACTCTCGCTCGCGTCGGTGCAAGACTGGATTACCTTCACTCGAAATCTCGAACTTCTATGAGTGCCAATCCTGAGAGGCTCGCACACTGGCTCTTCGACTCATTCGAAGTCTCGCCCCGGCCCCCGATTGACTTGGAAACACTCGCGGTACGCATGGGCATCGACCAGGTCTTGGACACTGACATGGTCGAGGACGGTCGACTCGTACAGAGCAGTGACCGAGCAGTCGTTCACCTGCGGCTAAACCTGCACCCCCGGCGCCGGCGATTCACACTGGCCCACGAACTCGCCCATCGGATCCTAACTCATCCAGAGGCACCGGCCGTCTCCTACAGACGTGCCGGCAATGGCGACGACGAAGAACGCCTGTGCGATCAGATCGCGGCATCGATACTCATGCCTCAAGATTGGACGAGGAGGTTTGCTACGAGACCACAGAATCTGAGCACCCTGCGACTCATGAGTGAACGCGCCCAAGTTTCTCTCAGTGCAGCCCTCGTGAGGAGTCGCGAAATCAATAATTGGCGCAAATCGCTGCTTCGGTTCTCCCTCGATCAAGGCCGATGGCGATTCCAAGGGGCGTTCGGCGTACCAATCGAATGGCATCGCAGGATTCGTTCGGCACCAGCGACCCACGACGCGATCAACTCCGTTCCCATCCGCAGAGATTGGGATTGTCAATTGCCTCTGCGTGCTGCGGAAAGTGAGATTTCAGTGACCGCACAGATAGACCGTTGGAAGAACACGACAGTCGCGTTAGTAGAGTTGGACGAACGGTTGGCTCATCGGAAACCAGACGGCTGAAGATCGCATCATGCAGTGAGAGCTCGAATTGGACCGCGTCCTCGAATGCCTCCACGTCAATTCCTGGATATAGTTCGGCCACAACGTCAATATCATCTTAATTTCGGTAAAAAGCAGCAGCCGACAGCGTAGTGACACGTGAATTGGCGAGGCGAGGCTTGCCAGACAGGTGCCCGGGCACGATGCACGGATCGGGACGAGGACGGATGAGACTTGACCCCCTACGTTCCGCACAGTCGAAACTGCCCAACGGATCCAGCGACCCGGGTAGCGCGACTTGGCCGTCGTGTATCGAGATACCCTCCGGGTCCGCACCGGACCAATGTAAGCCCCACTTGGGCGGGTATCCCAGCGCGAGGGGGCGGTGGTCAACCCGATACACCACTTACGCGCAGGGCAGTATTCTATTCGAAGCGTTGATGGTTCAAGGCGCAGATCCCACTGGTGCGCTATCCACCGAACCAGGTGGCAGCGCTCGTCAGGGTGGGGTGGGTGGGGATGGTTGGTTCCCTCAGCCTTCAACTATGAGCGCCGTTGCGGTCACGGTGAGCTGCAGGACGCGACCGATGACCAGCGAGGGGAACTTGTCGACACCGATGGCGGTGCGGTCGATGGTGGCGGTGGCCAAGAACGAGCCGGCGCGGGCATCGAATTCGACATCGGTGACATCGACGCTGACCGGACAAACCTGACCCTTGACGGTCATCGATCCGTCAACTCGGAATCCGAAGGCCGTCCGGGAGACGTCGCCTGCCTTGAACCGCAACTCGGGGTGAGTGGCAGCGTCGAGGAAATCGGCGCTGACCACGTGCTCGTTGCGTTTGGCGTTCTTGCTCGTGTACGAAGATGCGTCGACGACGACCTCAACAGCCGTGAACTGGTGGTCGGCGTCGATCTCGATCGTGCCGGAGGTCAGAGTCAGCGTGGCCGGCACCGTGAACAACCCAAGCTTCTTGGCCGTCACCGTTACCGTGGTCTGTGACGGGTCCAGGCGCCAGGCGCCGGTCGGCAGGTCTCGGCTGGGGTCGGTTTGTTGTGTGGTCATGGTTTGGTCTCCCTTGGATTGATTTGTTGGCGGTCAGGCGATTCCGGTGGCGGGGATGGCACCCAATCGAGCGATCTTCCGGGACCCGGCCACCAGGCGGGCCAACGGGCGAACGCGATCGGTTGTTGCTTCTTGGGTGGACATCGTCTCGGCACCTTTCGTCATCACTTGACACATCAAATAACTACTTGAAGGATCAATCTAGCCTGATTGTTTGACACATCAACCACTAAGATCGAAATGTGGCCGATACGACAGAGCCGCGATGGCTCGACGAGACCCAGAAGGAGACCTGGCGCGGCCTCCGCGCCGTCATGTTCAGGGCATTCCCCGAGATGGAACGGACCCTCAAGGCCCACAACCTACTCGCCATCCACTACCACATCCTCGCCGTTCTCTCGAACGCCCCCGAACAGACCCTGCGCCTCACCGAACTCGCCGACGCAGCAAACACGTCCCAAAGCCGACTCACCCACCGGCTCCGCGTCCTCGTCAAGCGAAGCGAAGTAGCCATCTCAGAGGACCCCAACGACCGCAGAGCCAAGAACGCCACCCTCACCACCGCAGGTCGCAAACGGCTCGAACACCTCACACCCATCCACATCGAAGACGTCCAACGCCTCATCTTCGACCCCCTCACTCCCGAACAAACCAAAGCCCTCGCCGACGCCATGACCACCATCGCCGACCACCTCTGCCAACACCCCGAGTTCCTCAACCCCAGTTGAGACCTCGGTCCCTCCCCCCAACGTCAACCGCGACGAAGAGCGCCGGGCGACGAGACGGTACGACGGTCCGGCCTGAATTACAGCAGAGACAAATACGTTCGCGTCGAGAACCACCTTCACGATTGGCCTCAACGGGCACGGCGGCTACGGCGCACCGTGCGAACCTCTTCGACAGCGATGGCCATCGCCTCGCCTTCGCAAAGATCTGAGTTCTCCACGTTTATTGCTGCGGCGGACCGCGGCAGGCCAACTGCTCGAAGGCGGTCGAGGAGCTCTTCGAAGCTCATCGCAGGTTGGCGCAGCGCCCGTGCCTGGTCCTTGACGATGCTCACGACTCGTGCGGGCGCCAACTCGAGCACGTTGATCACGAACTCGTCGGGGCTCTGCGCCTCGATGTCGAACGGGGCGAGGATCTCGTCGGGGAAGTGACGGAGGTTGGCGGTGACAATGACCTGGGCGTTGCAGGCGATCGCCGCTGCCAAAACGTGTCGATCGTCTGGGTCCGGCAACTCGATGCTCGCGACCAAGGGCTCGTAGCCCTCGACGCGGACGTCAGCGATGGCCTCGGTCATGAGCTTGCGTGTTCGAGCGAGCTTGCCCTCCAGTTCGGGCTGGTCGCGCACGATAGCGCTGAAGACCTCGCCAAGGATCTGCTCGGTCCACTTCGCCTGGAATAGCCCGGACTGGCCGAGGCGGACCAGCAGGTCCCGCAGCGACCCCGGGTAGAGCACGTTGGCGTCGTATAGAGCTACGAACGCCATCGTGGCTAGTAGTTGAGTGCGATGTCTTGGGCCTCGCCGGTGAGCTCGTCGGCGATCTCTCTTCGCATCGCCTCATCG
>JAHQYN010000157.1 GCA_024421085.1 Acidimicrobiia bacterium
GCCTCGTTGACCGTGACAAGCGACGGGTAGGCCGAATCGATCTGCATAAGTCTGTCAGCCAAGTCGCGGATACGTACGCACCGTTCATAAAGGAGCGAAATGCGGAACTTCGGTTGGATCTTTGTGAAGCGAATCCCTTTCTGCGAAGTTCTGAAGCAGCAATCGAGTCGATCGTAGTCAACCTCTTCACCAACGCACTCAACGCTGTCTCCGAATCGAAGATACGCTCTCGTGTCATTCAACTGACGACCGAAGTGTCTGATGACTCGCTGGTGCTGACCGTATCGGACAACGGGCCTGGTGTCCTTCACTTCTCGACGGACGACATCTGGCTACCGGGCGTGACGTCTCGGGCGGGGGGATCAGGTCTTGGTCTGACAATCGTCAAGGACACCACCATTGATCTCGGCGGGTTCGTGAACTCGATCCCGAATGGTCCCTTAGGTGGGGCAACCTTCGAGATCACGCTTCCAATACTCGGGTGGTAGGGCAATGCTTGAACTCAGCGGATGCCAGATCAAGACCGTTGCAATCGTTGACGACGATCCAGACAGTCGGAGCAAGGCGATTCGGGCAGCGTACTGCTTTGATGGGAAGCACGCCTTCCGGTAGGAGCGAGAACCGCTTTCGAGGAATGGCAACTGATCTGACTCGCTGCGACTAGAGTTGTTACGATCGGTCGTCATTCGAGGGGCAGGAGCCGAGAGGAGGAGCGCAGTGACATCAGCGGTCTCAACACATGATGTCGACAAGATCGTCGCGTCAGCCATTCGGGTCGCTCGATTGGGTGAGGCCGATATGCGGAACTGGTGGGGATCTCGTTCGTTCGGCGCTGCTGGTCGTGTCGTGCTGAAGCAGCGGCTCCCACGAACGTGGCGCATGGCAGCCGTTGAACTTGACCTCGCATCGGCGGTCAACCGCCACAACGAAGCCATCGATCGGTCGAACGCTGTCCATCTGTTCAGTGACCGTTGGCCGGTACGCCGCTGGACATCAGCGTGGGTCGCCGAACAGAAGACCGAAGACGAGCCGTCAGAGATCTTCGAGCAACTGGAGACCGCCACCCTCGACACAATCGAAGACCGCCTGCGTGCCGACAAGAAGCCGAAGTTCAAGGCCCTCGGTGGCGCGCTGAGAGTTGGGACAATTGAGCGCTCGTTGCTGGGAGACCCGGTTGTTGTGGCCGATGCCGTCCGCACGCTTGCTGCGTCATATGTCGGTCTCGAGACCTTCGCCGCACCGTTCCTCGAGGTAGTCGAGTGACAACTATGAGCTCGAACATCTCGAAACGCGGCGCCCTCCTCGATGACAGCCGTCAATTCGTGTCGCTCTGGGACGACGACTTGTCGAGCGGAGCTAATCTCACGCTCTTCAACGAGCAGAACCTGCTCGGGTTGCCATCGCAGTCGAGGGCGGCCGATGTCACGATGTACGCGCTGCGTCCCCGGTTCGTCGATCCGGGCGAGGATGTGGTCCCTGCCCTTCGTTACCTCCGCGACAACCCTGCTGCGTTCTGCGACGCTTGCTTCTACGAGGCATCCAGAGCCGATCGGTTGCTTGCAGCCTTCGCCGAAGGCCCTCTCGCTCGTTGGCATGAAGAAGGCCGCCTCAGTGTGACCGCTGATCTGGCCGAGCGATGGTTGGAAGATCTCGAGATGGCCGAGACAGTTCCGGTTTGGTCACCCTCGCTGAAACGACGGGTCGCCCAAGGCTTGCTGGCGACTCTGCGCGACTTCAGGCGCCTTGAAGGCGCCCCAAGGTCATCGCACAAGGAGATATCCGGCCCCGGCATCTCCGATGGTGGGTTCGCCTACGTCGCCTACCGTCTCCATCAGGGCGGAGAGTCGAGTCGCGGACTCTTGAACACGCCGGTATGGAAGCGATGGCTGCTCGACAGCACCCGGATCGACCAACACATGCACCGCCTCGCGGCACAGGGGCTCCTCTACTACGCCCGTGCCGGTTCGAGTCTTCGGATCGACTGGCGCGCCGAGAGTCTGGTGGAGGTGGCTCGTGCCGTTGCCTGAGCCCGTCGCCAACATCGCCGAGCGGATCGTCGGCTACTACGAGACGAAGGCGACCCCGCCTTTTCTCATCTACCAGTACCGGCCCAAAGACGAATACGCCGTGCGTCGCGAACTCGAAGACCTCCGCCGGTGGCTCGAAGCCGACCCGCGGAACATCGACTGCGACACGATCTCGCTCGCCGAGGTGTTCTGGGAGACGCTGGAGGAAGGCGGCCAACTCGACGAGATCATCGATCTCGAACTAGCCGGTGCCTACGAGGATGCGCATCTCGCCGTCCGCCAGGTGCTGAGCGCACGACCCACGCTGGCCGACCGGGTCGTCGAGCGGATCCGATCAAAGCAGACCGAACGTTCGGCCATATTTCTGTACCGTGCCGGCGCGCTGTATCCCGCACATCGCACGAGCACGCTGCTTGACGAACTTAAGGCCCGCATCGACAGCCCAGTCACGCTCCTCTACCCAGGCAGCATCGAGGGCGACTATGGCCTCCGGTTCATGGGCCAGACCGAGCCCACCTACGGCTACAGGGCCCTTATCATCCCCAGAGGTGAACCGTGAGAATCGACGAATTGTTCAGCCGGCCGATCAACCGCAAGATCGAAGAAGTCATCAAGGTCGACGACGAGTCCACGATCCTTACCGAGATCGAGGAGTACATCCCGACCGGCCACATTGCGACCGAACTCGCCGAGGTGATCGATAGGTTCCAAGAGACGATCCTCAATCCGAGTGAGACGGTCAATATCTGGGTGTCCGGGTTCTTCGGCTCAGGCAAGTCATCGTTCGCCAAGGTACTGGGGTATCTCATCGCGAACCCGGAGATTGACGGCAAGCGAGTTGCCGACCGGTTCTTCGAACTCAACGAGATCCCTCGTGCCCGCCAGTTGCTCAGCACCATCCACTCTCAGATCAAGACCGAGGTCGTGCTTCTGGATCTCGCCACCAGCCCCAATGTGCTGCGCGAGGGCGAGGCGGTGGTCCTGCCGGTGTATCGAACGCTGCTCGAGTCTCTGGGTTACAGCCGTGATGTGACGCTGGCCGAACTCGAGTATGCGCTCGAGGGGCCCGAAGAGACGATTGGCCTCGAGCAGTTCCTCACGACGTACGAGTCAGTGCATGGCCGGTCGTGGAACGACGATCGCAATGTCATCACGGCCAAGAACCGGGCCAGCCGGGTGCTGCACGAGCTCGACCCCGACACCTACCCGTCGGCAGACTCGTGGTCGAATGCCGCCGGCTCACCCGAGATCAACGCCAACTGGTTCGCAGACCGGGCCTTGGCGATGCTCGCACGTCGCCGTCCCGGGGCAGAGCGCATCGTGTTCATCGTTGACGAGGCCGGCCAGTACGTCGCTCGGTCTGCTGACAGGATGCTCGGCCTCCAAGGTCTCGCTGAGACCTGCCAGAAGAAGAAGGGTGCGCTCTGGCTGCTCGCCACGTCACAAGAGAAGCTCACTGACGTGGTCGACAGCCTCGAAGGCAAGCAGACGGAGTTGGCAAAGGCAGTCGACCGGTTCCCGATCCGTGTCGACCTGCTTCCCTCTGATATCGACGAAGTGACCGGCCGGCGCGTCCTCGACAAGAACGCTGAAGGCTCGTCGGCTGTCCGTGCCGCTCTCGACAAGGACCGGAACAAGCTCACCACTTCCGTTGCGCTGCAGTCCGACCGTTACCAACCTTTCAGCGAAGAGGATTTTGTCCGTCTCTATCCGCTGGTGCCCTACCAACTCCAGGTCCTGATCGACGCCGTCTCGGCTAGGCGCGCCCAGGGCGGTTCGCCACAGACGTTGGGTGGGTCGAACCGCACGATCATCAAGCACACCCAGCAACTGATAACCAACCCGACAGTCGGGCTCGCGGGCGACGACATCGGCGCGCTCGTGACGCTCGATCGTTCCTACACCCTCCTTGAGGAGGTGATTCCAACCGCGTGGCGTCACGAGGTCGAGCAAGTCGCTGGCGCGCACGGCGACGACAGCCTCCACGCCAAGATCATGCGGGTCGTGGCGCTGTGTACCGACGTTCCCGGAGTGCCGCTCTCGCTACGGAACCTGGCGGTCCTCCTGCATCCCAGCACTCACGCGGATCCCCTTGAAGCAGGCGTTCGTGATGTACTTGCGGACCTTGTCAAGGAGGATCGCCTGCGCGAAGGAGATGAGGGCTATCGACTCCAAACCCCGGAGCAGAAGAACTGGGAGAAGGAGCGCAAGCAGATCGATATCGGCGAACGGCACAAACGGCTCCGCAAGACACTGTTGCGGGACCGTCTCGGGTCGCTCACTGTCAAGAAGGGCCGAACTTTCAGGCTCGAGCTGTCGGTCGAGCGCGAGAAGCTCACCGACGGTGACATCAGCCTCGACATCCGCGAAGTCGATGACCTTGATGCGCTTCGTGTCACTTCACGAGCGGAGGACAACCAGGGCCGGATCTACTGGGCATACGAGACCCAGAACGACAGTTTCGAGGCGCTGGTCGAGCTCTACCGCAGTGAGGAGATGATCGACCGCCACAAGAACGACCAGGGGGAAGCCGAACGCCTCCTGCTGCAGGAAGAACGCAAGCGGGCCGACCGCCACGGACGAACAGCCGGTCAGCTCTTGGCCCGAGACCTGACCGCCGGAACGATCATCTTCGACGGAACCTCTCAGGAGGTGTCTGATAGCGATCTGCAGTTAGGCGCCCAAAAGGTCGTTGCTGCCCACCTCGACAAGATCTACCCCCGACTGGACGAATTCACGGCCACGATCAAGCGAACGGACCCTGTGCAGGTGTTGAAGGCGGACTCCCTGGCCGGGCTTCCTGACTGTTGCGGCTCTGACGGTCTGAGCATCGTGAAGATCACGAAGGACGGGCCCGAACTCGTGATTGACAGCGGACCGATTGAGACTGTCGTTGCCCACATTAGGGCCCGCAAGCAGTACAACGAGGATCAGAACGGCCAACAGATCGAACGACACTTCGGCGCTCCGCCTTTCGGCTGCTCACCCGAGGCACTACAGGTGGTGCTTGCTGCCGCGATGCGGGCTGGGCTCCTCGAGGTCGTTTCACAAGCGTCGCGGATCACTTCGCACACCGACCACCGCCTGGAACCGATATTCGCCAAGCTGCCGACCTTCCGCGCTGCGTCGTTTCGCCCCGCCGAGGACACCGGTCCCGATGTCGAAGTCCGTGGCGAGGTCGCCGAGTGGCTGCACGGGTTGACCGGAGAGCCGGTCAGCCTCGACATCGGATCGCTTGCACAGCGCGGTCGGTCAGTCTTCGACGACCTTCGTCTGCCTTGCACCGTAGCCAAGTCAACGCTCCGTGGCGCTGGACTCAACGTACCTGAACAGATAGATGATATGGACGAGCTCCTCGACCGACTGTCAGGCCACGACGATGACCTCGTCGTCGAGACGATGCACCAACGCCGCTCCGACCTCGCAGCCGGTCGGGCGGCGGTGACGGCACTCGCCTCTGTCATCGAGAATGAAATGCCGACGCTGCATTCCGCTGCGGCTGCCCATAGCGACGCTGCCCAACTCGGCGATCCTGACATCGACGGTTGGGGGGGGG
>JAHQYN010000158.1 GCA_024421085.1 Acidimicrobiia bacterium
TTCGACGTCGTCGATGGTCCGCCACGGCCGGTGGCCGGGACCGCGGATCAGTTCGGTTTTGTAGAGCGCGTTGACGGCCTCGGCCAGGGCGTTGTCATATGAGTCCCCGACAGATCCGATCGATGGCGCCGCGCCGAGTTCGTCGAGGCGTTCGCTGTAACCGATGCTGGTGAGGTGGCTGCCAGCATCGGTGTGCGCGACGAGACCTTCGAGCCGGGTCGGTCGATTCTGGCGGGCCATCTCCAACGCGTCGAGCACCATCTGGGTTTTCATGTTCGACGCGACCCGCCAGCCCACGATGCGGCGACTGTGTGCGTCGGTGATGAAACACACATAGGCGACACCGGACCAGATAGCGACGTGGGTCAGATCAGCGACCCACAGCCGGTTCGGCGCATCCGCGGTGAAGTCACGCTCGACGAGACCGGCCGGACGTGCGGCTTTAGGGTCCGCTCGGGTGGTGGCCACCTTCTTTGTCCGCTTGACACCACGGATCCCCAACTGGCGCATCAGCCCAGCGACCTGGTCGCGGCCGATACCGTGCCCGGCGCGTCGAGCCGCGATCTGTAGCTTGCGCGACCCGTACACGCAGTAGTTGGCCTGCCACAACACCAACAACAGCGGCATCAGCTGAGCGTCGCGCAGCACCCGCGCCGACAGTGGCCGACGCTTCGCGGTCCAGTACGTGGAGAGGGCCACCTGCAACGCAGCGCAGACGGGCTCGACCCCGAACTCTTGACGGTTGTGGTCGATGAACCGCACGGTCATCGACCTCGGCGGTCGAGCTCCGCCCCGAAAAAACTGCTGCACGCTGCAAGATCTCGTTGGCTCGGCGCAGCTCACGGTTCTGGTGAGGCAACCTCTTGAGCTCCTCGCTCTCAGCAGTCGACACCCCCGTCCGCGACCCGGCATCGACCTCGGCCTGGGCCACCCAGCGGCGTAACGACTCCTCGCCGTAACCCAACTGCCGAGCCACACGCGTGACCGTGCCCGACGAGGTGCCCAGCTCCTCACGCAACGCGAACACCATCCGCACCGCATGCTTTTTCTGCTCATCAGAGTAACGACGAGACCTCGCCGCCACCCTCGTTTGTGTGCCCATAGATTCCATACTCGCTCCTATCCTTCGAGCCTGCGCAAAACCCAGGGTGAATCACACACGTTGGTTTTGTTGCTGTTGCGGGATCGTGTAACGGGTCGGTGCCGCCTTCGGGTTCACCAACTCAACAACTACCGCACCATCCTGTATCCCGGGAAAGCCAACTGGCGCTACTCAACACCCTCACTCCGACCTAAAACGCGAAGCCCCACCAAAGCCTGGGGTCATCTGCGGTTGTCAGCCAATCGGTCCACTGATTGGCGGGCGTGGTAACTCGAACGGGTCAGCGGGGACGACTCCACATGCCCGATCCCCGCCGACTCGCCGAACCGCTTCCATTCCTCGAACATCTCGGGCTCCCACCACTGGGCCACTGGCAGATGGTGCGACATCGGACGCAGGTACTGGCCGATCGTGACGATGTCGATGCCGACCGCGGCCAGGTCTGTCAGCGTCTGGCGAATCTCGCTGTCGCTCTCCCCCATTCCTGCGATGATCATCGAAACGTCGACCCCGAGCGCGGCCAGCGAAGTAACCCCCGCATCGGCAATGCCGCACGCGGAACGACGACGTGTGTCTAGCTTGCACAATCGGAATTTCTAGCTCGCCATGCCATAAACCAGTCGAAAACTTCCATCCATAAACCGGCTGAAAGACTCGTTCCGAAGATCACCAACGGAATTGTGTACAATTCAATCGGTTCTCGTAGAAGTAGTATATGATACCCTGCACTGACAAAATAGAACAGTAGCAGCAATGTCCCCAATTTTCGGGCATTTGTGCTTGCTTCCACATAGCTATCTCTAAGACACGAGCACGAGTATATTGCAAGGGGCCCCATCAACGCGACAAACAACATTTGGCTAGTCGAGTTCACAACCTACACCCATCAGCAATAATAGTGTCCAGGAGTGATACTAGGAGTTGGACCACGCCATGACCATGTGAAGCCATACTTCACCTTGAGACACTTGGTCGGAAAGAAAATTAATGCAGTAAACATACCGAAACAGTCTTAACAATTATCGTCATGATGCCAACATCTCTCCTTGACACAATACGGAATTATGAAACTACAGCGTTCGAATGCGTCTGTCAAGTACCTGTCATCCCATGTGCGCCACGCGGCGGAGTTGGTGGGCCGCCGGGGCCCGAGCGGCCCCGTGAGCGCAGCGAACAAGAGCGGGAGAGCATCGCTGCCACATGACAGGTACTCACCTACCCGCGCACGTTCTAGGCAGGCTCACGGGGTCATCCGCGGTTGTCGGCCAGTCGGTCCACTGATTGGCGGGCGTGGTAACTCGAACGGGTCAGCGGGGACGACTCCACATGCCCGATCCCCGCCGACTCGCCGAACCGCTTCCATTCCTCGAACATCTCGGGCTCCCACCACTGGGCCACCGGCAGATGGTGCGACGTCGGACGCAGGTACTGGCCGATCGTGACGATGTCGACGCCGACCGCGGCTAGGTCCGTGAGGGTCTGGCTAATCTCGCTGTCGCTCTCCCCCATTCCTGCGATGATCGACGACTTGGCTACCAAGTCGGCCGCTTTGGCCCGGGCCAACACCGAGAGACTGCGCGCATAGCCGGCCGAAGGGCGTACCGCGCGCTGCAGGCGGGCGACCGTCTCGATGTTGTGGTTGAACACGTCAGGTCGCGCATCGAACACCTTTCCGAGTGATTCCTCGCACCCCTTGAAGTCCGAGACCAGGGTCTCAACCCGACATTGCGGCGTGCGCCCACGGATCGCAGCAACGACGGCGGCCACGGCACCAGCGCCGCCATCGTCGAGGTCGTCACGGGCCACCATGGTGACCACGGCATGACGCAACCCCATCAACTCGACCGCTTCGGCCACTCGGGCCGCCTCCTCGGGATCCGGCGCCTCAGGACACCGGGTGTCGATCAAGCAGAACCCACAGGCTCGGGTGCAGCGGTCCCCGAGGATCATGAAAGTCGCTGTGCCGTCGTTCCAGCACTCAGAAATATTGGGACAGCCCGCCTCTTCGCACACCGTCACGAGTCCCAGCTGCCGCATCGTGGAACGGACCCGGCGATACTCGGAGCCAGGATCGAACTTCACCCGCATCCAGGGGGGCTTGCGGGCTCGCAGCCGCACCGGGTCGTGGTCAGTCGCCCCCGCCTGAGCAAGACGGCCCAGCAGCCTGACCGAGGTGCCGTCCGCCTGTTCAGTGAACTGCCCAGACAGTGCCAGCCCAGACCGTAACTGTTCAGACCGTGCAGACCCAGACACTGCAGGCCCAGACCGTGCAGGCCCAGACCGTGCAGGCCCAGACCGTGACTGCCCAAACAGTGCAGGCCCAGACCGTGACTGCCCAGACGGTGCCAGGGCTGGGTGCTCGGATCCGTGGCCGACTCCTGAACGGCCGACGGGCGTGCCTGCGCCCTCGCCGCGAGTAAAGGGGGCAAGGTCAGCCTGTCTGGTCCTGAACCCGACGCTGGCACAATCGACCGACCCGTGCGGCGCGAAGGTCGCCACAGCCCGTTGCGTGAACACCTCGACGACCTCAGACATCGAGACGTCGACCCCGAGCGCGGCCAGCGAAGTAACCCCCGCATCAGCAATGCCGCACGGCACGATCCGCTCGAACCAGCTCAGATCCGGGTCGACGTTGAGCGCCACGCCGTGCATTGACCATCCCCGCGCTATCCGCACGCCGATGGCGGCTATCTTCTGGGGGCGGTCTGTTTCGGATTCGACCCAGACGCCCGTGCAGCCTTTGCGACGACCGGAATGCACGCCGAGGTCTCCGAGCGTTTCTATCAACACCTGTTCGAGCGAAGCCGCGTACGCCGCGGTGTCGGCCATCCCTCCCCCGCGACGCCCCGGCACTTCAACAATGGGATAGGCAACCAACTGACCTGGACCGTGGTAGGTCACGTCACCACCCCGGTCCGCCTCGACCAGATCAGCGCCGGCCGACTCGACGTCGGCAAGCAGATGCTCGGCCGGGGTGCGCCGGGTCGTCGTCACAACATGGGGATGCTCCAACAGCAGCAGATACTCGTGCTGACGATTGACGAACAACGCACGCTGCAAGCCGAGCGCATCACGATAGGCGACCCGTCCCAACCAGCGGACCCGCAGGGTCCGCTCGGCCAGAACCGAACCGTTGCACACGGACCCGCTCAGCGGACCTCCGCCTCCCAGTCGCGGGTCTCGATGATCTCTTTGACCCGATGCAGGAACGCTGCCGCATAGGCCCCGTCGAACGCACGGTGATCCCAGGCCATCGCCAACACCCCGACCGAATGGATGGCGATCGATTCGTTGCCGTAGGAATCGGTGACCACAACCGGCTTGCGGGTCACGCCGTCGGTCGACAGGATCGCCACCTGGGGCTGGTTGATGATCGGGAACTGCATCATGGTGCCGTATTGGCCAGCGTTGGTCAGCGTGAAAGTGCCGCCCGAGAGCTCATCGGGCATCAACTGCTTGCTGCGCGCCCGAGCGGCGACATCGACGATGTCCCGGGCTATCTGGCGCAACCGCTTCCCTTCGGTGCCCTTGATCACCGGTGCCAGCAGGCCGTTGAAGTCGATGTCGACGGCGATCGCCAGGTTCACCTCGTCATGGACGACCAGATGGTCACCCCCGAAACTGGCATTGAGATGCGGGTACTCCCGCAAGGCGTCAACGACCGCTCGGGCGATGAAGGGCAGGTAGGTGAGGCTGAAACCCTCCTCGGCCCTCCAACCGGACTTGAGCGCTCTGCGAACCTTCTCCACGCCCTCATAGTCGATCTCCATGGCGGTGAGCACATGGGGCGACGCGCTCTTCGACATGACCATGTGTTGCGCGGTGCGCTTACGAATGTTGTTGAGCGGAACGACCTTGTCGCGCGCCGCGACTTCGATCGACGGTGCGGAGCTGACCACCGCTGGCGCCGCTGGAGTCGTTGGCGCCGCTGGGGCCAGGGGCGCCGCTGTAGTCGTTGGTGCCGCTGGAGTCGTTGGCGCCGCTGGAGTCAGGGGCCCCGCTGGAGTCAGGGGTGCCGCTGGGGCCAGGGGCCCCGCTGGAGTCAGGGGTGCCGCTGGGGCCAGGGGCGCTGTCGGGCCGGAAACGGGTGCGGCGGGGGGGCCGGCGCGGGGGCGGCGGGGGCCGGGGGCGCGGTCGGGCCGGAACCGGGTGCGGGGGGCGGCCGAGCCGGGGGCGGCGGCATCGACGATTCTCTGGGGCTCTGCGCCTGCGGTGCGGAATGGGCGGTGGTGCCCGAACGAATCACCGCTTCGACGTCGGA
>JAHQYN010000159.1 GCA_024421085.1 Acidimicrobiia bacterium
CAAAATAACGCTAGCCCCAGTTCGGGGATGCGCTCATCGGTTTACCGGAACGACCCAAACGATGCCTCTGCGATAACTGGATCGTCCTCCGTTAGCATCAACGACCTCCTAAGGAATGAAAGGAATGCAAAGTGATAACCACTAAAATAAACACCAAGATGTATCGAATTGGAACAGCGGTATTCGTCCGTATCAAATACATGGTCGGCGGTGCAGCGCTAGCGATCACACTGTTGGTGGTTCTGTCGGCAGTGGTTCCGTCGTCACAGAAAGCCAGCGCATCACACAGCGGGTGGATTCATGAAACCTCCGAGCAGCACAGCGGCGTTCGCAACTCAATACATCACATGAGCGGCGACACTCAAGTCACTGGGACAACAGCAACGTATCTCTACGCTGATATCATTGTGTTTCATACCCGCGACCACACCACGCATGGACGTAGGGAAATCAGTTGTACGGTATGCACAGGACTCACGACTGGCCCTGTGACATTCTCCGGTGTTTTGCATCGGCACCGAGTGATCTATACGGGTTGTGGCAAGACAGCAGACGGCCATGTCCTCCCCAACAACGGCGGACCCGTACCTTTTCATGACTGCACTAACAATATTCCTCACGGCGACCTTGATCTGCATGAGTTCTATCACTGAGTTGACAAGGGCGGAGAGGAAAGCCCGAGCAAAGAACAAGGAACATAACCAAAGAACAAGGAACATAACCTAGGAGTGGAGGATTGATTGCTGTGGGGACTACAAGGAGAGTCAGTCGAGGAAAAGCGAGACGAGCTTGGAATGCGAGAGCTTGGAGGATATTGATATGCATGGGATTGCTGGCATTGCTGTCGCCTGCCGCTGGAGCGGCTGTGCAGGACAGTCCGCAAGAGTCGCACTGTGTTGTCGACGTGAGCGGCGGCACCGCGACCGAGGCGGGTTGTTTCGAGTCTCTTCGGGCGGCTCGCAACAGTGTTTGGCAGAGCACTGCCAGGGGCGTGTCGGGCGCCCGGTCGTCGAGTGTGCTCGGGGTTCATTTCAAGGGTCAGAACTACACCGGATCTTCGATCACGATCACCGGGTCGGGATGCTCGGGTCTGGTCTGGAGGCCGTCTGGATCGTGGAACAACAACATCGAGTCGAGCCATCACTACTGTGGAGGGTCGCCGACCAAGTTCTACGACTCGTCGTCTTGTGCCGGGTCGAACAAACCGATTTCTGGTTCGGCGCCGACCCTTGGGTGGATGAACAACCGCGCCTCCTGTGTCCGTTACGGCTAACGGCCGAGTTCCAATCATGCCAAACTGAGTTGGTGAGCGACTCAGCAGCGGATTACCGCCTCGGCGACCCGACGGTGTTCGACGCGTTCTATCGGAGTAATGCGGAGAGCCTTCTGCGATACTTCTATCGGCGTACCGACGACCCCGACGCGGCCGCGGACCTGTGTGCGGAGACGTTCGCTGCTGCCCTCATCAACAGTGGTCAGTTCGACACCAACCGGGGAAGCGCAGCGGCATGGCTCTACGGGATCGCCAAACGCCAACTCGCAATGTACTGGCGCCGACGCGAAGTTGCTGACCGTGCCAGAAGACGGTTGGGGATCACCGAAGAATCCATAGATGAGGAATCAGTTGAGGCGCTGCGCCGAACCGAGGACATCCTCGACGGGGCCGCCGCGTTGGACGCGCTTGATACGCTTCCCGCGAAACTTCGCAGGGCAGTGCGGCTTCGAGTCATCGACGAACTCGAATACCCTGAAATCGCCCGCCAACTCAATTGCAGTCTCGGTGCCGCCCGGACCCGCGTTAGCCGAGGTCTGCACCAACTGCACGAGATGCTGAAATGACCGGCGGCAAGACCTCCGAATTCCCGTTTCTTGACCGGTTGGGACAACACCTCCACGACGCGGCGATTGAACGCGCCGCCGTGCCCCAGCGCCAGCGGCACCGTTCGCCGGCTCTCGCAATGTCGTTGACCGGAGTGCTGGCGGTGTTCGCTGTCACCCTCGTGATTCTGTGGCCCCGGGCCGAGCCCGCCCAGGCCTTCACCATCACCCGAACCGACGGAACAATCAGGGTCGAAGTATCCAACCTAGTCACAGACCCCGACACGGCAGCGGCCCAACTCCTTGATGCCGGATTGAACACGAAGCTGCGAGCCGTTCCGGTTCCAGACGGACTGGTGGGTCACGTAGTCTCACTTGAGGTCCACGGCGACTTCGAGGTGGAGACGACTCGCGACGCCGAGGGTGTCACGGCCTTCGAAGTCGAGGGGACCGGTTTCTTCGTCATCAACTACGGACGCCCCGCTGCGGATGGAGAAACCTACATTGCCACAGAGTCCAGCCTTCACTGCGCGGCCTGGCGGGGTCTACGCGTCGGAGACATCCGCTCTGAGATCGAGAACTCCCTCGAAACGATCCGCTGGCAAATGTTCTACACATCGGACTACCGACTTACAGAAGTGCAACAACCCGATTCGAACGCCTTTGTTCAAGATGTGGTCCCACTCAGCACACAGGAGTCGATCATCATCGTGTCCGACCAAGAAAACAGCCTCCCAACCAATGGAGCATGCTAGACCGAAAACCCCTTCAACCAATGTGCCCCACAGCACAGCCAGAGAGGACCCGCACCCCGGGTCCTCTCTGCGCGTTACGCGCTCTTAGCCGTGCGTCGGCAAATTGCGTCAGGGATATGCCGCGCACCAACCCCAACTTGACCCCACACACCTTGTGATCATCTGGACGCACGGGGCCGATCAGCGAATTGGCCGAACGACGGCAGACGTCTTCTGAGTGCGGAGCGTGTGTGCATAAGTGGGCCGTGGTACGCTGGTGCTGTGGCGAAAGTGCCTTTTCGTAGCCGACGCTGGACAGTGCGCCTTCTGGCGGTGACAAGCAACGGTTAGCTGCTCGGCATCATCCCTTCGGCTGCTATCGCGGCCCTTCTGGCGAGGCGACCCGACCTGCACACGTCTGGAACCGGCAACCTTGGATGCTTGAACGCGGGTTGTGTGACGACACGGACTACCTGACCAATCCGTGAACCAAACAAGGCCGCGGTGATCGGAATAATAGGAACTCATCAAGGATTCAGCAACACACGACGAACCTTACTGTTATTCCTTCGTGGTTCGGTGACGGTGCGGATATGATCGTGCCGTGCATGCTGTTACGGAGTTGATTGCGTCGGTTGATGCTGCGTTCGTTGAGACGGGCCGAGGGTTGGCCCGGTGGGAGGATCCGCATCCTGACCGGAGTCCTTTACAAGAGGAGTACTCCCGTTTGACGAACCCGCAGAAGTGGCGGATCTTGCGTGCCCGGGCTGAGGCATGGTTGAAGGCGTTGAATGCCGGGGGCTTGGCCGAGATAGCCCCAGATGCCGCTGTTGTGTGGGAGGAGCAACCGAGTGCCGAAATTGTCGGGGTTCAGCGGGCCTCGCCGTTGGGTTCTGGTGCAATCCCGCTCACCTTCGCGTGGACTCGTTTCGATGATGCTGAAGGTGTGGTGGTCGGTGTCGGCGACCCGGTAGTGGTCGTTGACATGCTCCCTGACTGCGGGTGCGATGCGTGCGACTCCGGGTCCCAGGACGCCCTTGATGAACTGGACGAATACGTTCTCGGTGTGGTGACGGGCGAATATCGCAGGCTCAGGCGAGGCAAACGGCAGATAACCATCTACACAGCGGAACGCCAAGGCTGCTCGGGTTTCGACGGGCCGTGGGACAAGCTCGGAAGATTTGTACCGAACTGGCATGAACTGACCAACCGGTTGCGGGCCGTCGGCCTGCCAAGAGCAATCTCTCGCAGAACCAGACTCCGCTACCACAAACAGGTGGAGACGGCTTTGGCGCGCCCGGATGGTTGGGACGAAGTAAGCGGATCGTCCTGGCTCGAAGCCGTCAACTCGTAGCCGCTGACGGCAAATGATTATTGAGTCGAGACATAGTCAGGTCTGCGCTGGCCCGGGTGCTGCGATGGCGCGAAAACGGCAGAATAGCTGTCATACGGTGCCACTACACTGGATCTGTGAGCCTGACAGTATCTTTGCCGGCCGTGCCCTTTCCAAGCTCGTACTTGGGTCGGGGGATCTACGATGTTGTCGAGGTGGCGCGCCTGATCAAGCGTACGAGGTGCCGGGTTGAGGGGTGGACCAGGGCCAGTGCGGACGAGGCACCGCTTCTGCCGGGGGAATTGAACGGCCTGTTCAGCTTCTGGGACTTGCTCAGCCTACGCGTGATCGGTGAGCTGCTGGAGCGGGGCGTTCCCAGAAACGAGATCGCCCGAGGCGCTGATAATCTGGCTGCTGAGCTCGGAACACATAGGCCGTTTGCCCATGAGGGCCTGGCCACGGTTGGGCGGGGTTTCTTCGCCTCCATTGAGAATTGGGTGAATGTCGGCCGGGGCGGTCAACAGGCCTTCCAGATCGTGGTGGAACCACTGCTTGAACCGATCACGTTCAACGATTCGGGCATGGCAACCATCTGGCGGCCGCATAGGTGTGTTTGGGTCAATCCCGACGTGCAGGCAGGGGCCCCCTGCGTCGACGGCACAAGGATTCCCACTGGCACACTCGCCGACCTTCAAGGCACCGGCCTAGAAATCGAGGACTTGTCGGACGACTACCATCTCTCGCCTGAACAGGTACAAGCAGCCATCGCGTATGAAACCAGCTTGGCGGCGTGAGACCTCGATCGGCCACGCCGAGGCAGCGTCGGCGCGGCTCAGCCGGGCGCTGGCAGGCCCCGCCGGCACGAACCTCGCTTCGACCGCCGCGGTCGGGGGTCATTGTATTCCGCTCGGCCTCACCGGTGGAAAGGGAGTGGCGACGAGTATCGGGCAGGTCATCGGAACGTTCCCCATCTATCTGCCGTTGGACGCGGCGGTGGCGCTCGCCACGTCGGCACTGCCGCTCAAGCCGCGACGCGGACAGCCACGACGGCTGCACCGGCCTTAGATGCCGGGGGACTGGTTGAGATCGACCCGGAGGACGATGTGGTGTGGGAGGAGCAGCCGAGGATCGAAGTTGTCGGTGTTCAGCGGGCCTCACCGCAGGGCCTGACGCGCAGGAGCCGGTTTCTCCAATGTGGGCTGATCTGTGCTGTTTGGCATTGATCTAGGTGGCTGGTGCTAATTTGGTGTTGGTTGGCGGGGTTTGGGTGTTGGTTGGCGGGGTTTGGGTGTTGGGGTGGTTGGTGTGGGTTTTTGGGGTGGTTTGGTGGGTGTGGGGTCCGTTGTGGGAGGGTTTGGGGGGTGTTTGGGGGTTAGGCGAGCGCCCAGTGGGTGGGTTTGTGGTGCAGTCCGAGCGCGGCGAGGCGGGCGATGTTGTGGGCTGCGGCTAACAAG
>JAHQYN010000160.1 GCA_024421085.1 Acidimicrobiia bacterium
ACCGCCAAAGCAACCGTGACCGCATCGCGGACGTTCAGCGCGTCGAACTGGTCAACGCCGCAGACGTTCACGGTGACCGGTGTGGACGAGGGCACCTCCAGCATCACCCACGCAGCAACCAGCAGTGGTGACACACTGTACAACGGCGAGACGGTCGCTTCAGTGAAAGTGGACGTAACCCCTCGACAGACGCAGCGGCCGCCGGTGCCAACACCACCGCCGGTGTTCATCCCGCCACCACCGCCGGAGCCGTCGATGTTGGTGTTGACCACCAACGCGGACGATAACACCGTTGGTGAGGACGGTGGTTCGGTGACGGTCACCGCGACGCTCAATGAGGCGGCCACGTCGGCGGTGTCGGTGACGTTGACCGCCACGGGCAGCGCCACAGCCGACGAGGATTACACACTGCCAGCGGCGTTCACCATCGCAGCCGGCCAGACCACCGCGACAGGCACAGTACAGATCACCGACGACGAAACCAGCGAAGACTCAGAAACGGTCATCTTGACTACCACCGCAACGGGCCTGACAGTCACACCAGTGACCTTGACAATCACCGACAACGACACCGGCACCGACCCAGAGGACCCCGACGACACTGGCACCGACGACACCGACCCAGAGGACACCGTCGACACCGACCCCGACGACACCGACACCGTCGACACCGACCCCGACCCTGACGACACTGGCACTGACGACACCGACCCCGACGACACTGGCACCGACACTGGCACTGATGACCCAGGTACCGACACTGGCACTGATGACCCAGGCACCGACGACCCCGACCCCGTCGACCCCGATGACACCGACACTGGCACTGATGACCCAGGCACCGACGACACCGTCGACACCGACCCCGACGACCCCGCCGACACCGACGACACTGACACCGAAGACACCGATGACGGCGGTGAGCAACCAGTCGAACCGGCCGGGTTCACCGATGTCGACCCCGGCGGTACTCACAGTGCCGACATTGATGCCCTGTTCGCCCTGGGCATCACCACAGGCTGCAACACGGACCCGTTGAAGTTCTGCCCCGACAACCCCGTCACCCGAGCGCAGATGGCCTCGTTCTTGGTACGCGCCCTGAAGCTCCCGGCTGCTGATCCTGCCGGGTTCAGCGACACCGACCCCGGCGGGACCCACAGCGCCGACATTGATGCCCTGTACGCCGCGGGCATCACCACGGGCTGCAATACGGACCCGTTGGAGTTCTGCCCCGACAGTCCGGTGACCCGAGCGCAGATGGCCTCGTTCTTGGTACGCGCCCTGAAACTCCCGGCCGCTGATCCTGCCGGGTTCAGCGATGTCGACCCCCAAAGCACCCACGCAGCCGACATCAACGCCCTGTACGCCGCAGGCATCACCACAGGCTGCAACACGGACCCGTTGGAGTTCTGCCCCGACAACCCCGTGACCCGAGCGCAGATGGCCTCGTTCATCATCCGCGCTCTCAAACAACTCGAACCCGCCTGACCGGCAGCGACTCGCCCCAACGGCGCACCGACACGTCCGCCGGGCACCACCTGCACCCCAACGCATCGGCGATGTCACCCAGGGGGGCAACCACGGCCAACCTGGCGCATCGCCCAGCGCGTGACATCCATCGGACTCTGCGTTCCCAACTATGTTGAAGCCGGAGATTCTCGCCGGAGATTCTCGCCGGAGATTCTCCTTGATGGCAACCAAACAATCGCGTTGGCCACGCTGAGACTCGGCGGCGCAGACGGCTACGCCAATCAGATTGACCTGTCGCAAGCTCCGATGGAGACTGCCCTCCCATAGAGAGTGTCGGTCAACGCGCGCTCCTCTCGGCGAGCTTGGTGACGTAGGCATCGTGTGACTCGAGGTCCAGCCAGTCCTTGCGGAACTGCTCCCAGACCTCGGGGTCACGGGCTGTCGCCGCGTACTCGGCTTGGAAGACCTCGTCGCGCTGGTAGTCAGGGGGGCATTCGGTGAAGTGGGCACCGTGCGGTGCCGCCACGACTCCGTCGACGTGGGTGCGCGGTATCCGCAGCGTGTGAACCGACCCCTCGGTCAGGAACTGCTCGGTCGGAACGATCTGTTCTGCAGACATGAAGGTCTTGTCGGCGGCCATGGCGAACAGGTCGTCGAAATACAGGTCCGGCCCCAGGAACTGGCCGTTGCCCTTGGCATCGGCCCGGTTCATGTGGAGGATCGCCGCGTCCATCTGAAATGCCGGAACGGCCACCAGTTCCTCGCCGTCGTCGTAGGGAGACCTCACCGTCTTGAGGTCAGGGTTCTCCGACATCATCGCGGTGCCCAGACCTGCTCGGGTCGGATAGAAGGGCATCCGGTGGGCGGCGGCCATCAAGCCCAGATAGAAGGCGCCCTCGTCGAGTTCGGAGATGTCGACGGCACCTGTCTGGCGGGCGACCCGGAAGTGAGGTTCCAACGGGATCGAGTCGAGCGACACAAAGCCGTAGGTGACCTTTCGGACCTTTCCCGCAGCGCACAGCATCCCCACATCGGGTCCGCCGTAGGAGACTATGTCGAGGTCGGTCAGGTCACTGCGCAGAATGGCCCGCACCAGCGACATCGGCTTGCGACGAGACCCCCAACCGCCGATGCCTAGCGTCATCCCGCTGCGAAGCTCGCCGACGACCTCGTCCTCGGTCATGCGCTTGTCTGCCACGAGAACTCCTCTCATCGATCCTGCCGGCCCTGCTCAAGGGCCTTTTGACGATTGCACCGCGAGCAGTCTGCCGAGCCGAAGACAGCCGCTCCGCCTCCTATTCGTAGAGGTGTGAGGCGCTGCCCATGGGAACGCGGCCCGGTTCGGGGTTGGCCACCAGCACTTCGCATTCCATCTGGTCGGGATCGCGGAAGAACAGGCTGAGCTTTCGGCCGAAGTCGGTGACGGTGCCGTCGGTCGCCTCCGCGGCCATCAACCGCGTGCGGATCTGATTGAAGTCGTCGAGGCTGGCTGCGTACAGGCCGATGTGGTCGAGCCGCCCCCGTCCGAACATCGGCGTCTGGCGGTCGGCCTGTTCGTTGCCTTCGATCTCGAAGACGTTCAATTCTGTCGCCGGCCCGATGTTGATGACGGTCATGCGGGGCCCGCCCGGGAACTCCTCACCGTCGCTCTCGACGGTGGCGCCGAAAATGTCGATGTAGAAGCGTTGAAGCCGGTCGGAGTCATTGGTGATCACCGCTACATGGTCGAGTCCTGAGGTGAGCATGATGGCCGTCCCTGCTGGTCTTGGTTGTGTTTCGCCGACTCTACCTCGCTGCCGGTGTTGCGGCTAGCCTCGCTACCACCTCGGCTCGGGTTCTCTTGCGGGGTGCCAACAACGAGTGCGATAGTGATCGGAGGTGATTCGTGGAACTGTACGAGATCGATCTGGGCAGCATCATGGAGTTCTGGACTCGTCCGGAGTCAGAGGTGCGGGAGGCGTTCGCACTGTTGAGGGCCACCGATCCGATCCGTTTCTGCGAGGAGCGCGACTACATTCTCGACGGCGAGGTGATCACCCGCGCAGGGCCCGGTTTCTGGTCGATTACCCGCCACGCCGACATCGTTGAGGCCAGCCGCCGCGCCGATGTGTTCTGCTCGGGTCAAGGCACCCAGATCACCGACCTGCCGGTCGAGTTCAACGAGTTCCTCGGGTCGATAATCAACATGGACGATCCCCGCCATGCGCGTCTGCGGCGGCTGGTGTCGCGAGGTTTCACGCCCCGCACCCTGGCCCGTGTGGAGCAGCAGGTAGCGCGGATCGCTGCTGAGATCGTCGACGACCTGGCCGAGGTCGGTGAGTGCGACTTCGTGCCCGATGTGGCCGCCCGGCTGCCGCTGCAGATCATCTGCGAGATGATGGGCATCCCGCCGAGCCTCTACGGCGACGTGTTCGACCAGAGCAACATCTTGTTGTCGGCAGGCGACCCCGAATACGTCCCAGAGGGAACCAACGCGCTTGAGGCGTTCTTGAATGCGGCTGCGTCTCTGGCCGGGATCATGACCGAGTTGGCGGCCTTCCGCACCGGCGAGCCCGCCGATGACATCACCTCCGCACTGGTCCATGCCGAGATCGACGGTGAACGGCTCACGCACCAGGAGTTGGCCTCGTTCTTCGTGCTGCTGTGCGCGGCCGGCAACGAGACCACCCGCAACGCCATCAGCCACGGGTTGGTGGCCCTCACCGAACACCCTGAGCAGCGCCAGTGGTGGCTCAGCGACCTGGAGGGCAACACGCCGACCGCGGTCGAGGAGATCGTGCGCTGGTCGACCCCGGTCATCCACTTCCGGCGGACGGTAACCACCGACGGTGCGCGGCTCGGCGACCATGAGTTCTCCAAGGGCGAGAAGGTGGTGCTGTGGTACAACTCAGCCAACCGCGACGAGGCAGTGTTCGAGCATCCCGAGCGGTTCGATCTGAGTAGGCACCCCAACGATCACATCGGCTTCGGCGGGCCGGGTCCGCACTACTGCTTGGGCGCCCACCTGGCACGACGGGAGATCGGCGTGATGTACCGCGAGCTGCTCGGTCGCTTCCCCGACATCGCGGCCACCGCCCCGCCCGAACGCCTGCGCTCCAACTTCATCAACGGCATCAAGCACCTGCCCTGCTCAGTCAGCTAGCGGCACCGGTGTTGTGCGTCTGACTTCGCGCGACAGATTCTGGGTTTTTCTACGCTACATCGGGCGGGGTTGGTGGTGTTAGAAAAGGAGGCTGCGGCCGGTGGGTTTGGTGCCGGTGATGGTCAGGCGGTGCATGACTCGGCGGGACGTGTAGTCGGGGACGGCGTAGTGCTGCACGCAGCGGTTGTCCCACATGGTCAACGTCCCGGGGTTCCAACGGTGGCGGCGCTGGAACGCAGGCGACCCGACATGCTCGAGCTCACAAACCTGAACCAGCCGCCTTCGCATCTGCTGCAGTGATCCGATGCCGCGGGAGGGGGATGGAACAACCTTCCGCGTCAACAGACACGAACCAGTTCGGCTACGAACACGACTACCATGAGCGTGCATACTGGGCTGCGTCTGACTTCGCGCTACAGATTCTGAGTTTTTCCGGCGCTTCGCGTTTGGGGTCGGGGTCGGTGGGGTGGGGTTCGGCGGTTGAACGCGGGGGTCCGGTCCTTGGTCGGTGATGTCAGTTGTGTTGGGGTGCCGGGGGGTTGGTGGCGGGTTTGGTTGCGTCGTTTGGACAGAGGTCGGGGCTGCCCTGGTGGAGGGGTGGGTTAGGGGCCGTTTGGTGGGTTGTTGGGGTTGATGATTTGGTAGCCGGTGTTGGTTTTGGTGACGGTGTAGCCGCGGTCGTGGATGTTGTGGTGG
>JAHQYN010000161.1 GCA_024421085.1 Acidimicrobiia bacterium
AGTCGTCGCCATAAAACCCCCGCCACGTCTCCTCGCACTTCGGCCGCAGCCCGTCACGCAGCAGGTCAAGCGCTTTGGCAATCCGTTCCGTGTTGGCCATCACCATAGGCATCTCCGTTCGTCAGCCAGCATCATTGGATTCACACCCCATACAATGCCACGAACCTGAGACATTGCCATTGCATGTCGTCTTTGCCGGTGCCGGGAACCGGGTGCAGACGCGGAATAACCATGCGTACAAGCTACCCCGACCGTCTGACACAGGCGCGGAACGGTGCGCCCGGGGTCTTTTGCCAGTCCAAACCCGAGCCTCACAACGAGATGTTGGCCTCAATCGGACCACAAGGAGTTGATGGGTCGCATGTGGAGGCGGTCATCGAGGCTGACGCAGTGTGTGCCGGTGTGCAACAAGATCCCAGCAACGAATGACCCGGGGTTGACTGTGTCGAGTTTGTTGCGCAGCCAGCGGAGACTGTCGAGGTGGTTGAGCGCTGGGGAACTCGTCGCCTTGATCTCCACCGCAACAACCTTCCCGTCTTCGCCCTCGAGGACAAGGTCGACCTCGTGGTTCTGGCGGTCGCGGTAATGCCACAGACTGCGGCCCTTGGGGTCGGCGCCGAGTTGACGGGTGATCTCGTTGACGGTGAACGATTGAAGCAGCGGCCCGGTTGCGGGGGATGTGGGCGACGCGAGCGCATCGGGGCCCAGGCCGAGCAGGCGGGCAGCCAGTCCCGTGTCGGTCAGGTGGAACTTGGGGCGGCGGGCTGCCTTGGGCCAGAGACTGCGGGACCAGGCCGGGATCTCGTGCAACAGGAACACGGTCTGGAGCCAGTCGAGGTAGGAGACCGCGGTGGGATGACTGATCTCCAGATTACGGGCAGCTGCCGACACGTTGATCTGGTTGCTGGTGAGAGCGGCAGCCCATCGCAACAGGAGGGGAAGCGACGCGGCTTTGCGGATGTCGGCCAACTGTGCGACATCGCGCCGGATCACCGTCTCCACATAGCTCTGCAACCAGTCTCGGCGCTCATCGGGGTCGCTGTCGACGACCGCTGGATAACCGCCTCGACAGACCAAGGCCAGGTAGTCGGCTTTGGTGAGGCTCTCTGTCGGCACCGGGCCGGGATCTCCCTGGAACCAACGGTCGATTATGTCGGCGCGGGTCCGGGCCAACTCAGCTTCTGAGAACGGCCACAGACGGAAGAGTTGAATTCGTCCGGCGAGGGATTCGCTGATGTTGGGAACCGTCAAGAAGTTGGTCGAACCAGTGAGCAGAAAGCGCCCAGGGGTCGGGTCCGCGTCGACCGGTTGCTTGATCGAACGGACGACTCGGTCACCGCCCAGTTGGACTTCGTCGATCACCAGCGGACGCTGTTGGCCAGCCAAGTAGCTCATGGGGTCATCAAGCAACGCTTGACGGTGTATCTCGTCGTCCAATGAGATGTAGGCGCCCCCGCGAGCTTCGGCCAGCAGTTGCGCGAGCGTGGTCTTGCCACACTGGCGGGCTCCGTGGAGCATCACCACACGGGAACGGTCCAGCGCCCGCTCGAGCCGCGGTCGCAGATGTCGATCAACGGTGTCCACCCCGTGACACTTGCGCCAATTTAGAAACCGCCCACAAGATAATTACAATATTGCCTGCCCACTAGTTACAAAACCGCCGGGTCGGGGGCAATCGCCGCAGACCAGGTGGAGAGCCTAGTTCCCAAATCCGCAGCTCCCTACCTTACAATTTCGCAGCCGACTGCCAGCAGATTCGGAACGGCCAGTGATCCTGCCGCGTTCGGGTTCGCCAACTTCAACAACTACCGAGTCCGCACCCTGCGCCAAGCCTGGACACCAAAACTGGAACCTCACCACGCTCACTCCGACCTAAAACGCGAAGCGCCTGCAATGGCTGGGCCTTCATCGTTTGGTGGATTCGGGAGGCTCAGATCGTCGGCGCTCAAGTCGTCCCCTGCGTAACTGGTGGCGAGACATTCGATGTCTGCTGTGCTGACTGATGACGTTGCCGGTCAACGTCGTGGCAGATATGAAGTAGACTTCTGATATGCCAAACAACTGGATTTCCAGGACATTCGAGCCGCTTCTCACGGCCCCGGCCGCTCAATTGCAACTCTTTCCGGTATGGCTGCTGCTCGGCCCCCGGCAAGTCGGCAAGAGTTCGCTGCTCAAGAAATGCAGTCCAGCGCATTCCCATGTGGACCTCGACGATCTCGCCGTCAGGGAGCGGGCCAACCGCGACCCGCTTCTGTTCATGCGCGACCTGCAACCCCCGTTCACGATCGACGAAATCCAGTACGCACCGCAACTCTTGAGTCCGATCAAGCAACTCGCGGATTCCGCAAACCTGCCGCCCGGTTCGATCAGGCTCACGGGCTCACAGAATTTCCAGGTCATGGAGGGGATCACTGAAACGCTCGCCGGGCGTGTGGCGATTCTCAATCTGTTCGGGCTCTCCGACGAGGAGAAGCGCCTACCGCGACACCTCGCCCCGCGGCAGTACTTCCAATCGCTCATCGAGACCGGATTTCCGAAACTGCACGGCGTCAGCGACGGGGCAACCCGCGATCTGTACCTGTCCTCGTACCTGCAGACCTACATTGAGAGGGACATTCGGGAATTGTCGAGAATCGGCAAGCGCCGGGAGTTCGAGACGTTCGTGCGGATCTGCGCCCTGCGCACCGGACAGGTCGTCAACTATCACGACCTGGGACGCGACGCATCAGTGTCGCCGACAACGGCCAAGGAATGGCTCAGCCTGCTCGAGGACGGCTTTCTGATCAAACTGCTCTCGCCCTACTTCACCAACCGCACCAGACGCATGACCAAGAACCCCAAACTCTACTTCCTCGACGCCGGACTCGCCGCCTGGCTCGGCGGCTGGCGCGGCGCCGAGGAAGCGATGCTCGGGCCCATGGGCGGCGCGTTGTTCGAGACGCATGTGTTGACCAACATCCTCAAACAGTTCCGCCACCGGGCAAGAGAAGTCGAAATCCACTTTTGGCGCACCCGGGACGGCCAAGAAATCGACTTCCTCGTCGAGAGCGCAGGCCGTGTGCGGCCAGTCGAAGTCAAGCTGGGCAGCGCGCACCATGCATCGCTGCCGCGACTAGACCGGATAGCCGGCCCCAACTGGACAACCGGGCAGGTGGTTTCCCTCACCGCTGAAGTCGAGCCTGCCCGCATCACAGACCAATGGACACTCTGCGCGCCAGAGGACCTAGACCTTGACCTCGGTGAGCCCCACCGCGCTGACTCCGACCTCAAACGCAAAGAACCGTAAAAGGATCACGGGGCGCCCAGACAGAACCGCGTACCCCGTCGAGACAGTTCGCGTCTATTGCGAGATCAGCAACAGCCGACGTAGAGTTGCAGCTAGAGAACGAACCCTCTAAGCTTCCACCTAGTGTTGTGAAATAGAGAGGAGCGACCGTGACGACGGTGGCAAGTAGTCGAGGTGACGGCACGCCAATTGAGAGGCCAGCTACAACCAGCGTGGTCACAGACTGGCGCGGTACTCGGGTTGTGGTCCCGTCGCGAGTCAAGATCCCGACTCCGTTGGAAGCCGCACTCTCGGTGTTCGACTTGTTCGGCACCCACCAGACGGTGACACCCCTAGATTGGGATTCAGGATCCAGTCAGGCTGCGGCAGCAGACTCTTGGCAGCGTGTCGGAGAAACGTTGCATGTTGCGCTAGGGAAGTTCGACCGACCTGCACCTGAAGACGTCTGAGTTCCACGAAACCCATGCCCGATTCGCCTGAACGTATGGGTCCTGCTCCGTTAGACGAGCCCGAACCCGGAGGTATGGAACTCGCCGCTTCGTACTCGGGATATGCGGGTCCGCTCCCACCGCCGGGATTGTTGAACGAATATGACCCAGAGACCAGACAATCCATTATCGCAGAGTTTCAAGGCGATTCCGAGCACCGAAGGAAGATCGAACAGAGTGCCCTTGAAGGGAACCTCCACCTGGCTCGAAGAGCGCAGGACAGAGCCGCGGTGATCGCCGTTGGTGGGATTGTTCTATCGATCGTGCTCGTTGGATCGGGGGAAGTCGGTTGGGGTGTCGCATTTGGAGCGGTTGAGTTGCTGTTAGCAATCCTGGCCACACTCGTCAACAGGTTCCGCCGTTCAAGCTGAGCGTGACTTCCGGACACCCGGTTCGGCGACCACATCTATCTCGTGGCGACCGTGGCGCTGTCGAAGGTGCTGAAGACGACAGCGGTGCTCGCTCACTGTTGCGTGCGCCCTCATTTGGGCCAACACCATGGACTCAAAGACAGGCCTGCACAGCACCAGGAAAGTCAACCTCAATATGAATGCACGACAGTGCCGACACGTCCGCGCGCTCCACGGCAACTGCCATTGCCGAGTGGCGGGTTATTCGAATTCGGAGGATCGGGAGCCTAGGTTGGTTGCGTTCTCGGAGACGGTGCGTCGGGTGGCGTCGTCGAAGCCGCTGTCGTTGCGGGCGCGGACTTCGAGGGTGATTTCGACATCCGGGCCGAGTCGGGCGGTCACATGCTCGGCGATCTCACCCAGTTGCTTGATGCAGCGGACCGGGTCTAACTGGAACTCGGCGTAGAACTCGGTCGGCGCGGCAGTGGCACCGGCCGCGGCACCGGTTGAAGCACCGGATTTGCTGGCGCCGGACTCGGTGTCGGTGCGCCCGCCAGCACTTTTGTCAGCCAGAGCACCCGGGTCGGGGTCGGGGTCTGGGGGCGGGGGCAGGCTGTCGGGGCGGATCAACAGGCCGCTGGGGGTCGGGGTCACATGCTGGGTGGTGCGGATGCCGAGCCAGCGTTCACCGTCGTGCGCATCGGCATAGGCGAACGTGGTCTGCTCCCAGTCGAGGGCCGCCACCCCGCCCGACAGGGCATCGGCCATCACCTCGAAGGACCCCAGCCTCGGCATGTGGCAGAAGCGGGCGTAGGTCGACCAGAGTTCTCCGACCGCCAAGTCGCCGCGGTCGGACCATAGTTCGCCACGGTCAATGTCCATGCGCACCCGCACTCCGCTGTACTTGGAGATGAGATTCTCCTCGCTTCGCAGCTTGCGACTGGCTCGCACGGCGATCGTGTCTTCCCCCGCGGCGCGGCTCGTCTGCCAGATGATCTCAGAGGTCCCTGGCAACTGCTCTGGGGTGAGGACCAGGTTGAAGGTCTCGGCGATGAGCGAAACGATCTGCTTGCGGGAATCGTCGACTTTGGTCTGCGCCTGGCGAAGCTGATGCGTTGTCAGTTGCAGTTCGTCGCTGCTATCGACGA
>JAHQYN010000162.1 GCA_024421085.1 Acidimicrobiia bacterium
TCACCCCTGGTTCATCTTTGTTCAAAAACTCGCCGTCGTCCCAGCGACGCGCGAACTCAGACCCGTCTATATCCAAGAGACGACGGGCCGCGTCATCGAAGATCTCCCACTGCTCGTCAGCGGAGATGAGTTCAAAGGTCACACCTGTCATCGCTTGGTTCCTTCCGTTCACAACATAGCCTACCAGTACCCTGCGTCAGAGGGCTGTTGTTTGTTGGTGATGTCTATCAGGGCAACTGTGTCGCTCTTGGGGGAGATAGAGGGTTGCGACTGTCGTTTTCTGATTAGGCATTGGCAAAGCCCACAAACACACCCCCGAAACCCTCCACATCGCCGACCTCAACATCAAAGTCATCGCAACCCAAACCGACGAACTCCTCCGACACCTCACCCACAACCTCACCCGCGACTACCAACCCAGATAAACCCCACCCCGCGCAAGTTCACCACTTGCACATGTCATGACACACCACACTAACTTATCACCGAGCATTATGGCCGAAAGAGTCGCAACCACCGACGGAGGCCACCGTTCATTGCGGCAGTTGTGGTGATGGCACTCGTCATCTGCAATTCGGAGTTCCTAGTCGCCTGGCAGGTCAGGCCGACAATGCCATCGGAGCCAACCCGAACCCGTCCAACGAGACCCAGACCCGTCTGAGGCAATGTGCATACAAGCAACACCCGCGGGATCCGCTTGATCTCCGTTCTAACCTACGGATGCACACCGTGTAGGTAGTGGACGAACCGTGTTTGTGTTTACCCTGTTGAGCCTGCGCGTAAACGCCGTATCTGTGATATAATGAAAATCGCCTACTGATAGATGTAAGCGTCAATACACTACCGCTCAAGGAGAAGGCACCATGACAGACACACGCACAACAACCATCCGCCAAGACGCCCAACAGGCTGCCGAACTAGACGCGGTCGCGAGGGTTGACGGCGTTTCTACCTCGGAGGCGGTCCGCGTCGCGGTCGCGGAGCACATCAAGCAACGACGGCGAGACCCCGTCTTTCAGGCGCGGCTCCAGCGCATACTCGAAGAAGAGCGTGTAGTGCTGGAAAGGCTCACCAAGTGACATGAGCGTGGAGTGCCTCGACCTCGCCGACTACCTGCTGATCGCGGAGCAGATCACAGGGAACAAGGTCGAGGTACTCGCGCGCCTTCCGCGGTTGCACATGGCTGAGCACGCGCTGTCGGCTCCGAACGCTGGCATCGGGGAGGTCGCGTACTACACCCGCTTCGAGGACAAGGCCGCGGCCATGGCGTTTCAGCTCATCAAGGGGCACCCGATTATGGATGGAAACAAACGCGTCGCCTACGTATGCCTGCTTAAGTTTGTGCGCCTTAATGGGTATGAGTGGGCCCGTCCAGAAACCGATGGTGTGGAACGTGACGAGACGGTGGCGATAATCAAGGGAGTGGCGGAAGGAACCGTCAGCCAGGAGGAACTCGGAGAATGGATCCGAGGGTGTCTTGTCGAAACGGGAGACGACAATGAAGGGTGAACGTGAACTTCCATTTGCATCTGACAAGGTTCACTCGTTGAGCGACGACGATCTGCCCCTTATCTACGTCGCGTCGCCTCTGACCCGAGCCAACCAATCACCTAAGCAGCGTCAGAGTGTAACATTTCAAGTCGACAGGATCGTAGCGACGATTCAAGATCCCCGCTTCGACGGAGGGACACTTCAGTTCCGAACTCATGCCCCCGCGGTCCTGAGCGCTCCATGGTCAAGCGATGCGAGCCAATGGGACATTTACCGACAGAATATTCGTCTCGTGTTGGCTGAAGCTGATGCCATGATCATCTTGTCGCTTCATGGTGGAAGCTCTGGAACAGGCCAAGAACTTGAACTCGCATGCAGACGAGGCATTCCAATTCTGCACTTGTCTCCCGAGGGAGAGAGCGTTAGCCGACAAGTCTCCGGGAACCCTTTGATCAAAGCGGAGACCTATGAGCTACCAGATGAGCTCGCCTCAACTGTGCGTCGGTTTATCCAGAAAAACAGGCGCAAAATCGAAGGTGGTCCGAGGAACCGGCTCAACCTATCGATACTATATGGCGCGCTGCAGTCCGATTTGTGGGACAAGTGGACGAGTCTCACCCAGAGCGATCAAGCGGTGACTGCCGAGCAATGTGCCATGACACCAGATTATGTCGATCACTACTTGAGCGCCCCACTCCTCGTGGCGACATGGTCCATCAGCCAGATCATCCGATTCGGGACGAGCCTGAATGTTGATGTCGCACACTACTTCACCGAAAAACGGAGTCGACTTTCCTATAGGCACGTCAAGTCGCTCGTATCCGCTCAAGAAGAGAACGGATGGAGCGATAGACAAACGGAACGATTGCGACAACACGCCGAGGAAGCACTGGCGACGGACGGTGTACGACGCTTAATCCTGAGCAGCCCTGCTGATTGGCAGCGGCTCTTTGAGGGTATGGAACGGTGAACACGAGAGCCGGCCGTCTGGCGCGGGATATCTCCGAGAGGTTCCAACTGGGTCAACCTCCGATCGACGTTGAGTATCTTGTTAGCCAACTTGGCGTGGATCAAGTGACCGAAGCGGACTTGATCGAAGACGGGCGAATGGTGCGTTCGGGAGATCGAACTAACATCATCGTTCGGGCGGGCTTGTCACGAGAAAGGCGCCGTTTCACGATTGCCCATGAACTATGCCATGTCTTGTTAGCAGACACTTCATCGGAGCTTGTAGCGACTCGCCATATCATCGGTAGCGATGAGGAGGAGAGATTCTGTGAGGATTTTGCAGCGGCACTGCTTCTGCCATGGGCTTGGGTCAGGTCTGTAGCGTACAACCGCCCGCAGACCCTTCATTCGCTCCGTGTGGTCAGTGGACGCTCCAATACGTCTCTAGCATCCGCGTGCGTGCGCCTGAACGAAGTGGCGGGTTGGCAACGAAGCCTCTTACATTGGAGGCACGACGGTTCCACGTGGAGGTTCAGGTGGGCCGCCGGACTACCGTCGGGATTTGAGAAACGCATTCGTTCGGCGCCGCAGACGGCGCCTCTCTTGGATGCGTCGGATGATGGTGGCGATATGATGATTCGGCTTGTCATCATGGTTGGAGGTCAGCAGCGCGATGTCCCTGCCCAAATCTCGGTACGCCGAGGTTCGGCCCTCGCCCTTACTCAACTTAGAGAATGAAGACACGGTTCATCCGCCGAAGTGAGGCTTGTCGGTTATTAAGTCCCGTCTACACCGCGCAACCCGCAGCAACCACATCGGCAGCAGCCTACAACGCACCGGCAACTTCACCGTCCCCAGCCGCACACAATCCTCCAATGCGATAGTCCAAATCCAGAGGTCTTGGCCTAAGCTGCTCACCGCTCTGCCTTGGAGCAACTTTAGATCTTTCGAAAACGTACCGTAGCTCCTCTTCTGGAACACAAGACCGGTTGGGATCCCCAGGGTGGTTCAGGGGAGCCGGGTGTAGAACGCCGAGATAACCTCCACATATCGGTAGGGATCATTGATCCGGTACGCGACCGCCAACGCTCGGTCGGGTCTTGTGACGGAAGGGCCGATGTGATGAACCCATTCGCCGTCGTGAGACCTGTTGGCCATTGTGTCGTACGGATCGATGGTCAACCGTTTGGCGAATTTTGTCAGGGCGATCACATCTTGTTCATCCAGATTCTCGCGGTCGAGGAAGTCCGCGATGCGCGAGGCAGCGTTCGTCTGCCATGGTTTAGCGTGCAACTACGTTTACCTTAAACTGAATTCAGCAACAAGAGCGTCGAGCGCGCCGGGTGGGTCGGGCACGAAAGGAGAGTCATCACGCACAACATCAAGATCTTTGAGCATGCGCTTCAGTTCTGGGCTTTCGGTACCGAAGTATTGGGCTAGTGACTCGTGTGGAATCAACTGGTTGGCGATGACGGTCCCGTCTTGGGTCGTCTCCAACCACGGGTCCTCAGCGTGGGTGGTGGCAATGAGTTCGGCCACAGTCTTGTCGCCGAGCCGGCAGAGCACGTTGGTGAGGATGTTACGCACAGATTCACGCAATGGTTCCGCACGACCTTGACCTCGGCGGTTCTCCGCATGCCACAAACTCGCAACGACAGGCCCGGATTCCCACGCTTCAATATCGTCGGGAAAGGCCGGTTCCCCCTGCCACGCCAAGTGATACCCCTGCACATAGTAGAGGAGCTTGTGCAGCCGAACTTTTCTGATCCTTGGTCGTCGCCGTCGAATCTCTGCGGCTGCCGCGGTTACAGAAGCGGAGGGCGCATCCACGATTATCAGTTCCTCCCGATGGCTTTACCTTCGCAAAGTCTATCCTCGGATGACCCTCCATCTTGGGTGAACGCGAAAATTTGTTTCGTTCGTGTCGTCGGAGGTTGGTGTTAGCGCCCGATGGAACCAGTCGGTGCCCCCGACAAGAATGCCCGACGTGTTCATACGAAGACTCCAGCGTCGAGTTCCTCCAATGACGAAGGCAAACATGTACTTCGACGCGAAACCTGCCAAAGGCGGCGACGTGCAACATGTGTGGCTCAAGCACGCACGACGATTTCACCTTCTAATCTTCACGGGCCAGCCACGGTAGCAACTATCGAGCAATGGAAGCACCTTCGGGTTGAGTAAACGACCGTCAAGCGCCGCGTGTGCGTGTTTAGCCGGTAATCAACCGCAGGTACGGGATTGTGGAGGCCAAGAACTAGGCCACGGCGAGCGCAGTTAGCAACCGGTTCATTCTCTTGGTAGTGGTGGCGCGTTTGGGTCGAGTAAACGACCGTCAAGCGCCGCGCCTACTTGCTGTGTCGCGTTCAAACCCGCGATCAACGTAGTCAACTTCAAGTTGATTTCATCCAACTTCGTGTCCAGAGCCTCAAACTTCGTGTCCAGAGCCTCAAACTTAGCGTCTAGTTGCTCGAAACGCTGATCAATGCCAGCGAAACGAGCCTCGAACTTAGCGTCTTGTGCAGCGAAGCGAGCCTCGAACTTAGCGTCTTGTTGCTCAAAACGCTGATCGATACTAGCGAAGCGAGCTTCGAACTTGGCATCCTGTGCAGCGAAGCCGGCTTCGATCTTGGTGTCTTGTTCTGCGAACCGGGTTTCGATCTTGTCTTCTAAGCGGACTACGCTGTCTTCTACGCGGTTGATTCTTGTGTCTAAGCGGTCGGTGTTGGAGTTTGTGCTCATTAACAGCATGCCTAACAACGCCACGAGCATCGCTGT
>JAHQYN010000022.1 GCA_024421085.1 Acidimicrobiia bacterium
CTTGAGCAGGCGAAGTATCTTATGTCGAACCATCCACCAGGCGGCTGGGAACAGTTCGCCACCAAGGACGACCTCAAGGTCTTCGCCACCAAAGACGACCTCAAGGCGCTCGAGGAGTCAACCAAGCAGGAGCTCAAGGCGCTCGAGGAGTCGACCAAGCGGGAACTCAAGGCGCTCGAGGAGTCGACCAAGCGGGAGCTCGAGAGGTTCGCCACCAAGGACGACCTGAAAGCTGTTGAGAAATCGATCCGCGGTGAGATGAAGGAAGGTTTCGCTGCTGTCCAGGTTTCTCTCGCCGGGGTGCTTGAGCGATCCGCCAAAACTGCTGAGCGGCGCGCGGGTATCTACTATGCCAACGTCTTGACGTTGTTTGTCCTTGCAGTCGCGATCGTCAGTTTCGTGCTCAACCTCGACTAGGCCGTCAATCAACCACATCGGCAACAACCTCCCACGCGACCCCTCACTCCAGCGGAATCCGGCCACCTCGCTAGCCAAGTCGGTTGCGGCGGAGTCTGTGAGCCTGCGCGGGGAGATGGCCAAAGAGATCGCCGGGATATCCGAGAAGATCACGGACCAGACTCAGATCATGGTCACGATGATCGCCGGGTTCTCGCTAGCCGTGTGCGCGGCCATGGCCAGCGGCATCCTCGACATCGTAGGTGCCCTCACCGAGTGGGATGCTCACCGACAGCGGAGCAGGTGATGTCGAGGCGAGGTATTCGTCGCTGTAAACGAACGTCGCCCGGTTGCCGCGGGCAGTTTCGATTGCTGATATCTGTGCTCGCGCCACACCGGTTCTGTTTGCCAGTTCGGCTCGGGTCCAGCCGAGTTCGGTGCGGGCTTGTCTGATGGCTCGTCCTAGTCTGTGAGGCGACGTGACCGCTGTGCTGGGCCTACGTAGAGGTTCTGGCTGTGTAGTCGGCACGCTACAATCCCATCCGAGTTGCTGTTTGTTGCTTGCAGGCCACATTGTACGGTACCTCAGGTGATGTCGTCTACGGGCTACACAAACCATGTCGCGTTCCAGCACGAACCCGACCTCAAACGCGAAGCGCAACCGAAAACCGAGCTTGCCGACCCTCCGGGTGGTCGGTTGGTTCGCGACGTTCGCTAGGCTTACCGCTCGTGTCGGATTTTCTCCGCAGTTACCTCACCGTTGGAATCTTCGGTCTTGCAGGGGTCGCGCTCGTCGCCGTCTTTTTGGGCCTGGGCCGGATCCTGCGGCCCTCGAACCCGACTGTTCAAAAGCTCACCTCCTATGAGTCCGGAGTCGACCCGACCGGCGACATGTGGTCGCAGGCCAACATCCGCTACTACGTCTTCGCGCTGCTCTTCGTGATGTTCGATGTGGAGGCGGTCTTCATCTTCCCGTGGGCCATGCGTCTGGAGGTATACGAGCTGTTCGGGCTGGTCGAGATGGCGATCTTCATCTACATCCTGCTGCTGGGCCTTCTCTACGCCTGGCGCAAGGGGATGCTGCGATGGGTCTAGTCGAGTCGGGGAAGATCCCCAAGCCGATGACTTCGCTGCTCAACATGAGCCGCAAGTACAGTCTGTGGGCCTACCAGTGGGGGCTTGCCTGCTGTGCCATCGAGATGGGGGCTGCTTTCGGTTCGCCCCGTTACGACGTGATGCGGCTCGGTGTGATCCCCCTGCCGGCGAGCCCCCGTCAGTCCGACCTGCTGATCGTGTCGGGGACCGTCACCGACAAGATGGCACCGTCTGTGCTGCGTCTCTACGAGCAGATCCCCGAACCCAAGTACGTCATCTCCATGGGTTCTTGCGCCAATTGCGGCGGCCCCTACTGGGACTCCTACTCGGTGACCAAGGGCGTGGACCAGATCATACCGGTGGATGTCTACGTGCCGGGTTGCCCGCCTCGCCCTGAGGCACTGCTTGAGGGGATTGTCCTGCTCCAGGAGCGGATCCAGAACGAAGACATGACTCAGCGCTGGAAGGGTGATCCCATTGTCGTCCACTGACACCGTGCCTGCCAATGACGCCGCGAGTGATGCCGCCGACGTCGCCGGTGTCGCCGCCACCGAGGAGTCCGGCGCTGCTGCGCAGGCGGCAACCGACGAGATCCGCGAGGCGGTCCTGGCCGAACTGACAGCCGAGATGGGAGAGGCGGTGGTCGGTTCGCACCTCGCTGCCGGTGTTGACCTCACGGTTCGTGTCACCTCCGATGCCTGGGCCACGGCCGCGGTGTTCCTCAAAGAGGAGCTGGGTTTCGCCTACTTCGGGTTCCTGAGCGCAATCGACTGGCTGCCCTCGCCTTTCGGCCGTGACATGGACAGCCAGGTTGATCTGACGCTCGAACCTTCTGAACCCGCCGACCCCGATTTGATGGAACAGGGACTCGCCGGTGGTGAGACCCGCTTCCAGGTTCTCGCCAGGGTCAACGACATAGTCAACCATCGGGCCGTCACCTTGAAGGCCGATGTCGACGAAGCCTCCATGTCGGTGCCGAGCTGGGTGCCGGTGTACGCGGGCGCGAACTGGCATGAGCGTGAGACCTGGGAGATGTTCGGCATCAACTTCGTCGGCCATCCCGGCCTTCGCCACATCTACCTTCCCGGCGCGTTCGAGGGGAACCCGCTGCGCAAGGACTACCCGCTGCTGGCCAGGCGAGTTAAACCCTGGCCCGGCATCGTCGACGTAGAGCTCATGCCGACCGAGGAGCCCGACGGGGCCGACGGGGCCGACAAGGCCGACGGGGCCGACAACCGCCAGGGCGCCGAAGCCGCAGCCGCAGCCGCGGCAGAGACGAGCGACGCATGACCGCAGTCTCAAGCCGCCAGCAACTCAACTACATCGCCGCGCAGGCGGCAGACGCCCGGGTCAACCTCGAGATCGAGACCGAGGGCATGACCCTCAACATCGGGCCGCAGCATCCGGCGACCCACGGCACGCTGCGCATCGTCGCCAAGCTTGATGGGGAACAGGTCATCGCCGCGGACCCGGTCATGGGCTACATGCACCGCGGCTACGAGAAGCTCAGTGAGGTTCGCACCTATCCGCAGGTCACGACGCTGATCAACCGCATCGACTGGTTGGGGAGTTTCGCCAACGAGGTGCCCTTCATCTTAGCGGCCGAGCAGTTGATGGAGGTCGAGGCACCGCCCCGCGCCCAATGGATCCGCACTGTCCTCTTCGAGATGAGCCGGATCGCCAACATCGTCCTGTTCCTCGGCGATATGGCCGTGCAGGTGGGCGCGGTCACTCCGATCTTCTTCGCCTTCCGCGACCGGGAGCACATCCTCAACCAGATCGAAGCGGCGACCGGTGGGCGGTTCCACCCCAACTTCGACCGGATCGGCGGCCTGAAGGACGACCTCCCGAAGGGCTGGACCGTCGAGACCAAGCAGGTCATGAAGAAGATGCGCTCGTTCTGCGACGAGATCGAAGGGCTGGTCATGGGCAACGAGATCTTCCAGGCCCGCACCCGTGGAATCGGCGTGGTCCCCCCAGACATCGGTCTGTCGTACGGACTCTCGGGCGCCAACATCCGGGGATCTGGCGTCGACTGGGACGTGCGACGCGACGGCACCACCGGTGCGGGCGGGCTGGTGCACGACGAACTCGACTGGCGGGTCTGGACCCATCCTGACGGTGACTCGTTCAGCCGATTCTGGGTTCGCCTCCAGGAGGTGCGGGAGTCCACCAAGATGGTTGACCAGCTCCTCGACGGCCTCCCCAGCGGCTCGATCATGGCCAAGGTCCCGCGCATCATCAAGGTCCCCGCGGGCGAGGCCTACGTCGAGACCGAGAACCCCCTCGGCGTGATGGGCTACTACGTGGTCTCCAAGGGCGGCCTGGTCCCGTTCCGGGTGAAGATCCGCTCGGCGTCGTTCAACAACATGTCGATCACCCCGTGGCTGTTGACCGGTGTCTATGTCCCCGACATCATCACCATCTTGGGCAGCCTCTATTTCATTCTCGGAGACATCGACCGGTGAGCAGCGCCCTTTTTGCTGAGCTGGCCTACTGGCAGCAGACGGGTATCCGTGTCGGTGTCGGGCTGGCCGCGGTCCTGCTGGTGGCGGGCGCGCTCGTATACATGCACCTGTTCAAGGCCGTGTCGTTCATGCAGAGCCGGCTGGGCCCGATGGAAGCCGGGCCCTACGGCTCGCTGCAGTTGCTGGCCGAAGTGGGCAAGCACCTCCAGAAGGAAGACATCTTCCCGCGCAAGGCCGACCGGTTCGTGTTCGGTGCCGCCCCTTTCGTGGTGCTCGCCTCCACGTTCCTGCTGGTCGTGGTGGTGCCGGCCGGACCCGACCTCTGGTTCGTCGACAGCGAACTCGGCATCTATCTGGGCATGGCAGTGTCGTCGGTGTCGGTGCTGGGCATTCTGATGGCCGGCTGGGGTTCGTCCAACAAGTACTCGCTGCTCGGCGGGTTGCGTGCGACCGGCCAGCTCATCGCCTACGAACTGCCGTTGATCCTGGCGGTGATCGGTGTGGTGATCCAGGCGGGCACCATGAACATGGCCGACATCGTCTACGCCCAAGCGAACGGCGAGATATTCGGTCTGGGCATCGTGGGCAACCCCTACATCCTCACCCAGGGTGTGGCGTTCATCATCTTCTTGATCGCCATGCAGGCCGAGCTCGCCCAGGCACCGTTCGACATGCCGGTGGCCGAGTCCGAGCTGGTTACGGGGTACATGACCGAGTACTCGGGGATGCGGTTCTTGTTGTTCTTCATCGGCGAGTTCGCCACCGCCGGGGTGTTCGCTGCGCTGGCCTCGGTGCTGTTCCTGGGCGGCTGGTACGTCCCGGGCATCGATCCCAGCGCAAACATCATGAACGTCCTGGGCCCGCTGGTGATGCTCGTGAAGATCGTCGGTCTCACTTTCGTGGTCTTCTGGACCCGCTTCACGATGCCCCGCTTCCGTGAGGACCAGCTTCAGCGCCTCGCCTGGAAATTCCTCATTCCCATCGCCCTCGCCAACATCGTGGTGACGGGCATCCTCAAGGTCACGTTCTAGGTCGGCAGGTACTCATGGCACTCATACCAGGACTCGTCAAAGGGCTCGGAGTCACCGGGTCAACGATGCTGCGCACGATCTTCCCCGGCGGGCTCAAGAAACCGATCCCCTCTCCTGTGAAGGGTGCGGAGACGGTGCAGTATCCCCATGAGAAGGAGGCACCGCCGACGCGGGCGCGCGGGGTGATCGCGCTTCACGAGGAGAACTGCACCGCCTGCATGCTGTGTGCCCGTGAATGCCCGGACTGGTGCATCTACATCGAGGGCCACAAGGAGAAGGCGCCGCCGCGCCGGGCGGGCGGGAAGCCGCGTCAGCAGAACATCCTCGACCGCTTCGACATCGACTATGCGTTATGCATGTTCTGCGGGATCTGTGTTGAGGTCTGTCCCTTCGAGGCGCTGTTCTGGAGCCCCGAGTACGAGTTCTCCGAGCCCCGTATCGCTGACCTGCTGCACGACATGTCGCGTCTGTCGGAGTGGATGGAGACGGTCCCGGACTTCGAGGACTATGAGGCCGGTTCACAGCAGAAGAAGCTGAAGGTGCCGCCCACATGAGCCTGCTGGCCGCGCTGGCCGCGCTGTCCGCCGCGCTGTCCCCCGATGGCGACCTCTATGTCGCGCAGAATGTCTTCTTCGCGGTCATTGCCGTGACGATGATCTTTTCGGCGCTGCGGGTCGTGACCACCAGCAACGTCGTGCATGCGGCGCTGTGGCTGGTGGTGGTTTTGGCCGGGGCGGCCGCCCAGTTCATCCTGCTCGGCTCGGAGTTCGTCGCCGTGACCCAGGTGTTGGTCTACATCGGCGCGGTGGTCGTGCTGTTCCTGTTCGGGGTGATGTTGACGCGCGCCTCGCTCGGTGACGACGAGTCGGTGGGCGAGGAGAAGCGGGGCATGGCCGCGGTGGTGGGTGTGCTGCTCTTCTCGGTGATGGCCATCGCCCTGATCGACAGTTTCGAGGCCGACCGTCTGGTCATCGACGAACCCCGGTCGGTGAGCACCGTTTCCGACGCCATCTTCTCGCAGTACATCGTGGCGTTCGAGGCGGTGTCGGTTCTGTTGTTGGCAGCGTTGATCGGCGCCATCGTCGTGGCGCGCAAGGATTAAGTTGATGCCCGAATTGGTGAATTCCTCGCGTCGTACAACGTCGTTTTTCCGCTCTTGTTCGCTCCGCTCACGGGCCGCTCGGGCCACGGCCTCGCTAGTAGTGTTTTTGGCGCGCGGAGATTCTTGGGAGATCCGCTCGGCCTCGGGGGGGCGCAACCCATGTTGTTGAACCAGTTCCTGCTGCTGTCTGCGGTGTTGTTCTGCATAGGGGTCTACGGCGTTCTGGCCCGCAAGAACGGCGTGCTGGTGCTGATGTCGATCGAGCTGATCCTGAACGCCGTCAACATCAACCTTGTCGCCTTCGCTGCCCTCAACACTGATGCCCTCAACACCGATGTGAGCGGCGACGTGTTCGCCCTGTTCACCATTGCGGTGGCCGCTGCTGAGGTCGGCATCGGCTTGGCCATCGTCCTGCTCATCTACCGCAACCGTCGCAGCATCGACCTCTCCGAGATCGATCTGATGAAGGGCTGATCTGTGTCTTTTCTTGTCGCCCTCGCAGAATCCGACTCGGTGCCGACCGGCTCGACCGTGACCGATTCGGCGAACTGGTTCCTCGAGTATGCGTGGCTGGTCCCGCTGCTGCCTGCGCTGTCGTTCGTGGGGATCCTCTTCTTCGGAAAGCGGATGCGCTACAAGGGCGCCGAGTTGGGGATCGCCGCGGTCGCGCTCTCGTTCCTGCTGGCGGTGTGTGCTGGTTTCGCCTGGCTGGCCCATCACGACGATGGCGGCTACGTCGCGGTTCAGAAGTCCACTCAGTGGCTGCAGTCGGGCAGTGTCGAGTTCGGCGCCGGGATCCTGGTCGACGGCCTGTCGGTGATGATGCTGCTGGTCGTGACGATCGTGTCGCTGCTCGTGCATGTCTACAGCACCGACTACGTGGGCGACGACAAGCGCTACACCCACTTCTTCGCCTTCCTCTCGCTGTTCACCGCGGCGATGCTGTTCTTCGTCCTCAGCGACAACATCTTGCAGATGCTCGTCGGCTGGGAGCTCGTCGGTGTCTGCTCGTTCGTGTTGATCGGCCATTGGTGGGAGGAGAAACCCAACTCCGACGCCGCCCTGAAAGCTTTCCTCACCAATCGGGTGGGCGATGTCGGTCTGATCATCGGCACGATCGCGCTTTTCTTCGCGGCCGGCGGCGGCCGCACCTTCGACACGGTCAAGATCAACGAGGCGATCGTCGGGGGCGATGTCAGCCAGGCCGCGCTCGTGGTCGCTTCGGTCTGCCTGATGGCTGCGGTCATGTCGAAGTCGGGTCAGTTCATCCTCCACACCTGGCTGCCTGACGCGATGGCCGGCCCGACCCCGGTCTCGGCGCTGATCCACGCCGCCACGATGGTCGTTGCCGGCGTCTTCATGATTGCCCGGTTGTACCCCGTGTTCTTCGAGGGAATGCAGATCGGCGGGTCGAGCATCAACCTGATGGCAACCATCGGCGCGATCACCCTGGTGTTCGGCGGCCTGCTGGCATTCGTGCAGGACGACATCAAGAAGGTGCTGGCCTACTCGACGGTCTCACAGCTCGGTTACATGGTCATGGCGCTCGGTGTCGGGGCCTGGACCGCGGCGGTCTTCCACCTGTTCACCCACGCCTTCTTCAAGGCCAACCTGTTCCTGGGTTCGGGGTCGGTGGCCCATGCGGTGCATTCGTTCGACATGAAGAAGGACATGGGCGGAATGCGTAAGTTCATGCCCAAGACCTACGTCACCTTCATCATCGGTTCGTTGGCGTTGGCCGGACTGTTCCCGTTGGCGGGGTTCTGGTCGAAGGACGAGATACTCGTCGGCACCGGCGGCTGGGGACTGTTCGGCGACACCGGCGGCAACGGTGCCTACACGTTCCACCTGTTGATGGGCATGTTCGGAGCGGCTCTGACCGCGGCTTACATGACCCGCTGCGTGTACCTGACCTTCCACGGCGAGTACCGCGGCGGCCACGACCACGCACACGACGAACACGGCCACGAAGCCCATGGCGATCCGCACGAGTCGGGTCCGCGTATCCTGGTGCCGCTATACATTCTGTCGGGGTTGGCCATAGTGGCTGGTTTCGCCAACCTTCCGGGCGGGTTCCAGCTCGTGCCCGACTCATGGACCGAACGTTTCGGTCACTACGTCGAACCGGTGGGTTCGTCGTACTTCCCGAAGATCGCACACGCGACCCCGAGCTGGTCGCTGGCGGTGGTGGCGAGCGTCGTGGCTCTCGGTGGTGCGGTCGTGGCGGCCTACTACTACTTCGTGAAGGTCGACCGTCTGTCCAAAGAGACCGAAGCGTCGCTCACCGGACTTCCCGACGGCCTCTCGAAGTCCAACCGCCTAGCGGGTGCGGGCCACAGGGTGCTCGTCAACAAGTACTACCTCGACCATTTCTATGAGCGGGTCATCGTCGCTTTCACCAAGGGTCCGCTGGCCCGAGCGGCCTACTGGGTCAACCAGAACGTGATCGACCGCACAGTAGACAAGGCTGGGGAAACGGCAGTGCTGGCGGGCCGCCATGTCTACGACATTGTCGACCAGAGCGTCATCGACGGGTTCGTCGACGGTTCGGGCCGGGTATCGGACGCCACCGGTGAGGAACTCCGCCACATCAACTCCGGCAAGGTCCAGAACTACGCTGCAATCCTCTTCGCAATGGCGGCAGTGCTCGCCGGAGCCTTCTTGATCATCTTCGCTCTCTAACCCAGGAATCTTCTCAACATGGACACCATCGCCGACAACAACTGGTTGCTCACAGTCTTGGTCTTCGCTCCGCTCGCCGGGGCGTTGGTCATGGCCCTGATCCCCCAGCACGACGAGCAGTCCCACAAGCAGGTGGCCCTGCTCACCTCGCTGGTCACCTTGGGGCTCGCCGCCTTCCTGCTGATCGACTTCGACTACGGCAGCGCCGGGTCGTTGCAGTACTTCGTGGACACCGAATGGATCGAGGTGATCGGTGCGGGTTACACGATCGGCGTCGACGGCATGTCGCTGCCGCTGATCGCGCTCACGGCCCTGATCATGCCGCTGGTGTTCGTATATTCGTGGAACCACATCCCCGAACCGGGCAATGCCAAAGCGTTCCTGATCCTGTCGCTGATCTTGGAGACAGGAATGATCGGCACTTTCGTCGCCCAGGACCTGGTCCTCTTCTTCGTCTTCTTCGAGGTTGTGCTGCTGCCGATGTTCTTCATGATCGCGGTCTGGGGCGGCGAGAACCGGCGCTACGCCTCGCTGAAGTTCTTCCTGTTCACCCTGTTCGGCTCGGCCCTGATGCTGCTTTCGTTCCTAGCTCTGTTCTTCCTCACCGAAGCGGAGACGTTCAACATGTTGGAGTTGACCGAGATCGCCGGTGCGGGGATACCGCGGGGCACGCAGCTGCTGGTCTTCGGTGGCATGTTCTTGGGCTTCGGGGTGAAGGTGCCGATGTTCCCGTTCCACACCTGGCTGCCCGACGCCCACACCGAGGCACCGACCCAGGGTTCGGTGATCCTCGCTGCGGTGCTGTTGAAGCTCGGGACGTACGGTTTCATCCGCATCGCCATCCCCATGCTGCCCGAGGCCGCCGAGGCGTGGGCGCCGTGGATCGGCCTGTTGGCGGTGATCGGCATCATCTACGGCGCGCTCGGCTGTCTGGCCCAGACCGACATGAAACGCCTGATCGCCTTCTCCTCGGTTGCGCACATGGGTTTCGTGATGCTCGGCATTGCCACGCTGACCGACTTCGGAATCAACGCCGCGATCTTCGGAATGGTCGCCCACGGGTTGATCACCGGGATGCTGTTCTTCATCGCGGGGTCGGTGAAGGAGCGCTATCACACCTTGGAGATAAAGCGTCTCGGCGGGATGCTCGCCCAGGCCCCCCGCTTGGGCTGGATTCTGGGTTTCGTGTCGATGGCGTCTCTGGGCCTGCCTGGTCTTGCCGGTTTCTGGGGGGAGTTCCCGGCGATCCTCGCGGCCTACAACCCTGCCGGCGGACTCTCCGAGGAGGTTTTCCGCGCCTACATGGTCGTGGCGGCCATCGGCACCGTGCTCGCGGCCGGTTACCTGTTGTGGCTGCTGCAGCGCACGGCGATGGGCGAGCCGCCCGCCGAGTTCGCCGATGATCCCAACATCGTTGACGTGTCAACGACCGAGTGGATCGCCTGGGCACCTCTGCTGTTGGGGATCGTGCTGTTCGGAGTTGCGCCCGGTCTGATCTTCGAGGTCACTGACCCCGCGGTGGGTGAGTCGCTCCACAAGTGTCTCGAGGCGGGTTGCCAGGCTGCTGATTTGGCAGCCTCGTCGGTGGGTGGAGGCTGACAGTGCTAGCCGGTATCGCGCCTGTGCTTGCTGCCGACGGATTCGTTCGTCCGGAGATCGACTGGCACGCGGCCGCGCCCGAGCTAACCCTGTTGGGTTTCGGTGCCCTGATCACCATGATCGACATCGGCTGGCTCGAGCGTGCCCGAAGGATCGCCGCGCCCCTCGCCTCGTTAGCTCTGCTGGCGACGATGGTGCCGATAATCACCCTTGCCCTCGCCGGTGACGACAGGTCGATGTTCGACGGCGGTTTCGTGGTCGACGACTACAGCCTGATCATGAAGGCCATGTTCGTGTTGGCCGGCTATGTGGTCGTGTTGATGTCGACCAACTACATCGCCGAGGGGGACTATTGGGAGAACGAGTACTACGGCCTGTTGCTGAGCTCGATCCTGGGCATGATCCTGATGGCCTCGGCCCGAGACCTCATCTCCATCTTTGTGGCTCTCGAACTGCTGTCGATCCCGGCCTACATGCTGGCCACCTGGCGCAAACGCGACCTGAAGAGCAACGAGGCCGGTCTCAAGTACTACCTGATGGGGGTGTTCGCCTCGGCGGTGATGCTTTATGGCATGTCGCTGCTGTACGGAGCGACCGGCTCGACACTGCTGGTTGAGATCAATGACGCGGTCGGCGAAGCGGCCCGTCCCTCCGCGATCGTGGTGCTCGGCATCATCTTCGTGGTGGTCGGGTTCGCGTTCAAGGTGTCGGCGTTCCCGTTCCACACCTGGGCGCCCGACACCTACGAGGGCTCTCCGACCCCGGTCACCGCGTTCATCTCGGTGGCCTCCAAAGCGGCCGGTTTCGTGGCCCTGCTGAACCTGGTGTTCGTAGGCTTTGTGGGCCGCGACGGCCTTGTGGGCCGCGACGACATCTTCGAACCGCTCATGTGGGTGTTGGCGGCCGCCTCGATGACTGCGGGCAACCTGATGGCCCTGCGCCAGACCAACATGGTGCGCCTGCTCGCCTATTCCGGTGTCGCCCAAGCGGGTTACATGCTGGCACCGCTGGCCGTGGCCGGATCGGTGCCCGACAAGGCCCTCACCGCCTCGGTCACCTACCTGGTGATCTACGCGGCGATGAACCTCGGTGCGTTCGCGGTGGTGATCGCGGTGGCCCGCAAGACCCGTTCCGCGGAGGTCTCCACCTATCGGGGCCTGTTCCATTACGCGCCGGGACTCACCGTGGCGATGACGATCTTCCTGTTCTCGTTGGCGGGTATCCCTCCGCTGGGGGGTTGGATTGCGAAGTTCCGGGTGATGGAGGCGCTCATCGAAGCGGAGACCTCAGCGGGCGTGGTGCTGGGCGTCTTCGTGGCCGTCAACTCGGTGATCGCTCTTTACTACTACGCCCGGGTCGGCTTCGGCATGTGGGCTGAGGAGGCCCCCGACGGTGATCTGACCCCTGTGAATGTTCCGCTCTCGTTGGGCGTCGCCCTCACCCTGACCGCAGCGATCACCATCGCCATGGGCGTTATACCCGGCGACATCGTCGGTCGCTTCACCGACGTGAGCCTGCTCGCCGGAGGCTGACCCGCGGGCTTCGCCGGGGCAGTAGGGTTGCACGCAAAGGAGTTGACAAAACTATGCGCGTCGAGCACTTGGTGGTAAAGAACTGGCGCAACTTCAAATCGGCGGACATAGCAGTTCATGACCGGGTCTTCATTGTCGGGCCGAATGCCTCTGGCAAGTCGAACCTGTTGGATGCACTACGATTCCTTCGTGACGTGGCCGCGATTGGTGGGGGCCTGCAACAAGCTTTGAGAACCCGCGGCGGGATCAAACATGTCCGGTGCTTGGCGGCGCGCAACTACAACAAGGGAAGAGTCGCTTTGGAAATCGGTCTACGCGACGACGAGGGTGATCGGTGGCGCTACGAACTTCATTTCAGCGCTGAGCGCCGAGGCATACATCGCCCAATCGTCCGCGAAGAGATCGTCAGACGCAACGAGGAGGTGGTACTTCAGCGACCTGATCAGGACGACGAGCAAGACTCGGAGTTGCTCACACAGACGGCTCTCGAGCAGGTGAGGTCGAATCGTGATTTCCGGGTCGTCACCGAATTCCTGGCGGGGATTCGGTACCGCCATCTCGTACCTCAGATCATTCGTGACCCGGAACTTGGTAAGGAGGACCAACAAGATCCGTTCGGCAGCGACATCTTGGTTGAGATTGCGCGGACCCGAGAAAAGACAAGAAATCTACGTTTGACGCTTGTCAACAAGGCCCTGAGTTCGGCGCTTCCACAACTCGAGCAGATGGTTTTGACCAGGGATGAGACCGGTAGTCCGCATTTGGAGGCACGTTACGGTCATTGGCGGGAACGGGGGGCAATTCAAGACGAGCGCGATTTTTCTGACGGTACCTTGCGGCTCATTGGGCTTCTGTGGCTGCTTGCCGAGCGCGCCTCAAAGGCGAACCGGGTGCTGTTGCTGGAGGAGCCAGAACTGTCATTGCATCCGGCGATTGTCAGGGAACTGCCGACAATTCTCAGCCGGGTGGTCCGAACAGGCGGTCCGCAGGTCATTCTCTCCACCCATTCCACCGACATGTTGGCAGACGAGGGACTCGGGCTTGACGAAGTGGTCGTGCTCCGTCCGAGTTCAGAGGGGACCGAAGCCCAGACTGCTTCCGAAATCGCTGGAATTGATGACCTTCTGAAGGCAGGCATGAACCTCGGTGAAATCGTGGAACCATACACGCGTCCGGAAGGGATCAGCGAACTCCCGCGGTTTCCTTGATGCGAGTCGTTCGGTGCGCAGTTGAAGGAATCACGGATGAACCTGTTGCGGCAAAGCTCCTAGATTACGCGGGCCTCATGTCCCATCAATCCCTGAATGCGGGTGGCAAATCGAAACTCGATTCGAAACTGCCGGGCCTGAACCGCGCTGCCAAGATAGAGTCGCCGTGGCTAGTCCTGCGGGATCTGGACCATGACGATGTCGGGAAATGTGTCCCCCGACTCCGTTCGGACTTACTGCAAGGCCAAACCAATACGGGAATGTGTTTTCGAATTGCGGTACGTACAATGGAAACCTGGTTGCTTGCAGACTACGAGAATTGCTCTCGTTTCTTTGGAGTTCCCCTCAACCGGATGCCCCCCCATGTCGAAACGCTACCCGACCCGAAACAGGCGCTCGTAGAGCTATGCCGCAAGTCAAGTCGTACCGCAATACGGAAGGGAATGGTTCCGCGAGCTGGCGGACGCCGGAAGGTTGGGGGGGAGTACACGGCCTTGGTGCGCGAATTCGCTCGGGATGAATGGGATCCATCTCTGGCCCGCAACAACTCGCCGAGTCTTGATCGCGCGATGCGATGCCTTGAGCGGTTGCGAAGCAGCATCATTGATTCGGCTTAGTCTGAGCATGTGGGCAACCTTTCCGATAGCACGTCAGGCTGCCTGGAAGGCACTCTTGCGGATCGGTTGCGTCGCAGAATCGCTGAGCGGGGGCCGATGCCGGTGTCGGAATATGTGGACGCGGCGCTTTACGACGAACGCGAGGGCTTCTATCAGGCGGGAGGCCGGGCTGGACGGGGCGGCGACTTTCTCACGGCTCCGGAGGTCGGTCCGCTGTTCGGCGCTGTGATCTCACGGGCAATCGACGCCTGGTGGCGAGATTTCGGATGCCCACAGCAGTTCTGCGTGTTTGAGTGGGGGGCCGGACCGGGCACCCTTGCTCGAACGGTCATAGCTGCCGAACCCGAAGCGCTCCGCTCTGGAGCTCTGCGTTGGCATGCGATCGAACGGTCGGCTGCTCAGCGGGCTCAACATCTCGAACACCCGTCGCTGGTCTCGTCAGCGACCGGACCCGGCGATCCGGCTCGGGTCGGGGTGGTGCTGGCCAACGAGCTCCTGGACAATCTCGGATTCGACCTGTACGAACACCGTGGTCAGCAGTGGTTCGAACTGCGGGTCACCGAGGGCACCGGTCCAGACGAGTTCGCCACAGTCTCGGTCCCGGTAGCGGAGCTGTCGCCGGCTGTCGAGGAGCTCACAGCTCTGGTGGGGGTGCCTGTCCCAGAGGGGGTGCTCGTCGCCAGACAGCTCGCAGCCAGGGACTGGTTGGCGCAAGCTCTCGCTTCGCTGCGCACCGGTCGTGTGGTGGTGTTCGACTACGGCGCTACAACCGCAGAACTCGCCGCTCGGGGCGGATGGCTGCGGACTCACGTCGGCCACAGTGGGGGCGATACGAACCGCTGGCTCAGAGATCCGGGGACCTGTGACATCACCGTTGACGTCGCCACCGATCAACTAGAGCTGGTCCGCAAGGCCGACTCGAACCGCTCCCAAGCCGATTTCTTGAGAGCCCACGGCATCGACGACCTCGTCGCAGAGGGCAAGCGCCAATGGCAGGAGTCAGCCCACATTGGTGACCTCTCAGCTTTGCGCGCCCGCAGCAGAGTCCTTGAAACCGAAGCCCTCCTCGACCCGTCCGGTCTAGGCGCTTTCCGCGCTATGGAATGGCTGATCTGACCCACTGCACCCGTGGAGCCCCATGTTCCGCACGAGCGGGGTCGGCGCCAAAAACCGATGTTCAGCCGCCATTTCAACGTTACCCTGAGTTGACTGCCGACAGGAAGCTTGCTGGAATCCCCGGGGTCCGGTGCAAGGTTGAAATCTTATAGTTGTGCGCCAGCGAGTGCGGTGCGGCATGTCTCTGAGTTAGACTTTCGGCGATGGGACGGCCGAAGCGGCGAGGCGGGGGACGGGTCACCCCCAAGACGAAGCGGGTACATTTCGACGACGAACTCGGCTCTGATTTCGTGTTCCAAGATCGCGACTACCGGTACGAGGCCCAGTGGCAGCTTCCTGACGCCGATCCGCATTCCGGGTTCCAACTGAACCTGCTGGCTCGCGATGCCGAGTGCGTTCTCGAAGAAATTTCCGCCTCGGGTACGGTCGACATGAACGAGGTCGACTACTGGAGTTCCTGCATCCAGACCGCGATCGTGACCACGCGGTCGCCCGACGGTGTGGAACCGTCGGCAGTGCTGACGCACGCCGAGCGTGTCGGTGGCCCGGTGGGTGCCGTGCTGGCAGCCGCGGTTTCTGTCTACGGTCCTCCAGATGCCAGGCCGCAGGCTCGCCGCAGGCTGCGCCGTATCCGCGAGTCGCATGCCGATGTGCCAGCCTGGATCGAGATGTTGGGCAAGGCGGAGCCGCTGCGGGCGACGAGCACCACCGACCGGTGGGGCGAGCATTGCGAGGTTTGCATCGACTACCGGCGACCCGACGGGACCGAGCACGGCGTGTCGGTCTCCATCGAGCCGTTCTGCTTGGGTATGGCGACGCGTTTCACTCTTGGCGCGCCCAGCACTCAGCGCGCCACAACCGTCAGCAAGGATCAGATCGTCGAGGAGTTGGGCTTGGCTGACGCGCGGGCAATCGTCACAGCTGGCCTTGAGGTGCGCGGTGGGTTCGGAATCGACGAGGATGGCTCGATCGCCGACTTCGACGAAGACCTTTGGGCCCTGCTGGAGCAGCGGTTGGAGTTGCTGCCCGAAGGGGGGCGCGCACCGGACGTGTCGGCTCTCGGAGCTGAAGAGGGGGCGGCCCACTTCACCGACTTCTTCTCGCGCGGTCCGCGCCTGGGCGAGCATCCAGACGAGATGCACGACCTGGGACGGACCATGTTCGTCTTCGCCATGGTGTGTCGCGACCGCGACTTCCTGCGATGGACGCCGCTGAGGGTGGCCGTGTTCCTCGAGGACTGGCTTCCCGAGAACGGGCTTTTCTGCAGAGACTGCAACGAGTTGCACGAACACCCGCCCGACGAGGAGTGGTTCAGTACCGTCGAGTCGGTGTTCCCCCGCTGGCTGCGATACGCCGCCGGGCGCAGCGGCCTATCCGACGATGCCCTCAAAGAGAACCTGGCAGCGGCCCGCGGCCCGCTGAAACAGATGCGCCGCCGCGCAACCGACTCGCCCCGATAAGTTGAAACACTTTGTGCCTAGACGGTACAGGGACTGTAGCGGCAGTTGCGGGAACCTCAGCGCCAGCCGGAGGCTATGTGTTCGAGCCACCACTGCGGGGCGTTGTCGATGAGGTTGGAGAGGTTGGAGTAGTCCCACCAGCGCTGGATCATGCCCTCGTCGGTGAGCTCCATGACCGAGGTGAACGGGTGGACGATGCGTTCGCCGGTGTGGAAGACCCATTCCTCGGCGTGTTCGGTCACCACGAAGTGGTCCTCGGCAATCATGGTGCCCTCGACATGGTTGTGTTCTTGCACCGGGTCGAGGCCGAGGTAGAGGCGGGCCACGATCTCGTCGGGTCCGTGGGCGCCGCCCATCGACTCGCCCGTTCCCGTGTCGACGTAGTTGGCCGTGTCGGTGAAGAACGAGGCGACTAGGTCCCAGTCGTGTGAGTAGAGGGCGTCCCAGTAGCGGGCGACGATCCCCTTGTTGCGTTCCTGAATGTTCTCGGTCTGGTCAGTGCTCACCGTGTGTCCTCCTCGGGTCGGACCGAGTGCCTCTCAGCCTGACCCCGAAGAGTAGAACCCGAAGGTCGCGGGCACCTATCGGGGTACTCCGGAATTTGACGGCGAGCGGGGCGGCGGCGAGTCGGGCGGCGGCTCCGGAATTGCCGCGACCGGCAACCTGCCGGTGTCCGGTGATTCGGCGCAAGACTCGCATCCCCCAAGACTTATGGAACTCGAGGATAATAGACTCAAGACGCAGAACCAGAGACCGGGAGGTCGCATGAATCCTCGTAGGGACATGATCATCGGTGCGGTGGCCTGCATCGTCATATTCTTCTTCTTCGTCAGCATTGATCTGTATGAGGCGGTCGCGGACTTCACGGCTGACCATGAGGGCTGGCAGCTCGTGGAGATCCTGGCGGCGGTGCCCACGATCGCGATTGTCACGTCGTGGTTCGCGGTGCGGCGCTGGCTGGAGGTGGCGCACCTCAACGACCGTTTGGCGCACACGGTCGGGCAACTCAAAGAAGCGATCGATGATCGCCAGGCGATGGAGGAGCAGATCGGTGAGGCCTACAAGATGGCGGCGATGGGCCAGCTCTCCGGAGGGCTCGTGCGGGAACTCAACAACGTGATGCAGCCGATCGTGACGTTGGCGCAACTGGAGGTCGACAAGACCGACAAGAGCGGGTCGCAGAATGAGAATATGGGCCGCGTCCTGTTGGCGGCACAGCGTGGCTGCGAGATCCTGGAGAGTTCCTTGGCCGACCCGCTCAGCACGTTCGGTGAACCTGAGGAGATCGTTCCGTCGCAACGGTTGAGCAGGGTGATCGGCCAGGCCCGTGAGTCTTTCAGAAACGATGTGACGATAACCGCGAGCTTCGACGACGAGCACGGGGTGGTCTTTGTGAACCGGGACGAGTTCGATTCGGTGTTCACGACTCTGTTGACGAATGCGTCCGAGGCCATGAAACGCGGCGGCGAGATCACCGTCGGGCTCTTGACTAGAACATTCGATGACACCGCGGCGTCCGCTCAGGGAGTGTCGGCCGGCAGTTACTTCTGTGTCACCGTCACCGACGAGGGGATCGGGATGACCGAAGACGTGTTGGCACAGGTCTTTGACCCGTTCTTCACAACCAAGTCGGCTGACCGATGCACAGGGCTGGGTCTCAGCATCGCCTATGACCAGGTTCACGGATGGTCCGGCAGAATCACCGCCGAATCGACGTATGGTGAGGGTTCGACGTTCGAGGTGCTCATCCCCCGCCGTGAGCTTGCCACGGCCGTGGAGTTCTGAGCGATGACGACTGTGCTGGTGGCCGACGACGACCCGGGGGTCCGTTTCGCGCTGGCGCGGCTGTTGGCCGCGGAGGGCGACCTTGAGGTGATTGAAGCCGCCGGCTGCGAAGCTGCGCTGGAGCTCATGGCCTCGGAGAAACCTGATGTGGTCGTGACCGAAGCAGTGATGCCGTCTATGACCGCGATTGACTACATCAAGGCGCTGCGCCGGTCCTGCCCGCGTGCCGGGATTGTGGCACTGTCCGCGGGAGGCATGCACCAGAGCCCAGAGTTCGCCACCGGCCTCGCCAGCACCGCCGGCGCCGACGAAGTCCTGCGCAAACCCGCCCGCAACGATTCCCTGCTCACCGCCGTCCACAAGCTCCTCCGCCGCACCTGACTGCTGTTGGAAAATACAATCGAATTTGGTTGATTCTTCGATAGGTTGGCGGCCTCCATCGGTGGTTGCGGCAGGTCGGACACTCGTGTGAACGAACGCAGGATGCACATGGGAAGCGGGCCTGCCATCCCGCAAGGCTACGCCCCGCACAGCATCGGAGGTTAACCCGGACAGTATCGGGAGGTTCAGCGGCCTATGTCGTTGGCGAAAGCGTTGTCGAGGATCAGAGCGGCGTCGTCGGGACGGAGGAAACCCTCGGTGACGGACTGCTCGACCGAGGTGGTCATGGCTTCGAAGTACGTCTGTTTGTCGGGGTACAACTCGGCCAGTTTCGCGGTGCCGAACAGTGTCGTTGAGCCGAACAAGCCACAGAACCCCTCCCCTCCAGGCGGTTCCCCGGTCAGGGTGGCGACAGGCACGTCGACCCAGGCGGTGCGGATCCCTCCGAGTGTGTTGCCGTGCTCGTCCGCCACGAATTCATCGCCGTCGGTCTCCAGGCGCGGAGCGCTCGGCGGTGGCTGCCCGCTTCTGATCCAGACGTTGAGGGCGTGGACAGCAGCGTTCATGACCCAGTGCTGCGGTCCGCTGTTGATCGGTGCGTCGCATTCGAAAATTCCCGGGATCGGTACGCTCACCTCGACCACCTCGGCGATCGCGGGGTCGTTGCCGAGGTCTTGCGTACCCCCGGAAGGGGCGATGTTGTAGAGGTCGCCGTGGGCTGTGCCTGCCACCTCCCACAGTGCGATGTTGTGTGCGTCGGGCTGTCGGGAGTTGATTGATCCGAGGCGGAAGATGTCGGTCTCGGTCTGGAAGGTCAACACGGGAACTCGCACATCGCTGCGAATCAGGACCTGTTCGGGCGTGTCGATCTCGGCCTGTGGCGATTGTGAGAGCGGTGCGCTCCCGCCGGCACGGCTGTGGATCAAGAAGCCGTCGAAGATCTGCGCGAGCGGATCGACGCCGTTGACGTAGCTGACCAGCCTGAACGCCGATTGTGAGTCGCCGACAGCTATCAGGCGCTCGGGAGACAGGCCCGGCAGCATCTCAATATTGGCCGGCCCGATCAACCCTTGAGCGGCTTGGCTGAAGATGTCGTAGGAGAACGAGTCGCCAGGATGGTTCAGCGACCCGTAGCGTTCGGGATTGTTGCCTTTCAGGTGGAGCGGGAAGCCGATATCGATCCCCGATCCGCCGCCCTCGACACCCCGGGCCTGGGCGGACACTCCGACCCAGGCGTAACCTTCGCGGATCTGCTCGACATGGGACATGGTCCAGTTGGGTGCAGCGTCGAGTCCGCTGCTGACGTTGTACCACTCGACCATGACGGTTCCGTTGAATGCGCTCGGGTCGCTCGGCCGTATCACCGTGACCCGAGTGGTGTACTCGGCTTCGTCGGCGAACTCAACCGCCCAGCGTCCGTCGGGGGTCAGCTCTGTGTTGTCGGCGGGCACCAACGATCGAGCGGTTCCCGAGATGAAGTACTCCTGCTGTTCGTATCCGACCAGCGCCGGATCGAAGCTGGTCCCCGAGGAGAACGGATTGCCGACGTCTGGCGGGTACATCACGGTCGGCAGGGGTGTCGGCGCGGCTTCGCCGATCGCAAGCGGGTCGAGCGGGGTCGTGGTCGTCGGTGCTTCTGTGGTCGTGGTGGTCGTCGTGGTCGTCGTGGTCGTGGGTGCTTCCGTGGTGGTGGTCGTTGGCTCGAGGACTTCTTCGGTGTCGTCGTCGCCGCAGCTTGCCAGGGCGATCCCGAGCGCGGCCGCCAACAAGCCAACCGGCAGGAAACGCAACGCCCGAGAAGCTCGCATCCCATGAGTCTGCGCCGAAGATCAGCCTTCGTCTAGTCACAGTGTGCGGCGTCAGCGGTTCCCGGCCGCCGGGTCGTGGACGGGACGGCCCGCTGGATTGAAAGTCGTCGCTTGCGGAAGGATCACCTATTCAGTTTCCGGCACTTGGCACCGCGATCAATCAGCACGCGAATCGTGAGTTTCTTGGGGACTTGCCACCGAACCACTGATGCCCGAAGTGTCCTCCACGAGGACCCGGGCTTCGTTGGCCGTCAGACCTTCGGGGGCTCTTCTTCGAGGATCCCTGCGGTGCATGCGTCGAACTGATCGAGAACCCCCCGGCCAGCTAGCGGCGACCGGCCAGGCGTTCGACCCGCAGATTGAGAACGTTAGGGCGCGCCGACGAGTCGGCCTTCAACGGCGGCGTCTACCGCGCTGCTCATGTTCAGTGCGGCGATCAGCGCAGTCAACTTCAGGTTGATCTCATCGATCGTCTCGTTCTGAGCCGCGAACATAGCGTCGATCTTTTCATCCTGCGCGGCGAATCGGCTGTCGACCTTTTCCTCAAGGCGGGTGATCCTGTCATCGAGGCGGGTGATCCTGTCATCGAGGCGGGTGATCCTGTTGCTTTGATCGGTGAACACGAAGATCAACAACCCTGCGAACGCCATGGCCAACAACGTCTGCACCCCACGCTCAGTGAACCGCGGTGGTGCCAGCCGCCCTTTCCCCGCCGCTGTTGCCGGTAGCGCCACACCAGGCTCAGCGGGCGTGTCTGGCACTGATTCGGCCGGGTTCGGGGCGGGCGTGTCTGGCACCGATTCGGCCGGGTTCGGGGCGGGCGTGTCTGGCACCGATTCGGCCGCGTTCGGGGTGGCCGTGGCGGAACTGACGCTCGGTTCGGGCGGGTCTGCGGCTGGGGCCATCGGCTTTTCTGTTTTGGTGGCGGTGCTGGCGGATTTGGCGGTCATGGCCCCTCTGTCGGTTCGGGTCGCCGGCGGCGATACTCAATGGACTGGTTTGGGCGCCGTGTAACCCGGCAGCGAGGCTCAATCGCTAAGCTACACCAAGATCAATGTCATTGCAATCAATAGCACGAACATTGCTCAAGTTCTCCTCCCCGCTGGGGCCTGGCAACACGGTGTGTGATTCACGCTGGGTTTTGCGCAGGCTCCACAACTCTCCCTTTGATTCTCGATGCATCATCGGTGCGCTTTGACGCATCAACCACCAACAACCTGCGTAGCTTGTAGCTGAACGCCGTTATCAAGTCGTCGAAACTCCAAGTGGAGTACGCTACTCGTGGATCGTCGTTGACTCGGCTCGCGCATCGTCTCTCGCACGCTTTCCACAGTATGTCTGACTGGTGTGACACCATCCTAAGCGCCTGCTACGCCTGTCTGGGAACATAGACGAGACAGAAGGAGGCTGCAGCGACCCAGACAGCCTCGCCCAGCGGGCGAACGCAGCGGTGCTCCAATAGTTGAGACACCGATCAGACGACCGCTGACCCAACACCTTCTGCCGATTCCCGATCCAGGATGGCGGTTGACAGCGGAGTCTTCATGTGTGCCTATACTCCCGGCGCTGGGCCGAGACGGGAGACGACATGCAGGGGTTCGATCCGAAGTTCGGGGATCTGCCTGATTTCATCATCGGGATCACCAAGGAGATCTGGGAGGAACGCGGTGTTGAGACGCTCAACCACTACTACACGCCGAACATCCCGGTGCGGTCTCCCGACGGGGTCGTGATCGGCAACCAGGCAGTGATCGCCGCGACCAGGGCCACCCTGGCGGAGTTCCCGGACCGCCAGCTTCTGGGCGAGGACGTGATCTGGAGCGGCAACGACAAAGACGGCTATCTGTCGTCTCATCGGATTCTCTCGACCGCTACCCATTCTGGTGACGGTGTGTTCGGAGCTGCCACCGGCACCAGGTTGCACTATCGGGTCATTGCCGACTGTGCCGCGGTCAACAACCAGATCTACGACGAGTGGCTGGTGCGCGACCTTGGCACCATCGTCCGGCAGATGGGAGTCGATCCTCGAACCTTCGCCGCCGACCAGATAGAAGCCGAGGGCGGGCCTGAACTTGCAAAGCGACCTCTGACCCCACACAACGATGTGGCACCGGTGTACCTCGGTTCGGGCAACACCCACGAGATCGGCGCGGCCTATGCCGAGACTCTCAGGGGGGTGCTGTCGGGCGAATCGGGCGCCGTGGAGCAACGATATGACCGCGCTGCCCAACTGGAGGGGCCTGGGGGCCAGACGATTCACGGCTGGGACGAGACGAGCCGGTTCTGGGCCGACCTCGGCAGTGCGCTGCCCGATGCGGTCTTTGAGGTTCACCACCAGATCGGCCGAGCCGATGCCAACATGGCTCCCCGTGCTGCGCTTCGCTGGTCGCTGACCGGTACCCACAGCGGTTCTGGCGCGTTCGGTTCGCCGACCGGGGCACCGGTGCATGTGATGGGTATCAGCCACGCAGAGTTCGGACCGCGCGGGCTGCACCGCGAGTTCGTGCTTTTCGACGAAGTGGCTGTCCACAAGCAAGTTCTTCTCCATACTGGTTGATGCTCTGCTCTCGCCGGGCGCTCTGCTATTGCCGGGCGCTCTGCTATTGCCGGGCGTAGCCGGAGCCGCGGAAGCGCTAGCGCAGAGCCGCGGAAGCGCTAGCGCAGAGCCGCGGAAGCGCTAGCGCTGTCATCGCCGGGGGTTCTTGGGAAATCTAAGGGTTCTGGTTTGACAGAATGCTTACGTAAGCATATATTCGATGCTTACGTAAGCATTCAATTCCTGCGCGCTCAGCGGCACACGGGCATGACGATACAAGAGAGGGACTCAGATGTCGTTAAAATCGCAGCCTGATTCACCTCGTTCAACCCGGAAAGGGGTGACCTCGGTGGATGTCGCGGCGGCAGCGGGAGTGTCCCAGGCCACAGTCGGCAGGGTCTTCTCGTCGCCTGAGAAGGTCTCGCCCGCGACCCGCGACAAAGTCCAGGAAGCCGCGGAGCGACTCGGATACGTGCCCAACGTGATCGCCCGCAGCCTCAAATCCCGGCGGACCAACATCATCGGCGCAGTCGTACCGGCGTTCGGCGAATACTGGCAGAGCGTCCTCACCGAGTTCTCCCGTCAGCTAGCCAATCAGGACCGCCAATTGCTGCTGTTCAGCTTCGCTGAACCCGGCGACGTCGACGGTGTGCTCGCATCAGTCGCGCAGTACCGGCTGGACGGACTGGTTCTGTCATCTGCCAACATCGGCCAGGCCCAACTGGCCCAGATGCGCGAGTCGGACCGGCCCGTCGTGGCCTTCAACCACCCGGCCGCGGTCGGGGTGGTGCCGTCAGTCTCAGTCGACAACGAAGCCGGGATGGCGGAACTGGCAGCCCACCTGATCGAAGTCGGTTGCCGCGACGTTCTCTATATCGGGGGCGCGTCGACCGCCTCCACAGACCAGAGCCGCTATCGGGGCGCATCCCAGACTCTGGGGAACCAGGGCATTGCGTGCACCTACCTTGAGGCAGGCGCGTTCACCTACGAAGCGGGTTACAAGGTCGCTCGCCAGATCGTTGAACACCAACCCCTCCCCGATGCGGTGATGGTCAGCGCCGACGAAGTGGCATTCGGCGTCCACGACGGTCTGCGGGCAGCGGGTGTCGATGTGCCCGCTGATCTGTTCCTCACCGGGTTCGACGGACTCTCACAGTCCGCCTGGGCCGGGTTCGACCTCACCACTCTGGTGCAGGCGACCGATGTGCTGGTAGCTCGGGCCATAGAGATTCTTCTCGCCCCGGAACAACCAGCAGACAGCGATCCAGTCTCGGTGGTCGTACCCGGAACGATCAGATACGGAAAGACGACCGGTTCTGGCCATGGCTGACATCCTTAAAGACGCAAGCACGAAGGGCGGCCACGGTGCCGACCTGGAACTGGCCGAACGCGTTCGGTCTCTCATCGCCGATATCGAGGCCCGCGGTGAGGCTGCCGTTCGGGAGATGTCGAAGAACTTCGATTCCTGGGAACCCGAACAGTTCCGGCTCACGGAAGACCAGATCCAAGAGACGCTCGATCGCGTCGATCCGGGCACCATCGGCGACATCGAATTCGCGCAGTCGCAGATTCGCAAATTCGCCCAGGCCCAGCTCGACTCGCTCCACGATGTCGAGGTGGAGACCCTCCCCGGCGTCACCCTCGGTCACAAGAACATTCCGGTCAGCGCAGTCGGCGCCTACGTTCCCGGCGGGCGTTACCCGATGGTTGCCTCGGCACACATGAGCGTGCTGACAGCCAAGGTCGCCGGAGTCGCCCGTGTCGCGACCTGCACCCCGCCGATCGGCGGCGGGATCCCCGCTGAGACGGTTGCAGCGATGCACCTCGCGGGCGCCGACGAGATCTACCTGCTCGGCGGTGTTCAAGCCGTGGCATCGATGGCTCTGGGCACCGAGTTCCTCGAACCGGTCGACGTGCTGGTGGGCCCGGGCAACGCTTTCGTGGCCGAGGCCAAACGGCAACTGTACGGGCGTGTGGGCATTGACCTGCCCGCCGGACCCACCGAGACACTGCTGTTGGCAGACGACACCGTCGACGGAGAGATCTGCGCCACCGACCTGCTGGGCCAAGCCGAGCATGGACCGACCTCACCAGCGGTTCTTATCACGACCTCACGGCAGTTGGGGCTCGACACCATCGCCGAAGTCGAGCGTCAACTCGAGACTCTGCCCACAGCGGACATCGCGTCTGTGGCCTGGGCTGACTACGGGCGGGTGATCGTCGTAGAGGACAACAACGAGATGCTGGGGATGGCCAACGAACTCGCCTTCGAACATGTGCAGGCGATGACCGACGACGACGACTTCTTCCTGGCCAACATGGTCAACTACGGCGCACTCTTCCTGGGGCCGATGACCAACGTGTCCTATGGCGACAAGGTGATCGGCACCAACCACACGCTGCCGACGCAGGGCGCGGCCCGCTATACGGGCGGTCTCTGGGTCGGCAAGTTCATCAAGACGGTCACCTACCAGCGGGTCATCGATCGGGCATCGAGCGCCATGATCGGCGAGTACTGCAGTCGGCTCTGCGCTATCGAGAACTTCGCCGGGCATCAGGCTCAAGCTGACATCCGAGTGAAGCGCTACGGCGGGGTCGCCCGATGAAGACCGCTGTCGTGACCGGAGCGAGCGGGGGTATCGGCTCGGCGATCACCCGCCGCTTGGCCGCTGACGGATTCGCGGTCGTGGCCGGATACAACCGCTCGGCCGAAGCCGCCGAGACTCTGGTGTCTGAGCTTGTGGGTGATCACCACTCTGCCCAGCGCATCGCAGTGCTCGAAGCAGACTCGCTCGATGCTCTGAACGAGACGGTGGCCGACAGCTTCGGCCACCTCGACGTCCTGGTCAACTGCGCGGGGATGAGCCGGCCCGTGGCCCACGATGATCTCAACGGTCTCGACGACGACCTGATCGATGAGATCTTCGCCACGAACTGGCGCGGGTCGTTCGCCGCTGTGCGGGCGCTCCGCCCGTTGCTAGACAAAGGGGAGAATCCGGTCGTCGTCAACATCTCCTCGGTGGCCGGGGTCACCGGCCAGGGATCCAACGTCGCCTACTGCGCGTCGAAGGCGGCCCTCGACAGCATGACCCGCTCGTTGGGCCGCGCTCTGGCACCGAGAATCCGGGTCGTCTCAGTCTCTCCCGGGTGGGTATTGGGCGAGTACGCCATGCGTGCGCCTCAAGACGTTCTCGACTCCCAATGCGCCGAGACGCCTCTCGGTCGGCTTGCAACGGCGGGCGACGTGGCCTCTGCGGTAAGCGCGGTCGTCAACGATCTGCCGTTCACCACCGGATCAATAGTCAGCGTCGACGGCGGTCGGCCTCTCGGAACGTCATGACCGATGCTGCTCTCCTTTCACCTCCGCCCCGCGTTCTCCGCTCTCCCTCACCCCATCTCGTCGACCACCATCTTCTGCAGCCACAGGAGCCGACGATGACTGTCCCCCTCCGCCAGTCATCGTCGGAGGTGGTCGTCGACGCCGACGACTTCGCCCGGCGGATCATCGAACCGAGTGACTTCGTGGCCGACACCGCGGCATTCATCGACGTGCGCCTTGAATGCTCCGCTGGCAAGGCCAGCTACTCCTTCATCGGACCCGGCGTGTCGCAGAACCAGGACCAGACCGTGAACCTCGATGTTCCCCACGGATTCAATATCGGGGCCGCCAGCATGGCCGGCGGTGTCGTCAACGGTCAGCACCTCCACTTCACCGCTGAGGTCTTCATCTGCACTAGGGGCCGCTGGAGGTTCGCGATAGGAGAGCACCGCGAACAGACGCTCGAGATCGGCCCTGGAGCTGTCTTCTCGATCCCTACCTGGGTATTTCGGGGCTTCGAGAACATCGGAGACGACGAGGGATGGATGTACACGGTGCTCGGCGGTGATGACACCGGCGGGATCATCTGGGCTCCGGACGTGTTGAGGGCGGCTGCGGAGACCGGTCTGCACCTGCGTTCGGACTACACCGTGGTCGACGGTCTCGACGGTATGTCCGCCAACGATGTCGTGCAGCCCCTCGAGCCGGCGCAGTTGGCGTCGGTGGACCGCTACACCGACTCCGAACTTGCCGCGCGAGCCGTTCACCATGAAGACCTGCAATGGTCTGACCACTCGCTTCTGTCGGGCTCTGTCGCAAGACATCTGAGCGCCATGGCCCCGGTCATCGGACACGGCATGACCGAGGATCGCCACCACCGGTCGCCGATCAGCGCGGCGCACGGGTTCAGCGTTGAATGGTTGAGGCTGCCAGGCGGTTCCAGCACGGGCCTGCACCGGCACGACCAGAACCAGGTAGTGATCGTGATCGACGGTTCCTGGGACATTGCGGTGAACCGCGAGGAGCACGCGTTGCACTCCCGCCCCGCGCAGGGATCGGTCGTCTCGATCAACTCCGGGGCGTGGCGCAACCTGTCGAACGTCGGTGACTGCGACGCTCATGCTGTCGTTGTCTGTGCGTCTGATCAGCGTCCGGCAATCGAGTGGGACCCCGAAATCGTCAACGCTGCCCGCCAGGCGGGTTGGAGCCGTGACGCAAGCGGCTACATCGCTCCTGTCGAACTGATCGGGGGGCCGGTGCGATGACGCTTCCCGTGGTTCTGCTGCCCGGTTCAATGTGCGATGCCGCCCTGTTCGCCGGGCAACTCGAATCCCTCGGTTCGGCCGCCTCGGTCGGTGACCTGACCAGGTCCTCGACCATTGAGGCCATGGCCGCCGATGTCCTCTGCCACGCTCCGCCCGTGTTCGCAGTGGCGGGTTTGTCGCTCGGCGGGATCGTCGCGGCAGAGGTCGCCGCACAAGCTCCAGGTCGGGTAGCCGGCGTGGCACTGATCGACACCAACTTGGGCTTTGCCGACGAGGTCCAACTCGAGAATCGTCGGCGCTGGCCCGAAGTGGTGCGCGCCGGAGGATTCGAGGTGCTCATCAGCGCCTTCGGTCACATGACTGTCGATCCGCAGACTCACGGCCAGACCATCGTCGATATGGCTCGGCGAATAGGCCCCGAAGTCTTCCTCCGGCAAAACCAGGCTCTGCTGCATCGCCGCGACCGCCGCAACGACCCGGCCTCGTTGAGTTGTCCCGTTCTCATTGCCTGTGGCCGCGAAGACTCACTCTGCCCGCCCGCGATGCACCGCGACCTCGCCAGACGGATACCGCAGGCACGGCTGTCAATAGTCGACCGAGCCGGGCACCTGTCCACGATCGATCAGCCCGAGGAGCTGACCAGCCTCCTCGCCGAATGGCTGAATCTGTGCAATACCAACCAACCCATGAAAGGCACTGACCATGAATACCACCAAGTATAAGTGGTGGCGATTTCTCGCCATCATCTTCGCGTTCACCCTCATCGCCGCCGCTTGCGGTGACGATGACGACGACAGCGAACCGTCGACGACCCAGCCAGCCGACGACAGCGACATGGCCGAAGACAGCGACGACGACAGCGACATGGCCGAAGACAGCGACGACGACGGCGACATGGCCGAAGACGGCAGCGACGACGGCGACATGGCCGAAGACAGCGGCGATGACGGCGACATGGCCGAAGACGGCGGCGACGACGGCGACATGGCCGAGGAGATGGCGCACATCTCCGACGAATGCAACATCCCGAACCCGAGCGACAACGTCGAGATCGACATCATGGGTTGGGAGTTCCCCATCGTGACGCAGTACGCCGAAGAACTCGACGACTGCGAGGACGGCAACTACTCGTTCAACTACCAGTTCCTCGACTCTGTCGAAGCCCGCAACGCCATGACTCAGGACGCGGCATCCGGATCGCCGAGCTTCGAGCTCTACCAGGGATCGAATGCCTTCGTCAGCGAGCTGGCCAACCAGGGGTTCGTCATGCCTCTGAACGACCTGGTGGACAAGTACCGAGACGAGTACGACCTCGACCAGATCGACCAGGCATTCTGGGACATGGCGTCGCTCGACGGGAACATCTACGCGATCCCGATGGTGTCCAACACCATGCACGTGTTCTACAACGAACCCGCCCTCGCTGAACTCGGGGTCGATGTGCCCTCCACGTTCGATGAAGCGTTCGAGGCCTGCGCCGCGATCCAGGATGCCGGATACGACATCGGCTTCCTCTACATGCTCTCGGCCGGTTGGGCCTGGCAGATCGAGTTCGACAGCGTCATCGGAGCCCTTGGCACGACAGCGATCGACCCGGTGACAGCCGAACCGAACTTCAACAGCCCTGAAGGCATCGAGGCCGCCACGCTGCTCCAGCGGATGTGGCAGGAGTGCGCTCCCAACGCTTCGGGTTCCTACAGCACAGACGATGTCCAAGCGGCCTTCCAGACCGGCGAGGCCATCCTGGGCCACACCTGGGCATCACGGGCCGGTGCGATGGACGATCCTGAAGCATCGACAGTGGTCGGCGAGATCCAGTTCGCCCCGGCACTCAGCCCGGGAACCGGCATCCTGGCTGCTCCGGCATACATCGACGGTTGGATGATCCCGGCCAACACGCCCGAGGACATGGTTGAGACGATCTTCTTGGCCATGCTCGCCGCCACCGACCTCGAGAGCCAGCAGGCAGCTGCGCAGTACGGTCTCGTGACCCGGTCGGGCGTGAGCCACCCCGACGGCCCACGCGATGCGGCCGCCGCGGAGGCAAGCCTCGTCAACGGTCGGGGTGCAGACCTCACCCACCCGGCCGCGGGCATCGCCCGAGCCAAGCTGGGCGAGGCACTCGTCACGATCCTTGACGGCACTTCGGTCGCCGATGCCCTCGCGGCAGCCGAAGAGGCATACCTCTCCGAGGCCTCAGAGCAGGGTCTGCTCTAGGGTCCTGGAGACAGTTCAGTAGCCATTCCTCTGAGCGGGGCGGTGTCGCAGTGGCACCGCCCCGCAAGGGGAGCGCAGCCAAAGGCTCGCAGCGCAGGTTTGAAGTAGGGGGAAGATGAACAGACGCACCTTCTGGGGGTTCACGGTACCCAGCGTGGCCGTGATGCTGCTGTTGATGGTCTTTCCGCTGCTTACGACCGTCTGGCTGGGCTTCCACAAGCTGCTGCTGCGCGACCTGAACAACCCGGAGTGGATCGGGTTCGGCAACTACACCGACCTGCTGTCCGACCCGGAGTTCTGGGCGGCCTTCCGGTTCACAATGGTGTTCGTCGCCATCGTAGTGCCGGCCACGATGATCCTGGGGTTGTGCACGGCGCTGCTCCTCGACCGGGTCGGTCGGGGTCGGAGCGTCTATCTGGCCGCCCTGCTGCTGCCGTTCATCGTGACACCCGTGGTCGGGTCGCTCGTCTACAAGGACCTGTTCGAGCGCGGCGGGCTGCTGTCCTGGTTGTGGGAAGTGATCACCGACGACCCGTTCGCGGTCAACTCCGGAAACGTCAAGTGGCTGATCATCATCCAAGCGATCTGGAACATCATGCCGTTCGCGATGATCACCTTCTTCGCCGGTCTGCAGACGCTCCCCGGGGAGCGGGTGGAGGCCGCGGCCATCGACGGAGCGAATTTCTGGCGGAACCTCTGGCATGTGATCCTGCCCCATCTGAGGGTGCTCATCCTCTTCGTGGGGCTCATCTCGATCATGGACGCGTACCGGGTGTACGACCAGGTCTTCGTGTGGACCGGCAACAGGTTCACCGATGCCCACACCCTGCAGGTGTACAACGTGCGGATCGCCACTGCCTTCGATATCGGTCGACTCGGGAAGGGCAACGCAATGGCGGTCCTGACCGTGATCGGCATCTTCGTGGTGCTCATTCCGTTCCTGTGGCGCAGCTACAAGGACCAGATCGAGGAGAGGGTGTGAGCAGATGAGAAAGACAACGCCCCTCTCCCGTTTCGGTCTCCACGCCACGCTGGTTGCGCTGGTGGTCTGGAGCGTGCTCCCGTTTGTCTGGACCTTCCAGACTTCGATCAAGTTCACCCGCGACGTCGCAGCCAAGAAGCCCGTGCTCTGGGGGTACGAGACCACCGCCAACGCCTACAAGGCGTTCTGGCTTGATGCCGACGACATCAACATGTGGAGCGTCCTAGTTTACATTCTGGCGGTTGCGGCGATCTGCTTCGTGCTTGGCCAGATCGGCCGACGAGTGCGCCACGGTTGGCCGTGGTTCCTCGGCGTCGCGGGGGTGATCTTCGCCGCGTTGTGGCGTTTCCCCAAGATCTGGGAGGCCAACGACGAGTACGACTTCTTGATCAACAGCATCGTCGTCACGGTGCTCACGATGCTCATCTCGTTGTCGATCGGACTCCTCGCGGGCTATGGACTCGCCCGCTACACCGGCATTTCGGGGGCGGTGATTCTGATCATCGCCCTCGGCTTCAGGGCCCTGCCGCGCACCGCGTTCGTGCTCCCCTACTTCTTCGGTGCCAAGGAGATCGACGACTGGTTGACGAGGACCGGCGTGGGTTCGTGGAACTTCCCTTTGATCGACTTCCCGGGCATCGACACCCTGCAGATCCTCGACACCCGCCTTGCCATCGTGCTGGCGCTGGTGGCGGTGAACCAGCCGTTCACGATCTGGATGTTCCGCAGCTTCTTCATGGAGGTTCCCAAGGAGATCGAGGAGGCGGCGATGATGGACGGTGCCACCCGGCTCCAGGCGTTCCGAAAAGTGATCATCCCGATGATGTGGCCAGCGATCATCGCCACCGGACTGTTCACCATGCTGCTGGCCTACAACGAGTACTTGTTCGTGCGGGTCCTGGCCCCGACGGAATGGACCTTGCCGGTCGCAATCGTCTCGCTGACCGGCGGCGAGAGTTCCAGAACCATTACCGAGGCCGCCGCGGCATCGGTCTCTATCACGCTGCCCATCGTCGTGGTCATCATCCTGTTCCAGAAGCATCTTGTGAAAGGACTCGGCGCGGGCGCGGTGAAGGGTTGATGTCTGAGAACCTGCACACTCAGAACCTGCAAACGGCCAAACGTGTGGTCCTCGACTACTACGAGGCGCTCGACGGCGCGCGACAGGGCGAGATTGCCAAGGTGTTGGCCCAGCACACCGCAGAGGACTACCGGTGGCGCGGGATGCACCCGTTCAACGAGATCAGCAGCGCCGATGAAGTGGCCGAGCGGTTCCACATGCCGTTGCGCGCGTCGTTCGCTCCCCTGCAGCGCAGGCCCGACATCTTCCTGGCCGGTTTCAACACCGAGGGAGAGGAGGGCGAGGTCTGGGTGTGCCAGATGGGGAACCTCCTCGGCCTTTTCGACCGTGCGTGGATGGACATTCCACCGACGAGGAAGATGTGCTTCATCCGCTACGCCGAGTTCCACCGAGTGGACGGCGACAGAATCGCGGAGACCGCCTTCTTCACCGACGTCATCAGCGTGATGCGCCAGGCGGGCTGCTATCCGCTGCCTCCCCAGACCGGCTCGTCGCACATCTACCCGGGCCCGAGAACCCACGACGGGCTGCTGTTCGGCACCCGCGATCCCAGCGAGGGCACGGCCACCATGGCTCTGGTGGACGAGATGATCGCCGACCTGCTGCACGGCAACGAAGTGGGCAACGAGACGGGGCAGAACATCATGCCCCGCTCGGTGCTGGCCAGGTGCTGGCACGAGGACATGATCTGGGCCGGTCCCGAAGGCATCGGGGCCAGCTACACCATCGACCGCTATCAGCAGCAGCACCAGCACCCGTTCCGGACGAACCTGTTCGACAAGACCTTCAACGGGCATGTGGCACGGTTGGCTGAGGGCAACTACGCCTGTTTCTTCGGCTGGCCGAACCTGACTGTGACCGCCGACGGCGGATTCTGTGGCCTGCCGGGATCAGACGTTCCCGCCGACATGCGGGTGGTTGACGTATACCGCCGCGACGGCGACAAGCTCGCCGAGAACTGGGTGTTCATCGACATGTTGAACTGGCTCAACATGCAGGGACTCGACGCTCTGGCCCGAATGCGCCAGTTGTTGGGGGTCGAGGAGTTCCGCGCCGAGAACATCATTGAATCCGATTGGGAGCGTCCGGACGGGCCGACCCCCAGCGACGAGAGAGAAAGTAGGGAGAGAGAAGATGTCCACAGTAACGCTTGACAAACTCACCAAGGTCTACCCGAACGGGTTCCAGGCCATCACCGACTTGAGCTTGACACTCTCAGAGGGCGAGTTCCTGGTGCTGGTGGGTCCGTCGGGCTGCGGCAAGTCGACGGCGCTGCGAATGATCGCGGGACTCGAGGACATCAGCAGCGGAGATCTGTATGTGGGTGAGCGGCGGCTCAACGACGTCCCGCCCAAGGACCGAGACATCGCCATGGTGTTCCAGAGCTATGCGCTCTACCCACAGATGACCGTCGCTGAGAACATCGGGTTCCCGCTGAAGCTCCGCAAGGTCGCCAAGAAGGACCGTTCGCAGCAGGTTCAGCAGGCAGCCCAGATCCTCGAACTCACCGAGCAGCTCGAGAGCAAGCCCTCAATGCTGTCGGGGGGCCAGCGTCAGCGGGTGGCCATGGGGCGGGCGATCGTGCGCAAACCCGCTCTGTTCCTGATGGACGAACCTCTGTCGAACCTAGACGCGAAGCTGCGTGTGCAGATGCGGGCCGATATTGCCGCCATCCAGAGCGACTTGGGTGTGACCACGTTCTATGTGACCCACGACCAGGTCGAGGCGATGACCATGGGCGAAAGGGTGGCTGTCATCAAAGACGGCGTGCTCCAGCAGGTGGCACCACCCGAAGAGCTGTATGCCCATCCCGACAACGTGTTTGTGGCCGCTTTCATCGGGTCGCCGTCGATGAACCTCTACGAGGCGAGGCTCTCCGCGGCAGACGACGGCGGACACCTCCTGCAACTCGGAGACCATCGGCTGGCCGTGTCGCCATCGTTGATGAACAATCGGCCCGCCCTGGCCCGATACGTTGACCAGCCGCTCGTGGTCGGTATCCGCCCCGAGGATCTCGAGGATGCAGCGGTTGCGCCCGACCACCCCGCCGATCAACGCATCTCGGCCAAGATCGAAGTGCGGGAGGCCCTCGGTGCGGAGACGCTGATGCATTTCAGCATCGCTGCGCCCACGGTCGACAGCGGAGACCCCGACGCTCTCGATGAACTCGGAGAAGAGGACACCGGCCGCTGCACCGCACGTTTCAGTGCCGCTACCCGTGCTCGGGTGGGCGACCAAATCGAGATCAATGTAGACACTGATCACTTGCACTTCTTCGACCCGGCGACCCACGAGGCGATCAGATCTTGAAAACCAGTACCGACCGCATCCTGACCACCCATGTCGGCAGCCTGCCGCGTTCTGAGGCGGTGACTCGCGGCGTCTTCGCCATCGACAACGAGGAGGACATCGACCTTGAGCAGCATTGCAGGGAAGTCTCCGCAGCCGTCGCCGAGGTTGTCGCCCGCCAGGTGTCCGTCGGTATCGATGTCGTGAGCGACGGCGAGATGAGCAAACTCAGCTACGCCACCTACATCAAGCACCGCGTCACCGGTTTCAAGGGCGACAGTCCCCGAAGATCGCCTATGCCAAGTTGGCATCGCTGGTCGAGGGTGCCGCCCTGGTCTCCCAACGGCTCTGGTGAGCCGGGTGTGAGCCTGATCGTGCGAGGAGCGCCCGATGACTGTTCATGACGAGAACAAACGCCTTTGCAGGAAGCTCACCGGTTCGATGTACCACTGGACCGACGACTCGGTGCGGTCAGCGTTGGCAGAGGTCTTCGCCGCCGATGCCGCGGTGCATCTGGCATTCCCGTTCGAGGATCTCGACGGACCTGCAGGTCTGTGGGACCAGGCACTGAGCGCGCTGTCGTCGGCGATTCCCGACGTCGAGCGTCGTGACTACATCGTCATGGCCGGCCCCGACGATCAGGGCGAGAGTTGGGTCGGATGCTGCGGCCACTACACCGGCACCTGGTTGAGGCCGTTGGTGGGAATTCCGGCGAGCGGACAGCAGGCCGCGATGCGGTTCCACGAGTTCTTCCATGTCGTTGACGGTCGGGTCGTGGAGATGCAGGCACTGTGGGACCTGCCCGAGTTGATGATGCAGGCCGGGGTCTGGCCGATGGGTCCCAGTCTCGGCCGTTTCTGGCATGCTCCCGGCCCTGCAACCGTTGACGGGTGCAGCGAAGGCCCGCATGACGATGCGGTCTCTCAGGCCAGCGTCGACTGGGTGCTGGGGATGCTCGACGACATGGGCCGCCATCCCGCCGAACCCGAAGAGGTCATGCGTCTGGACCACTGGTGGCACCCGAAGTTCAGTTGGTACGGTCCCGCGGGTATCGGCACCGGGCGCGGTGTCGACGGTTTCCGCAACTGGCATCAGATCCCGTTTCTGGCAGCCATGCCTGACCGCAGGGTCAATTTCGGGACGGTCAGCCACTTCTTCGGCGACGGCGATTATGTGGGTGTCGCCGCCTGGCCGGGGATGGCAATGACGCTCAGCGGTGACGGTTGGCTCGGCATCGCACCCGCAGGCCGGGAGATCACGATGCGCAGCCTCGACTTCTGGCGGCTGGAAACCGACCCGGCCACGGGACGGCGTTCGATCCGTGAGAACTGGGTGCTGGTCGACCTGCTCCATGTCTGGGATCAGCTGGGTGTGGACGTGCTGCAGCGAATGGAGGAACTGGATCGCCCACGGTGCCTGACCCGCCAGGGCCTGACCCGCAACGCCTGACCCCAAGGGCTTGACCTACCAGGGCCTGACCCGCAGCGCCTACCGAAATCTGGCGCTTCGCGTTTTGGGTCGGGGTGAGGGTTTAGAGGCTCACCGCCTGATCCAGAGCCGCACGTTGGCCGGCAAGATCCTGCTGGTGTGCTAGGCGCCTCTTCAGCTACACTGCACCCGCGCCCTATAGCAGAAATATCTATATACGTTGATGTTGTGCAGTGCAAAAAATATATAGTTATCGAGCGTCGGTTCTTCAGGGTTGCTCCAACCAATTGGGCTTACCCGCGAGCAGGGGAGGCTGCGAGTGAAAGCAGGCGAGATACAGCACCGGCTGGCATCCACCAACCGATGGTGGTCCGATCGCCACGGATGGGCGGCCGGCGACTCCGATCTGAGGGAGGCCGCCCGCGCCCCCTTCAGCTACACCACCGGCGTGCTTGACGATCTCACCCCCGGTGGCCTCTATGTGGTTCGCGGCCCACGAAGGGTCGGCAAGTCAGTGGCAATGAAGCGCGCTGTGCAGCGCCTGATCGACGGCGGGGTGGACCCGCGGCTGATTGTCCACATGTCGGTTGAGGGGTGGGGGGAAGCCGACCTTGAGCGACTGGTGGGTGCCGCTTCGCAGATCACGCCGACGGGTGCGCCCCGATACTGGTTCCTAGACGAGATCAGCGGTGTCGCGGGCCGCTGGCCCGACAGGATCAAGTGGTTGAGGGACAACGACCCGCGGTTTCGCTCGGACACCGTGGTTCTCACCGGCTCCTCCTCGTCGAACCTGAAGGAGTCGCTTGGGGCGCTGGCAGGACGGAGGGGAGGGGCCGTCGACCCCGACAGGGTGCTGTTGCCGATGGGATTTCGGTCGTTTGTGAGCTTTGCAGCCGAACAGGGGCCCCAACTCGATGATCTTGGGCCCTTTC
>JAHQYN010000023.1 GCA_024421085.1 Acidimicrobiia bacterium
GCCCACCGACCAGGCCTGGATCGAGTCTCTGTTCAGCCACGTCAAAGGCGAACACCCCCACCTCGAAACGCTCGACGATCCCGCCGACCTCACCGCAGAACTCGAACGCGTCCGCAACCACTACAACACGGTGCGGCTCCACGAAGGCATCGGCTATGTCACCCCCAACGACGAACACACCGGCAAAGGCGACCAAATCCGCCACCAACGCCGACACGGACTCCAACAAGCCGACGCGCAACGACGCGCCCACCACCGAAACCAACCGCTAACATGACAAACCAACCACCACCAACCACCCACCTATGCGCCGGGAAAAAACCCGCGATTTGTCGCGAAGAGTCAGACACACCTCACCCGATTTCGTAGGGCTCGTTGGTCATGAACGCAGCAGCGCCCGAACAGCACCGACACCGCGAACCACGTTGCCTTCAAGGTAAGAGCGGTGCGCCTCGGCTAGCTCCTCGACGGCTGAGGTGTCTTCGAGCACGGCCAAGGTCTCTTCAAGCGACTCAAGATCTTCGGGGCTCATGAGTACTGCTGCAGGTGAGCCGTTTCGCGTTATGACGACCCGTTCGTGGTGGGCACTGACCCGTTCAATGAACTCTGAGAGACGGTCCCGCACCGTACGGAGTGATTCGCTCGACATGGCCACAATTGTGCCGCACCGGAGCACCAAGTCAACCCCTCACCACCGAAATCGGTGTGTCGGTGGCCGACAAACCCTCCCGGGCCTTCTCGCGCTTCACGGGGTGGTGAACCGTCAGGGGCGGCAGATGCGCTGTCCGGTGAGGGGTGTTGGTTGACCTCCGTTGAGGTGCCGCAGGGCTAGAGCCGGGTGAGCGAGCGTGTCGGCTAGCGACGACCAGGATGAGCTGGCGGACGCAGCCACGCAGGTGACCGAGTCGACGGCTCGCACCGCGGCCTCGCCGACGCTGAGTGCCGAGTTGACATGAGCCGTGATCGCCTCGACGAGGGCTATCCCTGTCGACTCGTCGGGGTTCTGGTCGGTCATCACGGTCATGGCGTAGGCCCCGCCGTCAGGGTCGCGCACGACTCCTGTGGTTCCCACACGCCAACCAGAGCCGCGCAACGGGTAGAAGCCGTTCTTGAGGGCCGCCTCGTAGCCGTCGGGCAGACCGGCTGTCACCCCCCAGCTCTGGGCTGCGCTCACGCCCGACATCGTGGCCCATGCGGCGGCCACCGACGCAGCGTCCAGCGGACCCCCACCCACAAGCAGCTTCTCGACGAGCACAGTCCGGTCCTCGGCAGTGCTGACCGTGGCGCCGTAGCGCCCGGTGTGGCTAGTGCCAGCTATTGCGAACCGCGCATCGAGCGCTTCCATCCCGGCGGCGCCTCCAACCGCGATGTACAACCGAGACGTGGGCGGGGTGTTGTGGCTGTAATGCATCATCAACTCGATGTCTGCAACTTCAGATGCGCTGAGCGGGCGGCCCCCTTCCTGGGCTGCCAGCAGAACTCCGGCCAGTACCTGCGCCTTGATCACGCTCGCTGTGGTGATCGCCAAGTCGGGATTGAGGTGGTACCAGCACCCGGTGCGAAGATCATGCACCGCGGCCGTGAAACGTGCACCACGGTGTGCCGCGGCGATTTCGGCGACGAAAGCTCCGTCGAACAGGCCGCTGCAGCGTTCACCTGAGGCTTCGCAGTCGTAGGGCTCACCCGTCGCGCTCGGCGGGGATCCGAGCCAGCGCCAAACAAACGTGAGGAGTTCCGCCCAAGTGACCGCGGCGTCGGGGTCGAAAAATGTGGCTGAGCGCCCGGTGGTGATCCGCTCGGCTGCCATCCACCCCACAGGGGCGCTCTGCCAGTCCCGTTTGACATCGACAAACCAACTCGGCCGACTGTCGGGTTGTCCCGATACCCGCCAGAGGAATGCGGCCACCTGCGCCCGGGTGGTAGGGTCGTCGGGGCTGAACGTCGTGGGCGAAGTTCCCCTCGTGATTCCGCTGTTGGCCGCCCACGCCACCGGGATGTGCAACTCGCCAGCGGTGATGTCGAGGAACCGATGGCGGGACCGGGCCGCCGGTTCGCCGAGGGACTTGTGCAAGACCGCTATGACCTCCCCGCGTGAGACCGAATCGCCCAGAGCCACACAACCTGTCACCACCCCGGCACCCTGCGCCCACACCACCGCATCGCGGTAGTACGGCACAGCGCCGGAGTCGCTCCGGCTTGCCGGCACAGGCGATGCGACAACGGCTGAACCGAGCAGACCGAACACGACGATTGCCGTGAGCAGCGCTTTGGCAGCCCGGAGCCTCATGCCCGCCAAGCCTAAGCCCTGCGTTCAGTCAGGACACCGAGCGCGGCCGTCATGACCGGCCAGCCACTTTCTCGGTTCAATATGACGCCCAGCGCTGATCCATCGGTCGTCGTTGCGGCGGCTCTTGATCCGCGACCAGACGACGCCGCGGCTGCGATGTGGTCTGTGGTCTCCAGCACCGTTGGCGGATGCCATTCGTTGCGTCTTTTTCAATATATTTCATGTTGACCAATGTCATACACCTGTGCAAGGGTGTCAGAATGTGCATGAGATGCGAGGGATTCAGCGAAGAGCAGGTCGGGCGGGTGCACGACCTAGCGATCGATGTGCATGGGTTCGTGATAACCCAGGTGCGAGAACACGGCCAGAACGGCTGGACCTACACGATGGGGCTCCGTGAGGGCTTGGACCACCCAGACCTGCTGGTCGTGCACATGCTGCCCGACGTCCAAGCAGAGTTGGTGTCGAAGTTGGGAAACATGGTGGTGGACGACGGACAGATCGACCCTGAGGTGTTGGCGGTGTCTGACATCGAACTCGTGCCGGTGGACCCCAGGCACCTCCGCGATGGGCTGGTTGCTGAGTGGGTCAACCGCTATGGCAGGTTCCCCGAGGAGGGCGACTTCCTGCAGGTCATGGCGGGTTCGAGCATGCTGTGCGAATGCTGTCAGCACCGGATGCAGCGTCTCGATGAACCGGCACCGCTGCAGCCGCACCGCAAGAACCGACAACAACGCCGGGCCGAGTTGCGCAAACCGCGTTCAATGGCGGGGTAACGGCAGCAGGGTCGGCTCCTGGCGACCGCGCAGGGGCCGTGGACGCTTGCGCATCGTGCTTCGATGACGGTTCAGGCTCCTGGCGACCGCGCAGGGGCCGTGGTGGTTGTTGCGGCCTAGAGGTAGGAGTCGAGGGCGTCTCGGATGACTTGGCTCTCGCTGGTGTCGTCGGTAGCTGCCCGCTGCTTGATCCGGTTCTTGTAGCTGTGGGGAGCGCGGAATGTGTACACCTCGGCCCGTGTCTCTCCGATTCTCGGTGAGCGGCGGCGCGTCCGCTTGACCTTGGCCAGCTCGTCGGGCGTGAACTCTCGCCCCTCAAAGTCCGTGGCGATGGCCTCGATCTCATCGCCGGTCAAGGTCCTGTCGGTCTTAGTCTCGTCGTTCATCGTCAATCCCTGGTGAGGTAGGTGCGGAAGACTGGGCGCAGCGGCATCGCGTGGATGACCAGGTCCTGTTCCGCTGTCTGGAGGTACAGCAGTTCGAGCAGGTTGCCCGCACGGTCGGGGCCGATGCACAGGCTCTTGGTCGGATCATGGTCGCTGTCGATGTCATAGAAGCCCAAGGCGTGTTGCCACGCATGCGAGATGTCGTCGTCGGTCAACCCGTGCCGGTAGGCCGACTCGAATATCTGCACCACTTAAGCGTAACACGTTTAAGGGTGGCTGAACCACAGCAGGTCGAAGCTGGGGTCCACCAGAATGCCGCCAGGACGACGCTACCGGCCCGTTGCTACGTTGTGGGGGCTGCCTGCTGGGCCACTCCAGGGCCCCGTGGCGGCGTTCGTGGCTCGACGGGCCGCTCTGAGCGGCGTCGCGTTGATCTCGGCCGGTACGAAGGAAGTGAAGGGGTGCTCGATTCGGCGGCGCTGGTACCGTGCGGCTCCGGCAGAAGTGTTTTCGCAGCCCACCGACTCCGACCTAAAACGCGAAGCCCTCCTAAACGCCGACCCGTTACGGTTGGGATATGAGTCTTGCCGTTGAACCAACCGACCTAGCCGGTGTTGCGCAACTGCATGGACCGGCTGCCTACGTGCTGACCACGGGTGCCGACAGCCGGCCCCGGGTCATACATGTACCGGTCGACATCGCCGATGACGGCACCATCTCCGCCGTTGTGGGTCGCAGCGCCGCCGCCAATGCGACCGACCGCCCCAACGTGTGCGTGTTGTGGCCTCCCGCTCCCGACGGATTCAGCCTGATCGCCGACGGCACAGCAATCGTTGAAGGCCAACCCGGCCCCGACACACAGATAACCGTGACCGTCACCACCGCAGTCAGACATCGCCCCGCCCGCACCTAGACCTCAAGGACACCCGCCAGGGGACCGCGCGTAGTGCATCATCGGGCGGGTTGAGAGCGGGGTGAGCGCTGAGTCAACACCTCGTCACCGAAATTCGGCACCGCCTTGGCCGGTAGGCCTTCCCGTACCTCCGCCTCGTTTGGCAGTGACCAAGTTTTTCGTGCTTATAGCTTGCAGAAAGACATTTCACTGGTAGGGTGAAGGGCTGAAGTATGAGATTCGACTTTGAGGATGACGATTTACGACGACTGTACGAAGACAGAGAGTTTGTGCTTCCCCGAATCGGGCCCGACGTTACCAAGGCATTTCGGAAGAAGATGGGGTTGATTGCCAATTCTGCGTCTGAGTCAGACCTTCGGAGTTTCAGGGCTTTACGTCTTGAGAAACTCAAAGGGGGCCGCACCGGTCAGCACTCGATCAGACTCAACGATCAGTGGAGGCTCATCTTTCGGATCGAGACCGATGCTGAAGGTCGTTTGCTCATCATTGTCGAGATAGTCGATTACCACTAGCAAGGAGATTCAGCGCCATGACCACGACCTACACCCCAGCTGAGGTGTTCCCGCCGGGCGAGTACCTCCGCGATGAACTCGACGAGCGCGGCTGGACTGTCACCGAGTTCGCGGGAATCATCGACCGCCCGCTTCAGGCAGTGTCGGAGATTCTGAATGGAAAGAAGGCGATCACTGCCGAGACCGCCTGCTCTTTTTCTGAAGCTCTCGGCACCACTCCGGAGCTGTGGCTCAACCTTCAGAGCGCCTATCGTCTTCACCGATTGCGCGAAAAGACCACTCGGGATCATCCGAGCCCGACGGCTCGGCGAGCGCGACTCCGCGAAGTAGTTCCGCTTGCGGAGGTGAGGTCTCGGGGTTGGATACCGCGAACCGACGATCTCGATCTCATCGAAGCATCAGTGCGCGAACTGCTCGAGATTGAGACTCTCGGCGATCCTCCGAAGTTTGTTTTGGCGGCGAGGCGTTCGAATTCCACCGACCCGATCAGCATTGAGCAGTCGGCGTGGCTCGGCCATGTGCGGCGAGTTGCTGAGACTCAGACCGTCGCCGAGTATGACGTGAACGCGCTAGGGGCGCTCGCGCAGCGCCTTCCCAGGCTGCTCGTAGACGGCCCGGGAGAACTCCCGGGACTGCCGACTCGGTTCAGTGATTGCGGTGTCTGTCTAGTGTTCGCCCAAGGTCTTCGAGGAGGCAAACTGGATGGCGCTGTGACTCTTCTGCCCGACGGCTGCCCGGTCATTGGGCTGACCACGCGGGGAGACCGTTTCGACAGCCTCCTATTCACTCTGCTCCATGAGTGTGCCCATTTGACACTCGGTCATATTGATTCACGCACTCCCACAATTCTTGACGACGATCTGAGAGAGCCTCGGGACGACCCGGACGAGGTGGCAGCCGACGAACAAGCCTCAACGTGGCTCTTCCCGAGCGGGTTCCAGATCAAATCGGCATCGGTACCAGCGATGCTTGAAGCTTCGTTGGAATTTGGGGTGCATCCAAGTGTGGTCGTTGGTCGCGTTCAGTACGAGACCCAGAATTGGAGTCGCTACCGCAACCATATTCCAAAGGTCCGTTCCGAACTTCGAGACGCAGGACTGCTCTCATGAGCGCATTCACCGAGTGGGGTCTCCATGACCGGTCGGCTACTTTCTCTTTCTATCTGACGGCCCATCACTGCACTAGTCGACCACAGGACGCTCGGGCCGCTGCGAGCCTGGCCGACAAGCTCACGATCGCTGGTCCCAAAGGGCCAACCGCCGCCCATCGGTTGCGCGCCTCTGGATTCGACTCTCCGGTCATGTTCGACGGGACCGGTTACGAGCGCCAAGAATTGCCCCCACCTGATGTTTGGGTAGACCGGCAGCGACGTGTTGAAGCGGCTTGGCCTCTCCTCCCGGGTGTTTTCTTGCCTTGGGACAAAGACTGTAGTGAAGCGTTCGTGGGTGCGGTTCAGGAACAGAGCCGCATCGCGGTGGACTTGGACGCCATGATGCTATTGGCGATTGACGCGAGGTGGATCGGAAAGCAGACTGACGTCGTTGTGGATACTCTGCGCTCGGCAGACCAAGCTTTAGTGGCTCTTCGCGTTTGAGGTCGGGGTGAGTGGGGTGAGGGTCCGCGACCCTCACCCCACTGGCCTTCGTGGCGGAGGTGGACGGGAAGAACCCAAACAAGAAACCGACAACGGGTCAATGCGCCGCGCGGCGAATTTCGCGTGACCGTGACCTCCAACAGCGAGCCGGTCAGGGGGCGGGGGTCCTTGAGTCCCACTGCCAGGCTTCAGTGGGCGTCGAGTCGGCGGAGTACGACTGCCCAGGTGAGGACCGAGCTGACCGCTACCAGGGCGAGCGAGGCGACCGCCCCCTGAGCGAGGGCCCCCCGTTCGCCGGCAGCCCACACCTCAGTCGCGAGCGTGTCGAAACCGATGGGTGCGAGCAGCAGCGTGGCCGGCAGTTCCTTCATGGTCGAGAGCATCACCAGGCCGGCTCCGGCAAAAAGGCCCGGCGCCATCAACGGCAGCTCAACGGTGAAGAGGCGACGCGACCGGTTCGCTCCCAGAGTCGCTGCGGCGTCGCTCATGCTCTCCGCAACCGTCTCCACCGCGACATGGGCGGCCCGACTCGCCTGGGCGCCGAAGTGCAGGACATAGGCGACGATCAGCAACGGAAGCGTCTGGTACCAGCGTCCGATGAGCGGGGCGTCAATCGCCCAGAACACCAGCGACAGGGCGATCACCACCCCTGGAAGCGCGAAGCCCGCCACCACCATGGAATTGGCTGCACCCGCGATCCGGCTCCGATAACGCCCCGTCAGCCAGGCAATCGGCAGCACCACCGCAATGGCTGCCACCGCGGTGATCAGACCCACCTCGGCAGTGTGCAGCGCCGGGCCCCAAAGACCTCCGACATCGACTCCCAGACCGACCGAGTCGATGTCGGTGGTGAGGCCGCGCCAAGCCCAGAACCCGAGCACCGCGACGGGACCGATCAGCGCATTGCTCAGAAATGCGCCAACCACAACCAGCACCGGGATGCCCCAACCCTTGAGGGGAACGATCAGCGGTTCATGGCTGCGCTTTACCTCCACCTGGGCACGTCGCCGCTCGAGCGCGCGTTCGCCCGTCACGACGCACAACGCCGTTGCCCCCAGGATCAGGGCGAGCCCCATCGACCGGGCCTGGTCGAACAGTTGGTCGGCATAGATCTGTTCGGCAAGGGTGCTGTAGCCGAGCAGCGAGACAGCGCCGAAATCGCTGATCGTGTAGAGGAAGACGAGCATCGTCCCGGCCAACACCGCACTCCAGACCTGCGGCAGCACGACGGTCACAAAGACGGTCGGCGGCTTGCGGCCGAGCAGACGGGCCGACTCTTCGAGCGACGGTGGAAGCGAAGCCAGCCGGGCCGCCACCGGGAGGTACACGTAGGGATAGGTGAACAGGGTCAGCACCAGCCAGGCACCGCGGAACCCCTTCATGTCGGGCAGGTCGCTGATGCCCAGCGGCGAGACGAGATCCTCGACCAGACCACCGGTCGCGAACCCGGCGATCAGCGCAGTCGCCCCGACGAAGCTCGGGAACACCAGCGGAATCGGGGCGAGGATGCGCCAGACGCCGCGGCCCCGGATGTCGGTGCGGATCGTCAACCAGGCCAGGCCCGTGCCGATCACCGCCGCCGCTACCGATACCGCGAACCCGAGCAGCAGGGAGCGGCGCAGCGGATCCCAGGTCGACTGCGACAACAACAGCGAACCGAGGTCGGTTCCCAGGTCGAGGTTGCGGCTCACGACGTAGGCGAACGGCCCCATGAAGACCACGCCGATCAACACCGAGAGGGCCAGCATCGCTGCGGGCGGTCGACGCTTCGATGCTGTCAACCGCCCCGGGTCGGCGATGCCGGAGCCGCGCATGCTACTGCTCGATACCGCTTTCTCGAATCAGGTTGATCGTTCCCAGCAGACCGTCTCCGAGCAGGTCATAGTCGATGGTCTGGGCCGCGTATCCATCGAGCGACGGCAGGTCCGACGGCGGGGCGACACCCGCGACCAGCGGGTACTCCTGCGTCTGAGTGGCAAAGGTCATCTGTGCATCATCGCTCAGCAGGAACCTCAGAAGCGACTCAGCCGCCTCGCCGGAATCCGACGATGCCAGCACCGCACCCGCGGTGACGATCACCAGCGAACCGATGTCGTCGACAGGCAGGAAGTGGTTCCTGCTCGCCACGGTAGGGTCGGCCTCGACCGCTCGGAGGTTGTAGTAGTGGTTGACCAGTCCCATCGGGACCTCGCCGCGCCCGACGGCCTCCACGATCGCTGAGTTCTTGGGATAGTTGGGGGAGTTGTTCTCGGCCATCCCCACGAGCCAGTCCCGTGTCGCATCGTCGCCCAGTTCGTTGCGCATGGCGGTGACGAAGTCCTGGAACGAACCGTTGTTGGGTGCCACTCCGACCCTGCCCGCATACTCGGGACCGACCAGGTCGTCAACCGACGTCGGCAGGTCTGCCTGGTCGACGAGGTCGCTGTTGTAGACGACGACCCGCACACGCCCGGTCAGGCCGACCCAGGTGTCGTCTCCCGCCGCGAACCCCTGCCCGACCGAGGAGGTGAGTTCGCTGCCGAGCGTGGCCAGGCGGCCCTCGCCGGCGAGCAGGCCGAGCGCTCCGGGGCTCTGCGAGATGAAGAGGTCCGCCGGGGTGTTGTCGCCCTCGGTCTGGATCAGCAGTGCCAACTCCGCGGAGTCGCCGTAACGCACGTCGACGCTGGTCCCGGTCTCAGCGGTGAATTCGTCGACGAGTGGCTGGATCAGTTCTTCGTTGCGCCCAGAGTAGAGCGTGATGCTGTCGCCTGATCCGTCACCGCTGCCGCAGGCGGTGGCGAACAGCGCCATGCCGAGCAGTACGACGAGGGTGGTTGGGAAGGGCAGATGGATTTTCATTGGGCTGGTTTTCATGCGGGGACTATAACCACGATCCCGTCGATGTTAGGCATACCTAACATGTGACATCCGTCACAGCACCGATGCGGGCTAGCTGACCGTCTCAGCGACCCGGGCAACCGGCACAGAAGAACTCCCGTAAGCCAGGGTCGACACCCCCGAGTGACCGACCGAGACCTCAGCACCGACTGCGAACCTCGGCGCGCCGGTCGCCCGGCTCCTGACCACCGTGCCCCCCGCTAACGCAACGCTGATCAGCGCATCGTGCCCGCAGTAGGCGATCCCGACGACCCGCCCGCCGTAACCCGACGACAGAACAATCTCCTCAGGGCGCACCAGGACCTCGACCGGGCCACTCACCGAGTTCGCGAGCGGAATGCGTCCGAGCACAGTGTCGGCCTCCGACCCCTTGGCGTACCCCGCCAACAACTCCGCCTCGCCCACGAACGCTGCCAGCCAGGGATCCGCGGGCCGGTCGTACAACTCAGCCGGCGTCGCCTGCTGTACCAGCACCCCGTCGCGCATCACAGCCACCTCATCGCCGAGTTCGAACGCCTCAGTCTGATCATGGGTGACGAAGATCGCGGTGATCTCCAGCTCGCGCAGCAGTTGGGCAACCTCGGACCGCACACCGGCGCGCAGGTTGGAATCCAGACTCGAGAACGGCTCGTCGAACAGCAGAACCGAGGGCCGCGGCACCAGGGCGCGGGCCAACGCCACCCGCTGCTGCTGTCCGCCCGAGAGCGAACCAGGCAGACGGTCACCGTACTCCTCGAGCCCGACCATCTCCAGCATCATCCGCACCGCCTCGCGGCCACGGTCGCTGGTCCGCCCGAACCTGCGCCAACGATGCCCCCGCGGCAACCCGTAGGCCACGTTGGCGGCGACGCTCATGTGCGGGAAGAGAGCACCGTCCTGGAACACCAGGCCCACCCGGCGCTTCTCGGGCACCATATGCACGCTGGAACTGGCAACCAGTTGTGAACCAACCCAGATCTCGCCCTGCTCGACCGGCTCAAGGCCGGCGATCGCCCGCAGGAAGGTGGTCTTGCCGCAACCACTGGGCCCCAGTATCACCAGATGCTGACCCGGTGCAGCCACCAGGTCAGCCCCCTTCAACACCGGAACGGAACGGTTCACCCGGAGATCCTTGGCCCGGACCACCAACGCAATCAGCTCAGAGTCGGCACCCGTGTCCGTGTGAGGCATGCCTTACATCGTATCGCTGCACGACGGTTTCAACGAATCGTCTGCCGGTCTTGTTCGCTGCGCTCGTCTCGGCGGGTCATCCGAGCAGTTCCGGCAGGGGCTCGCTGCAGACGACGGTCACCCGTTTCGTGGCCCGGGTCAACGCCACATACAGGGACCGGAATCCACAGGTTTCCTCGTCGACGATCCGTCGTGGCTCGACCACGACCGCGGCGTCGACCTCGAGGCCCTTGACCAGACGCACCGGAACCACCGTGACCCGCTGGTCGAGACCATGGCGTGTCGGCCCGCCGAAGGGCAGCTCATGGGCTGCAAAAGCCGCAGTCACGCTCGCAAGCAGCGATACCGGGACGATCACCGCAACGTTGCCCTCCCCGACCTTGGCAAGCTCCGCTGAAACGACCCCGACCAGGGTCTCATCGGGCGAGTCGCGGACCTCGATGAGTTGCGGATCGTCGCCGTCTGACCGCACGGGCCTCGGGGGGCGCAACCCCGGCGCGGCGAACGGCAGAATCTTGTTCGCCAACATCATCGTCGGCCCCGGAATCCGGTAACCGACGCTCAGTCCGGCGATCCGAGGCTCGTGCTTGCTCGGGAACGCCGCTGTCACAGCGCCCCAATCGCTGTTGGCCCACGCACCCGTGGCCTGGGCGATGTCGCCGACGACGGTCAGCGACCCGTTGAGGGAGCGGCGCGCCACCATGCGCAACTCCATCGGCGAGAGGTCCTGCGCCTCGTCGATGCAGATGTGCCCGTAGGTGCGGACCGCGTCGACCGCACGCTTTCCCGGACGAGCGCCCAACAGGGCGCGGGCCTCGTCGAGCAACGGTACATCCTCGAAACTCCACACAACCTCATCGGCATGGCTGCTGCGGGGCCGGTGCAGACGCAGTATCTCCTGTTCGCTGAACGCCCCGCGGTTCGCAGACTTCAACAGCGCCTGCGAACCGAGCAGGTCGTGCAACAGGTGCGCCGGAGTCAACACCGGCCACATCCAGTCGAGCGTCTCGCGGACGCCGACATCGTTTCGCATCCGTTCACGCACAACCTGGGGGTCGACCCGCTTGCGGGCGCTCTCGGCAAGGGTCTCAAAGAACAGGTCTTCGACGATCTTGCGGCCCGCATTGTGGGTCCGGGAACGCCGGCGGGCCACCGCGACGATCCTGGCAGACCCGGCGACGGTGATCCGCAACCGCTGCAGACCGAAACCGAACACCTGGTCAGTTCGCAGCCGCCGCTGCCGATTCGACACCGCGGTCGCCAGCACCTCCACCATCCGCGGGTCGCCCTTGACCCGGGCGGCGCCTTCGTCGTCGAGGCGGTCGACCCGCACCCGGGGCTGCACCAGGTCGGCGAGCACCGCAATGGTCACACCCGACTCACCCAGCGACGGCAGCACCTGTTCGATGTAGGCGATGAACAGCCGGTTCGGCGCCACGACCAGGACCCCCTGAGACTCCAGCGAAAGCCGGTGGGTGTAGAGTAGATAGGCCGCGCGGTGCAGCGCCACCACGGTCTTGCCCGTGCCGGGACCACCCTGGACCACCAACAGCCCGGGCATCGGCGCGCGGATGATCTCGTCCTGTTCAGCCTGGATTGTGGCGACGATGTCGCCGAGCCGCCCGGTTCGGGCCGCCTCCAACGCAGCGATCAGAGCACCCTCGCCCCGCACGGCGGCATCGCTTGTGTGGTCGGGATCGGCGAGCTCGCCGAACAGCTCGTCGTCGATCCCGAGCAGGGTGCGGCCCCGAGTGGCGAAGAACCGGCGCCGCTCGAGCCCGAGGGGCTCACGTCCGGTCGCGCGGTAAAAGGGTTCGGAGACCGGCGCCCGCCAGTCGACCACCACCGCGTTCTGGTCGTCGTCCCAGACACCGACCCGGCCGATGTAGAAGCGTTCACCGGTCCCTGCGGGATCGATGCGCCCGAACACCAGCGAGCGGTTTCCCAAGTTGAGCCTGCTCAGCCGGTTCAATGCTCCTTGAAGCACAGACTCGCGCTCGAAACGGGCCTGGTTGGTGCCGCCTCGGGTCGCCTCGAACATCTCGGTTATCCGCCGCACCCGCTCACGCGAGTCGTCGAGGCAGCTGTAGGCAGCGTTGAGATGTGCCTGTTCAGCCTCTAGTTCCGGGTGACGTTGCGACACGTTGCAGATGAACTCTCAGAGGTCCCAAACGAATGGGATACTGCGAATGGGGAGTCATTTAGCCTAGCGCGGCGCAGACGCCCCTACGCTGCTGGTATGTTCACAGTCGGACTGGTTCTCGGAGCAGGCGGAGCGGTCGGCGACCCCTGGCATTGCGGGGTGCTGTCACGTCTGGAGTCGGAGGTGGGCTGGGATCCGCGTGAAGCGGACCTGATCGTCGGCACCTCGGCGGGTGCGTTCACCGCCGTCGGCCTCCGCAGCGGAATTTCAGCGGCTGACCGGGTGGCGCGGTTCCGTGACGAGCCGGTGAGCCCGCAAGCCGCCGAGACCTATTCGAGGGTCAGCACCGAATTCGACGAACCCGCCGTTGAGCGGGACTGGCGGCCGCTCTCAGTGGAGATGTCGCTCAAGGCGCTGTGGCCCCCCTGGAAGCTGGACCCGGTCCGGGCCGCGCTCGGGGTCGTCCCGCGGGGCACCCGCTGCGGCATCACCTCCCAGAAACGCATGAACGAACTCCACCCTGGCCGCTGGACGAAAATGCCGACCTGGATCGTTGCGGTGCGCGCCGGCGACGGCCGCCGCATCGTTTTCGGGCGCGACGACGTGCGGGGCACGATCGGCCAGGCGGTACAGGCGTCGTCCGCGGTGCCGGGCGTGTATGTTCCGGCGCAGGTCGGCGAGGTCGAATACATAGACGGCGGCGTGCACTCCGCTACCAACGCAGACCTCACCGCGACGCTCGGCTTCGACGTTGTGATCGTCTCCTCGGCAATGACCGGGGGCAGCGGCCTGCTCGGTTGGGTCACCAATCCGCTCCGCACCTGGTTCAGCAACAAGCTGACAAGCGAGGTCGACGAGGTGCGGCGCCACGGCACCGCAGTCGTGGTGATCGAGCCTCACCCCGACACGCTCGAAGATTTCTCCGACGACGACGCTGGCCGGCGCCGACAGGCCGTGCGCGCCGGTGAGACCGCGGTTGACCGGCTCCTGGAGACCCCGACCGGGGTCGGCCTGCAGGCGCTGATCCAACAGGGGAAGCACGGCTAGCGTGGTCGGCGTGGTCCCCAGCAGCGCATTCCCCACCGGCGCAATCCCCAGCGGCGCATTCCCCGCCGGCGTGGTCCCCAGCGGCGCATTCCCCAGCGGCGCATTCGACGACCATTGCTTCATCCGGGCCTGCCGGGGCCTGCCCCATGAGCGGGTTCCGGTCTGGTTCATGCGTCAAGCAGGACGCTCACTGCCCGAGTACCGGGCAGTCCGGGGCCCGGGCACGATCCTCGACGCCATCAAGGACCCGGACCGCTCCACTGAGATCACGCTCCAGCCCGTGCATCGCTACGGGGTCGACGCCGCCATCCTCTATTCCGACATCGTCGTGCCCGTCCATGCGGTCGGTTTCGGGGTCACGGTCACGCCCGGAGTCGGGCCCGAGATAGCAGAACCGTTCCGTTCTGCCGCCGACCTCGAGCGGTTGCGCCCCCTTGATCCTGTTGCCGACACGCCCTATGTGCTCGAGACGGTGCATCAGCTGGTCGACGAACTCGACGTGCCGCTGATCGGGTTCGCGGGGGCACCGTTCACTGTGGCGTCGTATCTGATCGAGGGGCGCCCGTCGCGCGACTATCTCAACACCAAGTCGCTGATGTACAACGACGAGCATCTCTGGCACTCGCTGATGGACCGGTTGGCCGACCTCGCCATCGCTTCGCTGACCTCGCAGATCGACAGCGGGGCAACGGCTGTGCAGTTGTTCGACTCCTGGGCGGGGGCTTTGTCGCCGGACCAGTATCAGCGCTACGCCGCGCCGCATTCGCAGAAGGTGCTCGGCGCGGTCGAGCAGACCGGCGTGCCCCGGATCCACTTCGGGGTCAACACCGGCGAACTCCTGGAACTGATTCATGGCGTCGGCGCCGACGTCGTGGGCATCGATTGGCGTGTCCGGATCGACCGGGCCCGGGCCCGTCTCGGCGGCTCGGTCGCGCTGCAGGGCAACCTCGACCCGGCCGCGGTGATCGCCGGGGTCGATGCCGCCGTCTCGGGAACCCGCGAGGTTCTGGCGTTCAATGCCGGTAACCCGGGCCACGTCTTCAATCTCGGCCACGGTGTGCTGCCTGCGAGTGATCCCGACGTGCTGAGCGAGGTGGTGAGGGTCGTTCATGCCGAGGGGACGGTCGGGCTGGCCGATCCGGAGCCGCAGTGAACGACCGGACCCTGATAATCGGCGGGGGAATCACCGGCCTGTCCGCGGCCCACCAACTTCACCGACGGGGCGGGGACTTCGTGAGGGTCGTTCACGCCGAGGGGACGGTCGGACCGGCCGATCCAGAGCCGCAGTGAACGACCGGACCCTGATAATCGGCGGCGGAATCACCGGGCTGTCCGCGGCCCACCAACTTCACCGCCAAGGCAAGGACTTTGCGCTGCTGGAGGCGAGTTGCCGGGTGGGAGGCAAGATCGCCGGTGGTCCGGTGGAAGGCTCTGCTCTGGGGTTCGACGTGGACTGTGCAGCCGACGGGTTCCTGGCCCGGGAGCCGGAGATGTCGGAGCTGTGCCGTGAACTCGGCTTGGGCGATGAGTTGGTGTCGCCAGCCTCTGGCGGTGCCTTCGTCTGGGTCGACGGGGCGCTTCGGCGGATCCCGCCGAGCGTCCTAGGTGTGCCGCTGGAACCCGATGATCTCAGCGCCGGCGGGATCGTCTCGGCTGAAGGGATCGCCGAGTTTGCGGCCCGTGGTTTCGCGCAACAGCCTGGGCTGGTGGGCGATGCCACGGTGGGCGATGTGGTGCGGGCCCGTGCCGGTGACGAGGTGTTCGAACGGCTCGTCGATCCGCTGCTCGGAGGAATCAACGCCGGCAATGCCGACAACCTGAGCATCGCCTCGGGGGCGCGGGCGCTGGCAGACGCAGCCCGCCGCGGTGGTCCGTTCATTGAGGCTCTCCGCTCCCAGCGTGCCTCTGCGGTGCCCGGCCCGGTCTTTCATGGGGTCAAGGGCGGCACTCAACGGGTTATCGACGCGCTCCATGAGGAACTGCGCGACCGCATCTACATTCACGCCTCAGCGGTTTCCCTTGAGCGCCACGGTCGAGCCTGGCGGGTAACAACGACGTCGGGTCACTTCGACGGCGACCGTGTGATCCTCACCACGCCTGCGTTCGTCAGCGCAGCCCTAGTCGAGCCTCATTCCCCTGCGGCCGCTTCGCTGCTGTCGGGCCTCGTCTATTCCGACGTTGTGCTGGTCACTTTCGTCGTGTCGTCCGAACAGGTGGGCCACAGCCTCGACGGCGCGGGTTTTCTGGTTCCACGCGACCAGGGCCTGCTGATGACCGCCTGTTCGGTGGCATCGTCGAAATGGGCACACTACGACGACGGCAGCCACGTCGTCCTGCGGGTCTCCGCGGGCCGGGTCAATGATCGACGTTGGCTGCACCTCGACGAGTCGGCACTCGTCGATACCCTGGCCCAGGAATTGGCGCTGACCATCGGACTGCAAGGCGAGAGTGCCGTGCGGGTCACGCCCTGGCGTCGAAGCCTCCCGCAGTACCTCCCCGGCCATCTACAACGCTGCGACCAGATCGACGCATCACTGGCGCGTGACACCCCCGGCGTCACCGTGACCGGCGCATCCATGCGCGGCCTCGGCCTCCCCGCCTGCGTCCGCCAAGGGTCCACATTAGGGAACGAATAAGTTCGACTCCGTCCCGCAGCATCCTGTCAAAGCAATTATTCCTATTGTTTCAATCCGTTTCAACATTTTCTGATCAAAACATGCCAAATTTTTTCAGATTCCCGCGCGGCGCGAAGAGCTTAGGTGGCAAGTAATACACAACCCCTACCAACCCGCCCCGACCGCGGGCGAATGGACATGAAACTCACAAATTCGGAGCTTACGTCTGTGTCATTTGGTTACAAACTGCTTGGAATATCTCTTTCAACCCATGTGCAGACAACAACGTGGATCCGAGAATCGAGCCCACATGCCTCCGGAATCCGATGTTGAGTCGGCTTGCCAATTGGACGTTCTGGCCGGCAGTTCTTGGTCTGACGTCGTGATGTCTTCTTTCATGCGCAAGCCAAATATTGTGCTTTGCTGGGTCGCTGTGTTGGGATTGACGATTCCAGGATGCTCCAGTAGCGCAAAGGATTACTCCGAGGGTGACATCCTGTACCAGAGTGGCGAGTTTGTGATTGAACAAGGACCACCGCTAGAATTGGATCGCGAATTCGCCGAAGCGGTCAGTAGAGCTGTAGACAAATACACTGTGTCACCCGATGTCGACGACTGTTCAGACTTGGCGCAATGGTATGTGGATGGATTAGAAGTGGTCCTGGAAGGAGAAATACTTGAGATTCTCCGCAATACCTCGAGCACTGACGTTGCGACTCAGTCCCTACCGCGAGTGAGCATAGCCCTTAAAGAAAAGATGGTAGAGACTCTTCGACGAAATAGGTCGCTCTGTCCACGCGAGCCAAATTATCAAGGTGACGAAATTGCGGCACTGGAACTCGAACAAATCGCCCAAGAGGCTCTCGGCCTAATGGAGAAAACGGGTGTCTATTTCTCGATTGATGCCCCAACTGTGTTGAGACTTGCTATCGATGCGGCTGAAGGACGGCCTCGAGTGTTCGAGTACAACCGAAACGATATTCAACCTACGGACATCCAACCAAGAAATTGACACCAGGAATGTACTCGTCATGAAAAGACAGATCACAACAACAGTCCTACTATCCATTCTCGCCGCCTCCTGCGGTTTCATCAGCGACAATAACCGCGAGTTGAACCTTGGTGAGTTCTCTGATATCTCTGAAGTTCTCCAGGAAGATAATCGTTACATGATTCAGCGTGAACTAGAAGTTCAAGATTGGGTAGCAACTTGCATGGCAAACGCAGGTTTTGAATATATTTCGTGGGCTGGTGACAACTATTCCACTGACTATGTCGACATAAGCGAGAATTCTGAGACTCCAACTATTGACTCACTCATCGCCACTCAACAACCGCAACAAGTCATTGACCCCAATGAAGAGATTCTTGACAACCTTCCATTAGCGGAGAAATCTCCGTATTTTGAAGCGCTGTGGGGCAGAGAGGACATAGCTGAAGGTCAAAGTCCGAGCGGGGATGAAAGACGGGTCGGTTGCTACAACGCTGCGTGGGTGAAACTATACGGCGCTGATGCTGTGGAAGCTCGGTGGAACCTGTTTGATCTGTCTGGGGAGATTGATGCGCGAGTCAAGTCTGACTCTGCATTTCTGTCCGCCCAACGCCAATGGTCTTCCTGTATGGCAAGCAACGGATACGAGTTGGAGACACCGACCGGTATCGCACAGGTGATCGTGATGATTGCCGAATCAGACACTAGCGATAATTATCGAGATACTCGTTCATTCGAACGAGATATTCGATCGGCTGACGATGACTGCGATGATGATCTTGACGAAACTACAAGTTCCCTGCGCAACGATTTCCTTGGGAATTCTGCCCAAGCGTCAATCGACATCTTGTTGGCCGACATTGCGGATCGACAAGTTGACGAATGACTCAGGCTCCTGAGGCTCGGAGGGATTCGACGGGTTCTAGGCGTGAGGCGCGCCAGGCGGGGTAGAGGCCAGCCAGCAGTCCCACCACCGCACCCAGCAGTGGGGCCGCAAGCGGCACACGGGCGTCGAGCACCGGGGTCCAGTCGTTGGACGCCGACACTGCCACCACCACCAGCACGCCAGCGCTCGCCCCGATCACCCCGCCGAACAGGCCGATGCCGGTGGATTCCAGCAGGAACTGATAGGCGATGTGCCGACGACCAGCGCCCAGGGCTCGCCGCAGACCGATCTCGCCGACCCGTTCCAGCACCGAGACGAGCGTGACGTTGGCGATTCCTATGGCACCAACCAACAGCGACACCGCACCCAGTACCAGGAACAACGCGTTCACATCGCTCTCGACTTGCGTCTGCAGACTCTCCGGCGAGGGCGGCGACTGCACCCGAACCAGCGCAGGATCGTTGGGCGAAACCGCTATAGCAGCTTGCGAAGCGATCAGTTCCGCCGCCCCGACCTCCGTGTCGATCTGGATCGTGGTCGGAGATTTGAGACCGTACAGTTCACGTGCGGTGCCCTCAGGCACGATCACAGAGTTGAGAAGGTCCGCCTGACGCAGTACATCGTCGAGAATGCCGATCACCGCGAAGCTCAGATCACCGACGAACACCACGGGCTGCTGACCGACGCGGTTGATGTTGAGTCGCTGTGCCGCACCGACACCGAGCACGGCAACCCGGTCGGCGCGTTCGGAGTGGCCCTGGTCGAACCATCGGCCCGTGCGCAGTTTGCCCCGGACTGCGGGGTAGATGCCTGGAGAGGCCGCGATCATCGGCACTTGGAACTCGGTCTGGCCCAGCGGATCGTTCAAGGGAACCGAACTGGTCAAATCGCCGCCAATGTTGACATCGACCATCGATCCCGCCGCCACCACCCCGTTGAGCCTGCTCAGGCGCGTCTCGGAATCCCACGGCAGAGCCACACGGGGTGCATTGTCGCCGAAGAATCCTCGGTCGGTGGTGACCACGACCGAAGTCGCCGACAGTTCGTTGAACGACGAGATGATCTGGTTGCCTGCCGTGTGGGCCACCCCGAGGGTAGCTACCAGCGAGGCGATGCCGAGCACCGCTCCGAGCACAGTCAGCAGGGCGCGCCCCGGCCGGGCGAACAACCCCGCCAACGCCTCGACGATCAGATCCCGCCAGTCGAACCGCGCCCGGGTCGTCTGCTGAGACTTCATCGCTCCGCAGGTGCTGTTCGGTAGGACTGTGGCAACGTTTCCACCCGTCCGTCCTCCACTTCCAGTATCCGGTCGGCCTGCAACCCCACCCTGGGATCGTGGGTGACGACCACGACCGTCAGACCCGACGCTCGCAATTCTTCGAACAGGTCGAGGATCGACCGTCCGGTGACCTGGTCGAGATTTCCGGTGGGCTCGTCGCAGAGCAGGACTGTCGGATGCGGTGCTATGGCGCGCGCAATCGCCACTCGCTGGCGCTCACCGCCCGAGAGCTTGGTCGGCAGGAAATCGGCTCGATGGCTTAGACCCACCCGCTCAAGGGATTCGAGCGCCCTGGTTCGGCGCGACGAACGAGGCATCCGGTTGTAGAGCATCGACATGACCACATTCTCAGTCACGCTGCGATGGGCGAGCAGATGAAACGCCTGGAAGACGAAGCCGATGCGGTGGGCTCGCAGTCCTGTACGACTGCCTTCGGGGAGGCTCTGCGCGTCGACACCGTCGAATCGGTAGGTCCCTGACGTCTGGCGGTCGAGCAGCGCCATGATGTTGAGCAGCGTTGACTTGCCGCTGCCCGATGGACCCATGATCGACACGTAGTCTCCTCGATGCACCCGCAGCGTGGCATCGCTGAGAGCGTGGACAGCTGCTTCGCCGTCGCCGAACACGCGGCCCACCCGCTCAAGCTCCATCAGAGGTTCGGCGCTGCTATTCACCGGACGCTACCCCGACCACAACCAGATCGCCTTCTCTCAGTTCGCCGTCGACGGGAGTGACCTCAGCCCGTCCGCCTGTGGACAGGCCGGGCTCGACCGACACGAAACGGGTTGTGCCGTCGGGCTGCTCGACCTCCACTCGGGTCAGGCCGCTGGCGGTGGCCGACAACGCAGCGTTGGGGACCACCAGAACGGGGCCTTCCGTGCCGCCAACGGGTATGACGATCTTGACGTTCCTGCCGACAAGTTGATCCGGTATTGCCTGCGAGACGATCTCCACGTAGTGCCGGTCGGGGGCTTTGCCACGGGTGCCCGCCCGGCGGTCCAGCAGCCGGATCGTGCCCGTGACAGGCGCCTCCAGACTTCGATCCTCGATACGAATCTTCATGCCCTCGCTGACCCGGTCAACGTCGCGCTCGGAGACCGAGCCTCGAACCGCCAGCTCAGAGCCGGTGACGGTCATGAACGAACCCGACACGGTGCTCCCCCGCTCCGCGGTCAGCAGATCAACCCGCACCGGCAGGCGCTTGAGGAATATCAGTTCACCCGCCGGGAGCCCCACGCCCGCAGGGGCCTCCCGGTCCGGCGTCAACAGAACACCCCGCGCCGGGAGGCGCTTGAGGAATATCAGTTCCCCCGCCGGGAGCCACACGCCAGTAGTGGCCTCCAGTTCTGCGAGGTCTTCGGTGGCGTCGCTCAGTTCATTGCTAGCCGATTCCACCAGACGCGCCGCGTCTTTGGTGTCCGGTTCGGCCAGAAGGTCGGCGAGCGCCTGCTGCGCCGCTGCCAAGCGGTCCTCGGCGCTGCGCACATCAAGCTGAGCTTGGGCATCGGTTGTGGCCTGAGACAGGGCTCGACGTGCTTGATCGAGCACCAACTCGGCTTGAGCCACCGCGGTTCGAGCCTGCTGCACAGCCAGTTCGGTCGCTCCCTTGCCGGCTTCGGCGAGAGATCGCTGCGCGTCGGCGAGCGTGTCGCGGGCCGTGTCGAGACGGTCGCGGGCCGCTTCCAGCGCCGCCTTCTCGGTGTCGCTGGGACCGTTGGCCCTGTAGCCAGCTTGTTCGTACCAGGAACCGACGGCGGCACCGGTAGCTTCATCCCACAACTGGTCGGGAGTGCCCTCGAAGTATCCGAGCCTCGCCAGAGCAGCCTCCAACTGCTCCACGTCGGGTCCACGGTCTTGGGGGCGCAGGTCCCGGTAAACGGGGACGGGGCCAACGAGCACGAACACCGGCTGACCTGCTACCTCGATCGCCACCGATCCCTCGGTCAGCTCTGCTCCCCGTTCGGGCGCGGAGGTCACCACCAGGGCCGATTCCCGGTTGCCGAGCGCACCGGAGAGGCCCAGGGTGGTCGGCTCGTCGTACCCCACGTCGGCGCGGATGATCACATCAGCCGACAACTCCGCCAGTTCAACTTCGACCGTGATCAACGATACCGGCGGTGGTTCAGACTCCAGCGCAGCCTGGTCGGGTGAGGTGATGTTGCGCCCGGCAAGCCAACCGGCCCCGGCCGCGGCAACAGCGACGGCGATCGTCGCTATGGCAGCTACACCTCGGCGCAATGCTCAACCCTCCCGACTGCGAGCAGAGCCGCCACAACGGTTCGCAGCACCGAAACCACGTTGGCCCTCATTCTGCCAGCCGATCCGCTCGATGCATCCTAAACCCCAACCCGCGCAAATCAGTATCAGTAAAGGAGGCAGGATGTCGCGCCATCTTTTGGTAGCGCGAGAACTCAGCGCTCCGTGTCCGATACATCTAGGGTACCGACCATCCGCAGCTGGGGCGGTCGGTTCCGAGCGCGTCAAGGTGGGCGGAGTATACGACGAGAAGTTCGGTGTCAGACCAAAACATCGTGTCGATCAGACGGTAGGTGTGGTCTATTTCGGTGAACGGCACCTCGGAGTGGTAGTTGTAGTCGGAGTCGAACGTGTCGTAACGGATGGTGTCGGCGAGTTGGGGGATGCGCTGAGCGGATTCCGCGGGTGTTTGGGCCCATACTTCGGCACACATCGGTGACGTGATGCTATAGATGTAGCGCTCACCGGGGAACGCCGTGCGGCCGTATTGGATGACCAAGTCCCCGTCGATCCGTTGGGGCAGGATGATCGTCTTGCTTCTGCCCGCCGCGTCAATTTCGACTTCTATGTTGGTGGATCCCGTGCTGAATGACCCGCTGACCTGGTTGAGCAGCTCTGGAGGTGCAGGCACCGCTTCGAGCGTGACGTCTATTCCAAGTTCTTCTCGGAGTTCTCGTTCCGCCGCGCGGGGGTCATTGACCAGATCAACGATCTCCAAATGGATCTCATGCTCCAGATAGACTATTCTGAACGGGTGGGCTGCCACTGGCCGCGGCCGAATCTCGGCCAGCACGAAAGCGGCGATCGCGACCACAGCGACAGTCGCTAGCGCTCCAATCAGAATCGAGTACAAACGCGGCGACAAACGTCTGGCTGGAGTTCTTGAACCGCGAGCCTCGACTCGGCGATAAGCCGCTGCTCGTAGTTCTTTTCCGAGTTGTTCTTCGAAATCGGAGAGGTCTTGAGTCATGACTCGTCCCCAAAGGCTGCGGGACCGAATTCGGTCCTAAGGCGCCGCAGCCCTCGAAAAACCAAATCGCGAGCCGACTTGGGACTGCACCCCAATCGTTGGGCTATATCGCTTTAGTCGAGTTGTTCCATGACTCGCAGCCGCACTGCTTCACGAGTCCTAGCGGGCAACCGGTCCAGCGCCTCGACCATCCGGGCAGCGTCGATCCGGTCTTCTGCTGCTTCGATCTCCTCCCAACCCGTGGTTGCCGTGGGAGGCGTCTGGATTCCCAGGCGACGCCGCGCGTTCATCGAGACCCGTTTGCTGCGCCAGAACCGTTTGAGTTGGTTGTTGGCGATCCCATACATCCATTGCCGGGGGTTGCCCTTTGCGGGGTCGTAGCGCCCAATGCTCTCAAGCATGACAGTGAAAGTCTCCGCGACCAGTTCCGAAGTAGTGTCGCGGTCTCGTGTCCGATGCCAGAAGTAGGCGGTCATGGGCCGGAAATTCCGCTTGTAGAACTCATCGAGCGCCTCAGGATCCCGGCTGGCGTCAACCAGGAGTTCCGCGTCGCTACGACGATCTCGATTCCAGCCTTGGGAAGCCACCCTCGGCTTAGCCACAGCCGCGAGGCTAGCCCTGGAGATCGAGCAAGCGCTTCCATGAGAACACCGGTTCGCGCCAACGGGCAGGTTGGCGACGCCGAACTCGTGCCACCGAGGATCAACAGTTTCTGCCCGTTCCTGCACGTTATAGCACTCGCCACCAGGGGGCGGCGAGCACATCGGGTGTGATCCATTCGGTGGTGTCGCCTCCGTGAAGTAGCAGGCCGCATCTGGCCTTCGCGCCGTACTCGGCCCGAAACGAGCGAACCGGTGCCGTGTCGCGCAGACGGGGACGCAGCGATGACTTGACTTCAATCGGCAGCAGCCTGTCTGCGGCTTCCACCACAAAATCAACCTCGGTGCCTGCGGTCGTGCGCCAGTGCAGGATCTCTGCTTGCTCCAGTCGGGTGTCCCGCCAGGCCAGCAAGTCATGAAGAACCAGATTCTCCAGGTGTGCTCCAGTGGGCTCGTCCTGTTGAGCGAGATGCAGCGCCATGGCGGTGTCGGCCCAGTACAGCTTGGGTGCCTTGATGAGCCTCTTGGTGCGGTTGAGCGAGTATGCTGGGACCCGCACCAGCAACTGTGAGACCTCCAACAGATTCAGGTAGCGATGCATTGTCGGTTGGGAGAGGGCCAACTCTCGGTCCAGGGTGGTCTGGTTGACGGTCTGGCCCAGCCGCAAACAGGCGGCCCGCATCAGGTGCCGGAAGTCCGGCAGCGCAGCTATCGACGACAGGTCTTGCAAGTCGCGTTCCAGATAGGTTCGCTCATAGCCGTCGAACCAGATCGACCGCTGCTCGGCGGTCTCCAACTGCAGCGCAGTCGGCGGCATACCGCCGCGCCGCACCAGAGCACGCCAATCCTCCGGCTCTCAACTTTGGGCGGCGAGCAGGTGGGGCCACTGCTCGTCTCGCGTGTCCAGCAGTTGTTCCCAGATCCCGCCGACCCCGAGCCGCAACTGCTCTCGCCGGGTCATCGGCCACAGCGACAGATAGCTTGCCCGACCAACCAGAGACTCCGACACACGATGCATCAACAACAGGTTGGCCGAACCCGTCAGCAGGAAATGGCCCGAACGGCGCCTGCGGTCAATGGCGCGTTTGACCGCTACCAGCAGCGACGGCACACGTTGCACGTCGTCGAGGATCACTGGCTCGTCGCCTCCGAGCAGCGCCTCGGGATCCCGGCGTGCCAAGTCCAGAACATCGATGTCACCGAGTGAGAAGTAGCGCCTCGGCCCAGGAATCAGATCCCGAACGAGCGTGCTCTTACCCGTCTGGCGTGCTCCGGTCACCACCACTGCGGGCATCACCTCGAGCCGCCGTTGCAGCGTTGCTGCCGCCAGCCTCGGCAGGACAGTTTCATTCACAGCATGAATGATATCCATACACACCCTGAATAGATGCTCACGATGTGCCGTCCCGTTTCTTATCTGGCGATGTTGCAGAGACGATTCTCCAAATCCCTGAGATCGACTGCTCCAAATCCCTGAGAAAACACCCTCCAAATCTTCAGAACGGACTCACTCAGTTTCGATCCAGGTTATCGTGACGGTATGACGCAGTTCGTTGAAAGGCGGATCGCCGCACATGTTCTGGACCGCCTGGGAGACGAGCCGGTGGTCGCGCTGCAAGGGCCGCGTATCGTGGGCAAGTCGACGCTGCTCGCTGAGGTTGCTCGTCGCCACGGTGTCGAGGTGATCGATCTCGACCAACCATCGATTCGCAATGCCGACTCTTCGTTCACGTGCCGTCGCGTCGCCGAAGATTCATGTGCTCGACAGCGGCGTGGCAGCGAGGCTCATGGGCGTCACACCGCAACGCCTGGCGCGTCGTGACCCCGCGGCGCTGGCCGAGTTCGGTCACCTGTTCGAGACGTTCGTGGTGGGTGAGCTGTTCAAGGCGGTGTCGTGGGCAGACGACGTTGCGTCGATCGGTCATTGGCGCACCCATGACGGCCTCGAGACAGACTTTGTCATCGAGCGCGTCGACGGGACGGTCGCGGCGGTCGAGGTGAAGGCAGCATCGCGGGTCGAGGTTCGCGATGCCCGCGGCCTGCGTGCTCTGCGCGAGACGCTCGGTGACGCGTTCCTCGCCGGAATTGTTATCAGCACCGGAGAGGTGTCATACCGTCTTGAGGACCGGATCTGGGTGGTCCCGGCAGATCGTTTATGGACCACATGACCCGCGTTGACAGGAGGCGTGGTGCCGTGAGGCGTCGGGGATTGATCGTTGTTCTGGCGGTGGCCCTGTGTGGCGGTGCGTGCAGTGGAACCGGCAATGTTCTGGTTGCCGAGCCCACGGTCACCACGACAACGACCGGCGCGACGGCCACAACCACGGCAACGACGGGCGCGACCACATCCACATCCACGACGTCCACGACATCCACGACATCCACGACGACGACAACGGTCGTGCCGCGTGAGGTCACTGCGGTAAACGGCTTGGGCGACAGTTTCTACCCGTACTTGGGGAACGGGGGCTACGACGTGGCGCACTACGAGATCGACCTCAACATCGACCCAGGTGCCAACACGATCCAGGCGCTCACCACGATCACCGCCCAGGCCACAAAGGAACTCTCGGAGTTCAACTTAGACCTGTCGGGCCTCACAATCGGCGGGGTCACTGTCGATGGGTCGAAAGCCGAGCACTCCCGCTACGACACCGAGTTGGTCGTCGTTCCCGCCGATCCGCTCGCGGCAGGGGCAGAGTTCGTCGCCGAGGTGAGCTACTCGGGATCACCCGAACCGATCTCCGACCCGGGTGTGCCGTTCTTCAAATTGGGCTGGCACAACAACGACGGAGTGATCTTCACCGCCAGCGAGCCGTCGGGGTCGATGAGCTGGTTCCCGTCCAACAATCACCCAACCGACAAGGCCACATTCGAGATTCGCCTGACAGTGCCCGAACCGCTGACCGCGGCCTCCAACGGCATCCTCGTCGAGGAGACCAGCGTCGACGGCTACACAACCACGACCTGGCGGATGGACGACCTGATGGCCACCTATCTGGCAGCCGTCTACGTCGGTGACTTTGAACGAATCGAGACCGACCAGCCCGACGGCCCGCTGATTCGCGACTATGTCCCCCGAGCCGACTCAGACGAGATCGTCGAAGCGCTGCGGATAACCCCGCAGGTGATCCGCTACTACGAAGACCTGCTCGGCCCCTACCCGTACGAGGTCTACGGCTCGATCGTGATGCCGTTCGGTCTCGGCTTCGCGCTCGAGAACCAGACCCTGTCGGTGCATGGCCGCGACACGATCAACCCGCTCACGGTCGCCCATGAGATCGTCCACCAATGGATCGGCAATTCGTCGACCCTGCAAGACTGGCGGGAAACCTGGCTGCACGAGGGCTTCGCCACGTATCTGTCTGCCATGTACATGGCCGAGCATCACGGATGGAACCTCGACCAACGGGCGGCCGAATGGCACAGGCAACTGGCCGACGCGGTGCCCCCGCTGGAGATCGAGATCACTGAGATGTTCGGCGCCTCGGTGTATTTCATAGGTGCCGTGGCCCTTCACGAACTGCGAAGGTCCGTCGGCGACAGCGTGTTCGCAGAGATTCTGCGCACCCACTACCAACGCAGCGCCAACGCTAACACCACCACCGCTGCGTTCCTCGGCGTCGTGACCGAACTGGCGGGCCGCGAGGCCGCGGGGCTGGTCGAGTCATGGCTGCACGAAGTCCCGTCGCTGGCATGAGCGAATGTGACATTGTGTAGTTGTGACAGAATCCACGGACGGCGAAGCGATTCCCGGGCCGAACGAACCTAAGAGAGCGAATCCGCGACGAGTCGACTCGACCGGCGAACTGCTGCTGCCGCTGCTCGCCACAGACACCGGACCCGCCCGCGAATGGGCCGACGCGGCACAGACCGACCGAGTGGCACCCCCACACGAACTGGCCGAGGGTGACGCCCACCTCAAGGTCACCCGAACCTTCTGCTTCGCGGACCTCAGCGGATTCACCGCATTCACACGCAACAACGGCCCGCACGCCGCTGTCGGCCAACTCGGGCAGTTCCGGCGGATCGCCCGCAACGTCGCAGCCAAGCGCGGTGTACGAGTAGCCAAATGGCTCGGTGACGGGGTCATGCTCGTGGGTACCGAGGTGCCACCCACGATCGCCTTGGGCGCGCACCTAGTCCATGCCTTCTCCGACAGCGAGATCCAGGTCCGCGTCGGAATCGCCACCGGCATCGCCCTGCTATTCGAGGGAGACGACTACATCGGCGAGCCGGTCAATCTTGCTGCCAAACTCTGTGCCGCAGCACACCCCGACGAGATCCTGGCAGTCGCTGAACCCGCCGATCTGCCGGAGTGGGTCATCAGCGAGGACAACGTGACCATCCGCATCAAGGGCGTGGGAGCGATCGGAGGCGTGCGCCGACTCAGAGTCAACCTCCCTGAGCGACCATGAACCGAACCGGCACCGGGCCGTGAAGAAGACACGGACACTGTCGATCCTCGCCGGTGTGCTCATCGCCGCCGGGCTCCCTCCCTGGGGTTGGTGGCCGCTCACAATCGCCGGGTTGGCGCTGTGGTTCTCGCTGCTCGACCGGTTGACCCCCCACGGCCGATTCGGGCGCTCGCTGCTCGTCGGTGCAGCCTGGTTCTTCCCGAGCACCGTGTGGATGGCAGACTTGACGCCCATCGGCTGGCCGTTGGCAGCGGCCGCGTTCAGCGTCATGACCGCCCTGGTCGGGTGGATCACACCGAGCGACCGCGGTTAACGCGCCGCCGTCGCGTTGCCCGAGCTGATCCGCTGGAACTGGCCGTTCGGCGGAGTCCCCATCTCAACGCTCGCCATGGCAGGCGTCGCAACTCCGCTCGCCGCCTCGGTCAGGCTGTTCGGATCGCCGATCCTGGTGGTGTTGATGGCTCTCGCCGGGGTGATCCTCGCAGACCTGGTGAGCCGCCGCAGGGCCGGCCTCGGAGCCGTGGCCATGCTCGTCGCGATGCCCCTGGCGGGACTGCTGCCCCTCGTCGCCACAGACGAGGGTGACAGCATCCGGGTTGCGGTCGTGCAGGGCGGCGGACCGCAGAACACTCGGGCTGACCTGTGCGAGAACCGACAGGTGTTCGAACGGCACATGGCCGCCAGCCGGCTCATCGACGAACCCGTGGATCTCGTGCTGTGGCCCGAGGACGTCGTGCATCCCGTCGTCGACGCCACGACCTCAGAGCCCTGTCCCGAGCCGCTGCTGCGGCGCAGCGAAGCGGTGACCCGGGTCTCACAGTTGGCCGACGACCTCGACGCCGTGCTGGTCACGGGCTGGTTCGAGACGAGCGCCGACCGCACCGCCAACCTGAACTACTCGATCGTCTCCGATTCGAACGGAACAACCCGGGACCGCTACGACAAGGTCCAGTTGGTGCCCTTCGGTGAGTTCGTACCGCTCCGCGGCTTCATTGAGCGGTTCAGCAGCGAGCTTCCCGGCCGCGACGCCAGAGCCGGAACGGATCCGGCGGTCGTCGACAGCGAACTCGGGCCCCTCGGTGTCGCCATCTCCTGGGAGGTCTTCTTCGACCACCGTGCCCGCGACGCGATCGGCAACGGCGGTGCCGTCCTGCTCAACCCCACCAACGGTTCGAGCTATTGGCTCACGATCGTGCAGAGCCAGCAGATCGCCTCGAGCCGACTTCGTGCGCTCGAGACGGACCGGTGGGTTCTGCAGGCAGCACCGACCGGCTTCTCCGCCATCGTCGACCCGTCCGGTGAGGTGGTCGCCCGCAGCGGAGTCAGCGAACAGAAGGTCCTGATCGAGACGATCGAACTGCGCGGGGGCCGCACCCCCGCAGTGGTGCTCGGATCGTGGCCGGTGCTCGTTGGTTCGGCGGCGATTCTGCTGTTCGCCCACCTCGACTCGCTGCGCCAGACGGTCGCCCGCCGTTCGCGGGCCCGCCAACAAGCCCACCAACGCGCCCACCGACGCGCCCGCCAGTGAAAGCAGCCTTGGCATCGAACTCCTCGAGCGCTCTCGCGCCGCAGACAAGCCCGCCGACGCAACCGCCAGCAACAAAGCTCCCAGAACACCCGAAACGGACGATCCTACGAGACACCGAGAGGAACCGCCGAAGCAGGCCAGCGTCCTTCCACCCAGAACACCCGAAACGGACAATCCTACGAGACACCGCACCGGGGCCAGCCACGCAACCGCCAGTGACAGGGCGCTCCGAGGCCCCTACGGGTGTGCCGTCGGGGCCGCCGAATCGTGCGGCCGGTCACGCGGGGTAGGGAAAAGGCGAATACTTGGGCATTATTCGGGGTCCGAATATCGTCCGCGGAAGTGTTTTGACCCATGCCTACGGCGCAGAATCCGAGTGGCCGCGCCCTTCGCATCGCACTGTTGACCTATCGCGGAAAGCCCCATGTGGGAGGACAGGGCGTCTATGTCCGCCACCTGAGCAAAGCCCTCGTTGACCTCGGACACCACGTCGAGGTGCTCGGCGGCCCCCCCTATCCCGTCCTCGACGGACGCGTCCCGCTCATCGAGTTGCCCAGCCTCGACATCTGGAGCGACCCGCACCCCATGCGCAAGCCGCGGGTCTGGGAGTGGAAGGACTGGACCGACCTCGCCGAGCACGTCTCCTTCGGCACCGGCAACTTCTCTGAACCCATGGCTTTCAGCCTGCGGGCATGGCGCCATCTCCGGCACCGCCGCGACGAGTTCGACCTCATCCACGACAACCAGACACTGGGCTGGGGCCTGCTCAAGCTGCAGCAGGAGGGCTGGCCGATCCTCGAGACGATCCACCACCCGATCACCGTCGACCGCAAGCTCGAGCTTGAGCACGCCCGCAGCGCCTGGGAGAGGCTCGGAAAGCGGCGCTGGTACTCGTTCACCAAGATGCAGCGCAGAGTCGCCCGACGCATGCCCCGGCTGATGACCGTGTCGGAGTCGTCGAAGAGCGACATCAGCGCCGACTACGGCATCGACCCGGAGCGACTGCACGTAGTGCCCGTCGGAGTCGACCCGGACCTGTTCTTACCCGTGAGCGGGGTCCAGCGCCGTGAAGGCCACCTGGTCACCACAGCATCAGCCGACGTGGCCATGAAGGGGCTCCGCTTCCTCCTTGAGGCGGTCGCCAAGCTGCGCACCGAACGGCACATCGAACTGACCATCATCGGCAAGCGCCGGCCCGACAGCCACGCCAGCACGGTTATGACCCAACTCGGGCTCGACGACTGCGTCGAGTTCGTGTCTGGCGTGGCCGACTCCCGCATCGTCGAGCTCTACAGCGAAGCCGAACTGGCCATCGTGCCCTCGCTGTATGAAGGCTTCTCCCTGCCGGCCATCGAGGCGATGTCGTGCGGAGTTCCACTCGTGGCCACGACCGGCGGCGCGCTTCCCGAGGTCGCCGGAACCCACAACGAGACCTGTTTCCTCACCGAGCCGGGCAACAGCGAAGCCCTGGCCTCGACCATCCGCGAAGCCCTAGAGAACCCGGGACTGCGAGCCACCGTCGGTGCCCAGGGGCGGCAGAGGGTCATCGATCAATGGTCTTGGCACCACACTGCACAACGCACCGTTGACCAGTACCGCGCCGTGCTCGAAGACCAGGCGCAGGGACGGGGAGCGCAGGGACGGGGAGCGCAGGGACGGGGAGCGCAGGGCCTCGGAGCGCGGGGACGGGGAGCGCGGGGACGGGGCACAGCCTGATGCTGACCGTCGACTACGACCGACTCGAGGTGCGCGCGGGCGACCGGCTGCTCGACCTCGGCTGCGGTTTCGGGCGCCACACCTATGAGGCGCTGGTTCGAGGGGCTGACGTCGTCAGTTGCGACATGGCACTCGCAGAGCTCGAGTCCATTCGCAACACCGCACCCCTGCTCAGCGACGACGGCCTATTCGACGCCCGGCTCAGCCACACGGTGGTGCAGGGCGACGGCACCACCCTGCCGTTCGACGATCACAGCTTCGACAGGGTCATCGCCTCCGAAGTGCTTGAGCATGTGGTTGACGACGGCGCCGCCTTCGTGGAGCTCTGCCGAGTGCTCAGACCCGGCGGGACTCTGGCGGTCACCGTCCCGGCCTGGCTGCCCGAGAAGATCTGCTGGAAGATCAGCTCCGACTACCACGCCCCCGCAGCAGCAGGCGGTCATGTCCGCATCTACACGGAGAAGGAGGTGCGCCAGAAACTGCGGGCCGCGGGGTTCTCGCCCACGGTCTCGCACCGTGCGCACGCCCTGCACTCGCCGTACTGGTGGCTTCGCTGCGCGGTCGGCGTCAACAACGAGATCGACGACAACTTCTCGGTGCGGACCTACCACAAGCTGCTCGAATGGGACATCGTCAAGGCACCGTGGTTGACTCGTGCAACTGAGAAGATCCTCAACCCGGTGCTCGGCAAGAGCCTCGTCGTCTACGCCGTGGCGCCGGTCACCGCCAGCGTGCCCGTCGCCGCGGCGAGGCCGACGGCCACAGCACCCCCAGAACCCCCAACACCCCCAGAACCCCCAGTACAACACTCGACCCTCAACAAAGACATGGACAGAGCCACAAACAGAGAGAGCGCTCGTGCTACCTGAAATCCGCGGCGTCCTGTCCGCTGACGAGATCCGACAGACCGCTGACCACATCGCGCAGTGGCAGCTTCCATCCGGCATGATCCCCTGGTTCCCCGGCGGTCACGCGGATCCGTGGAACCATGTGGAAGCGGCGATGGCGCTGGTCATCGGCGGCCACCGAACCGAAGCTGAGGCCGCCTACCAGTGGCTCGTGGACCAGCAGCGGAGCGACGGATCCTGGCATCAGTACTACCTGGAGCACGAGGTTGCACAGGACAAACTCGACGCCAACGTCATCGCCTACGCAGCGACCGGGGTATGGCACCACTACCTGCACTTCCGCGACCTCGGCTACCTAGAGACGATGTGGCCGGCGGTCGAGCGGGCCATCGACTTCGTGCTCGACCTGCAGCAACCGCGCGGTGAGATCCTCTGGGCCCGCCACCCCGACGGCACACCGTGGCCCTTCGCCCTGCTGACCGGTTCGTCGTCGATCGCCCACAGCCTGCGCTGTGCCGTCGCCATCGCTGAGGAGCTCCGGCACGAACGTCCCGACTGGGAACTGTCGGTGGCACGACTCGCCTGGGTAATCCGCCACCAACGCGACGAGGCGTTCTCGCCCAAGCACCGCTGGGCGATGGACTGGTACTACCCGGTTCTCTCGGGGGTGATCAGCGGCGAGGCAGGGCGACTCCATCTCGCCGAGCGGTTCGCCACTTTCAACGAGGGCGACGAAGGCATCCGCTGTGTCAGCGACCGTCCCTGGGTCACCACCGCCGAGACCTGCGAATGCGCCATCGCCCACCTCGGTGTCGGCGACTACGACACCGCCCTGCGCCTGTTCCGCGCCGCACAGAAGCTCCGCGAACCCGACGGCCGCTACATCACCGGCATGGTCCACTCCGAACTGACGATGTTCCCGCCCGGTGAACGGTCCACCTACTCAGCTGCGGCCGTTCTGCTGGCCGCGGAGGCGATCGAAGGCTCGAGCCCGGCCGCGAAGCTGTTCTCAGACCACCGGTTCCTGCCTCCGATCATCGACATCGACCCGGCCGACTCCAGCGTGGCCAACCCCAGCTGACCGTGGCTAGTCGGGTTTCGTGCGGCGGAGTGCCCGCAGCGAACCGGTGGCGCTGATCTCCTCGAAGGAACCCGAGTCGATTGCTCTGCAATAGATCTCATAGGGCGGGCGGCCGCCGTCGGCCGGATCACAGAACACATCGTGGATCGACAGCGTGCCGCCGACAACGACGTGGGGTGCCCAGGTCTCGAAGTCGCGGTGCGCCGGCTCGCGGCCGTGTCCGCCATCAATGAACAGCAGCGCCAACGGCGCAGTCCAGACCGAGCCGACCGTCACCGAGTCGCCGACCACGGCCACCACCGTAGGTTCTAGGCCGGCATCGTGGATCGTCCGGCGGAAGGTGCCGAGCGTGTCGATCTTGTTGGTGTCGGGATCGACTAGGTCCGGCTCGTGATGCTCCCAACCCGGCTGGTTCTCCTCGGATCCGCGGTGGTGGTCCAGCGCGAACAGCACCCGGCCCGACAAGCGCGCCGCAGCGCCGAGATAGACGGCGGACTTGCCGCAGTAGCTCCCCACCTCCAGGAACGGTCCGGTCACGGCGACCGCTGCGGCCGCGTCGTACAGGGCCAGGCCCTCGTCCGGCGGCATGAAACCGCGCGCCGCGCGGGCGCGGGCCAGCAGTTCAGGGTCCACTCAGAGCACCTCGGCGACCGAGTGTTCGCTGTCGTTGGGCCATAACAGACCATCCAAGACCAGGTACTTCGCAACCCAGACGATGCCGTAGGCGACCACCGTTCCCGTCAGCAGGACCAGGGTGCGGTCGGTAATCGACCCGAGCACCGCGATGGTGGCGGTCGACAGCACCAGACCGACCAGGGCAATTATCCAGAACGGCACGATCTCAGACTTCACGCTGTTGGCCCCGAGTTGTTGCCAGACCCAGTAGCGGCTCAGCAGATAGGCGGGACCGGTACTGACCAGCCAAGCCGTCAGGTTGGCGAGCACCGGGTGGAAGTCCAGCACTTCGAGGGCGAACGCCAGCGTGCCGAGCCCGAGCACCACGTTGACCGCCGAGACTGCGCAGTAGCGCAGTGCCTTGCTCCAGTGCTCCGCCACGGTTCTGCGGATCACCGCTCGGTTGATGACGGGCATGGCTTTGCAGGATACTCGCCTCGTTTCACTACCGTTCGCGCCGATCCCCGCCAGCTGTTCGCGCCGATCCCCGCCGGCCGTTCGCGCCGATCCCCGCCGGCGGTCCGCGCCGATCCCCGCCGGCCGTTCGCGCCGATTCCCGCCGATATCAGAGCAAGATGGGGGCATGCAGGACGACGTCGACGCACTGGTGAAGCTCCTCGACCTCGAGGTGATCGAGGTCAACGTCTTTCGGGGCGTGTCGCCAGCCGAGAACCGCCAGCGGATCTTCGGAGGCCAGGTCGCCGGCCAAGCGCTGGTAGCGGCGGCACGAACGGTCGATCTCGACCGCGGCGTGCATTCGCTGCACGCATACTTTCTGCGGCCGGGCGACCCGACGGTGCCGGTGCTGTATGAGGTTGACCGCATCCGCGACGGCAGGAGTTTCACGACCCGCCGAGTGGTCGCCATCCAGCACGGGCGGGCGATCTTCAACCTGCAGGCGTCCTTCCAGGTGCTGGAGGACGGGCTCGAATTCTTCGACTCCATGCCCGATGTGGTGCCCGCTGATTCTTTGCCCACGCGAGCCGAGCGCTATCAGGCCCAGGGCATACCCGACCCGTTCGCCGGTTTCGGCCGTCCCGTCGACATCCGCTATGTCACCGCCAGCCCGTTCCAACGCACCGATCCGCTCCCGCCGGTGCAACAGGTCTGGTTCCGAGCCGACGGGCACCTTCCCGACGATCAGGTGCTTCACACCTGCCTGCTGACGTACGCGTCCGACATGACCCTGCTCGACACGACCCTGCTTCCCCACGGAACCAACTCCCATGCCGGCGACGTCCAGTTGGCGAGCCTGGACCACGCCATGTGGTTCCACGGCGCTTTCCGTGCCGACGAATGGCTGCTGTACGACCAGTACACGCCGGTTTCGACGGGGGCGCGGGGGCTTGCCAACGGACGGGTGTTCACCCACGACGGCCGCCTGATCGCCAACGTCGTGCAGGAGGGCCTGATCCGCCAAGTGTCTCGCCAACCAGCCAAGCGCTCCCGCAGCTGAGTATCCAGCGCGGGTAGCGGTTCCTGGTGGGCTCAGTTTGACATTCCGGGTAGGGGTTGTTGGGGGAGGGTTTTGTAGTTGCCTCCACATCCTACCCCTGCCCAAAGTTGGCCTCGCCAAGCGGCTCCGCATCAAAAGACGCGGGTGGCTTCGTTGGCTAGTCTGTGTTCGGAAACAGCTTGAGGAAGGTCGGCGATGGCCAATACCCATCAACATGACGAGATTCGCGAAGCGTCGAGACGCAGCCTCTTGGCGGCTTTCGCTCTGACTGCGCTGCTGATGGTGGCTGAGATCGTCGGGAGCTTCGTCGCAGGCAGCCTGTCGCTGCTTGCCCACGCGGGCCACATGCTCACCCATGTGGCGAGTTTCGGGCTGGCCCTGTTCGCGATCCGCTTGGCGAAGCGTCCGGCGTCGGCCAATCGGACCTACGGCTACAACCGGGTCGAGATCCTGGCTGCCGCAGCCAACGCTCTGTTGATGTGGCTCGTGGCGGCGTACATCGTGTGGGAGGTGATCGACGGCTTGGCCCTCGGTGGTCCCGACGGACACGGCGCCCATGGTCATGTCGGCCACGACCACCACGAGTTGGAGGGCGGCACCATTTCTGTGCTGGGCGGTCTGGGAATCGTCGTGCAACTTCTAATCGTCTACGTGCTCAGCCGCTCCTCCAAACGCAGCCTCAACGTCGAGGGGGCGATGCGCCACGCAGCCGTTGACGTGCTCGCGTCATTGGCTCTGGTCGTCTCCGGGGTTCTGGTGCTGCTCTTCGGTGAATCGGAGTGGGTCGAGAGGGTCGATCCGGTTTTGAGCCTGATCCTCGTGGTCCTCATACTGGGCAGTTCGTGGCAGCTGGTCTCGTCGGTCGTGCTGGTGCTGATCGAGGGCACCCCCGAGCACCTCGACCTGTACCGGTTGTGCCATGACATGGAGGAGTTGCCGGGTGTGACCCTCGTGCACGACATCCACGTGTGGACCGTGACTTCGGGCTACATCTCGCTCACCGCCCATGTGCTTGTCGACCCCGACTACCAAGGGGACCACAACAAATTGCTGCGAGCGCTGCGACGCATTGCCCGTGAACTCCACGGGATTAACCACTCCACGATCCAACTGGAGACATCGGTCGAGGACTGCGACGAGGATCACCATGTTGACCACCTGCTGCAACGTGAGAAGATCCGTCGCAACCGCCGATGGATTCGCACCAGAATCTCAA
>JAHQYN010000163.1 GCA_024421085.1 Acidimicrobiia bacterium
CAGCGCTCGCACCACCTGCAAGGGATCACGCCCCGTATCGAACGCAGCCAGATCGTCAAGCGTCACAACCTCAACATTCGAGCGCGCCAGACTGTTCACCACCTCCACCAAGTCAGCAGGAGGCGGAGTTGTCGTCGGCATCTCTTTGAGATCTCCGATCAGTTCCTCACTGGCAGTGCCCATGTCAACACGCTAGCACCGGCCACTGTCAACAACATCCCAATCGTGACCCAACCCGAAAAGTGGCGCTTCGCGTTTGAGGTCGGGGTCAGTGGGGTTAGGGTCCGCGGCAACGGGCGGGTCGCTGCGAACGCTTGAAGCAGCGCATAAGGGGTCACCGGGATGTTTGCGAGTTTCGTCGCGTGAAGCAGTCCGCTTTGGATGTGCCGTGTTCGGGGTTAGGTCGTTATGTCGCCCAGCGTCTCGCGTAGTTTCTGTATGTTTCGCTGGGCGTTCCATTTGTGGGAGACGGCCTCCTCGACCTGGTCGCTCATCTTTGGGATCTTGCTCCTGTCTGTATGGATCGGCAACTGGAGTTCACGCCAACGATTCGAGATGGTGGGCATGGTGGTGTCAAGGAACACCATAGGGTCGATCTGGTTCTGGACCGGCTGCGACGACAGCAGTGCGAGCAGATAGTACGGGGTCATCGCGTAGTCGTTGGGCTCAACGACCCGAAGAGTAAGTATCTCGCGGGTGAGGATCACTTTGGTGTCGCGGTACGAGGCCATCGCGACGCTGCCGATGCGGTAGGAACCGCGTGTGACGAACAACACGTCGCCCTCTATGAGGGTGTGCCGGCCTCGGGTGTATTCAGTAAAGACGGTTGTTGGCATCAACGCGGTGGGGTTGCGGTAGATCTCCCAGTTCACGATGTCGGCCACCCGCACGTAGGGTACGTCTCCGGTCCCTTTGTGTTTCGCCGGAGGCGACCCGTGCCCTGGGAAAGCTTGGATCACTCCCTCGTCCAACAGGGTCTGCAACGACACCATGCAGCGACCCTCGGGCAGCTTCGGCGGCTGACGTTTGGCCCAGAAATAGCGTGGCATCCAGTGACCGGCATCAACGAGAGCCTGCCAGTCGGTAGTAAACACGAACTCGTTCTTGTCGTTGTCGGGGTCGCCTAGTTCTGCGATCACCTGCGGCAGGTCGTCCCATATCTCTGAGGGAGCGTCGTTGCGATACAACTCGCGGCCGTTGTGGTCATGGCCCATTTCAGTCGGCGCGGCCATCACCACTCGCTGCTGGGGTGCCCCTTTGCGGGCCACTAACAGGCAGGTCTTGGCGTTGCAGTAGGGCCTGAACGTGTTGTGTGGCAACTCGATGACGGCCTCGATCGCAGCCCTGCCGGCGATGTGCGCTCGTATCAGGTCCTTGGACGGACCGTGAAACACTGTCTCGGGAAGCACTATCGCGAGCTGTCCACCGTCGTTGAGCATGTCTAGGCTACGCTCAATGAACAACACGTAGGGATCGGTGGCACGCGGCTTGCCGGATTTCGAGCGGCCCAACTGGTAGTGCCGGGCGTGGGACTCCAGCACTTTGGTCTTGGTGCCGTAGGGCGGGTTCGTCAGAATTATGTCGAAGCGTCGAAGCTCGCCGTCGCGGGTGAAGGTGGGATGCAGTTCGTCGACGGCGTGCAGCGAGTTGTCGTGTTGCAGGTTGCTGCGACCGTCACCGGATATGGCCATGTAGGCGCGAGCGATGCGCACCAGGTCGGACTCTTTGTCCAGCCCGAAGATGTGCTGCGACGCCATCTGCTCTTTGGAGCGCGCGAAGTCTGTGTCGGTTTGGCCGCGCCACTCTGCCGCGGTCTCCATCTTGGACCAGATGTGCTTCATCGCCGCGATCAGAAACCCGCCGGAACCGCAGGCAGGATCGAAGATCGTTTGTCGCGGGCGCGGCGACACCAGCCGCACCGCCAGATGCACTACTCCGCGAGGGGTGAAGAACTCGCCCTTCTCGCCCACCATCTTCGATTCTGCGAACACCTCGAACGCGTCGCCTACGACATCGGTGTCTGTGTCGGTCAGGCTGCCTCGCTCCAGTTGCCCGACAACCCACGCCACGCCCTTGGCATCGAGTGTGATCGTGTCGTGAATGTTGAAGATGCCGTCAGGGGCGAGGTCGGTCATCACCTCAGCGAACAAGTCGACGACGCGTGCCTTCACCGCTTCAGGGTCTTCGCCCGCACCAGCCCGGAACCGTGGCTCCTGATCGAGGTAAGTACGCTCGTCTTGGATCTTTGCGAAGATCAGCTTGGTCATCTCTGAGCCTAGTTTCTCGCGACGACTGATGTTGGTATTCGCGTACAGCGTGTTGAGCACCCTGCGGAACGCTGTCTTGAGTTCGGTCCGGCCGTAGGGCTTGAGATCGGCCTTGGACAAGGTGCCGACATCCACGAGGCGCTGACCGCGAGCGGGGATGTTGTGCAGATAGTCCTCGCTGACGGCCACCGTCCCGGGCGGCTTGGCGAAGTAGTGGATGTTGTCACCATTGGTCAGCACCCCCCACTGCGCGGAGGTAGCCGTCATGTAGGACTTGATCTGCTCCGCGCCGCTGTTGTCGCCGGGGCGTTTCGTCTCGATGATGCCGAGAATGTCTTTCGCTTGGTCGCGGCCCGACGCGTCTGCGTAAACCACAATGTCGGCTTCCTCGACCACCGAGCGGCCCCTGCGTATCGGCACCCTAATGTCGAGTTGGTTCTTGCGGTAGCCGTAATCGTCTATCAGGATCACTTCAAAGTCCTGGCGGACACTTTCCTCTGGTCCGTCCTGGACTGGTTTGCCGGTGGCGTAGTCGGTTCGTTGCACAGCGATTCAGCCCGCGGTCAGTTCGGTGTGAGGAAAATGCTCGCCGACCATGCCCAGCGCAGCGATCCTCGCTTCGGCTGCCTTGTCGTCGGGGAGCTCACGGGTCGTCTCCGCTAGCTTCCTGGCCTTGTGGTTGGCTGGCGCGGTGCTGTCATTGGTCATATTTCCACGATACCACAGGGGTACGACACCGAACTCAGCCCAGATTCTTCGCCTGAGCGGTCTGGGGGCTGGGTCAGGTACGCAGCGGGCGGGTCGGGCGGGCTTGGGGGGTGGGGTGGTTGTTTTGGCGGGCCAATCCCCAAACTTTTGCTGTGTCGACCGCTGGAAAGGAGCGGTCCCAGTCTCGTATCGGGTTTCCGTGAGAGGCCGTTCTTGAGAAGCGGACAACCTTGATCGGCGCAGCCGCACCGGGGTCACCGCCCCCTGAGAACATGCACGCCAAAACCGGCTGCGAACGGATCCACGGACGGGGAGCCATTGGTAAGGCTGCGGTGGTCGGGGTGAAGGACCGTTCGAGCGGACCCGCCGTTTGGGTTATGTCACCGCGCTCAGCGCTGCGGGCATACCGGCTACAACCGGGGCGACGGTCGCGACCACCGGCCGTGCCAGCACCCGTATCGCGTCGACGTGCATGATTCACGTTCACGAAAGTGACGCAGTTTTGCTGCGGCTTCACGGCGGTTCACTGCACGAACGTCGATATCTGAGCCGGACCGCGCGTTATTGGAATGCGCCCAGTTTCCGCGCCGCGCGCCGAGATGGGAGGAACACGTCGGTTATGCGATCTGCTGGGGTGAAGCTACGTTTAGCCCCGAGCGGGTTCAATCGCTTGCGGACCGGTTCGGGTGGCGCGCCGGGTTGCGGCGTATCGCCTCGCTCGCCGCGGGACTAGCGCGCACCGAACCGGTCAAGGACCTCGCCGTCTGGCCCAACCCGGGCTGGACGGAACTGGACGCGACACCACGCCGAGACGACCGGTGGCTCAGTCTCACGGGCCTACCCGCGAGCATCACCCACCGTTTCGCCGACACCGAAAAGCGGGTTTCGTGGCACACAACACCAGACGGCCTGGCACACGAACTCGCGACATGACAACCGATACCGGTGATGCCGCCACCCGCGACGTGGCGACACGCGACCGCCTCCAACACTTTATCGTCGAGGCTCTGGCAAGTCATCCCCAGCGCGTGCCGAGACTACGCCCGGAAGAATCGGGAACTGGGATTCTGGGGCGGCGAGAGCGCGTCGGAGAGGGCGGCCGCGGGTTTCGCTCCCACGACGCCGATCATCGGCCGCAAACGCGTGGCCGAGCAGCGCGCCCGCGACGCAATGATGAGCGCTTCCTAGCCGGCGCTCGTGGGCGACCTCAGCATTGTCAGGGTCTCACGTCGAATATGCAAGAACAGTTGATGCTGATAGCGAAAAAGGGGCGCGTTCTTGCATTGGTGGTATGCTGGACGCATGGTGAAATCTGAGAGCGCCGAGGTGCGGAACTGGATTGTCGGACTTGAGCCGGGTACATGGTTTTGGAGCAGGAACGTTCCTGGCAGGCGCGAGATTGTCTATCCAGTTCTCTCCCGCCTGCACCGCGACGAAGCCAGCGGTGTGGTGAAAGTAGCGCATGACCTGTATTGGCGCGGCTGGCCTGAAGGTCACGAGCGGTTCTCGCTGCGGCCCAACTATGGGGTCGGCGCGTTGCTGTTGGCTGGTGCTGGTGCTGGTTTCGCTGATTGGACAGCGCTCAATAAGCTCCGATGGACGACGCAACTCCCCTGCAAGGTCTTGGTCAGCGTGCTGGGTACACCGCCCAAGCCGCCTCATCCGACTGTGGTTTACAGATCAAACAAAAATCAACGCCGAGCCGACCTGAACTGGACCGAAGTCACGATCTTGGAAGCAGTCAGCGTGGCCTGGATGACAGAGGAGCCTTGGCATGAGTGCATGGCGATGTTCCGCAGCGGAATCCACATGAGTTATCTGGCTCTTCGCGTTTCAGGGTGGTGTGGTCGTGCCCGCGCGAGCTGAGGGCATCCGGTTTCGACCGGGCGGGATCCTCTCCACTCTATGCCTCCCAGACTCATCTCCCGACATTATCACGATCCGCAACGCTACCAACCCGCCGTCCTGAAGCTCAGACGGGGCGGGGCGGGGTCGGTACGCAGCGGGCGGATCGGGCGGGTGGGTCGTGGGTTGTGGGGGTTTGCGCTGCGCGGGGTTTGGGGCGGGTATAGTGTTGGGTGTGTTTGAGATTTGCGTTGAGGACGTGACTGCGCGGGCGAGGGGATTCGGTGTGCGCGGGCGGGGTTGCGGCC
>JAHQYN010000164.1 GCA_024421085.1 Acidimicrobiia bacterium
CTGAGGATGTCGACCTAATCGTCGTGGTGCCCGCCGCAAAGAAAGCAGCAGACCAGTGTCTGAAACGGATCACGGAGGTAGTCGGGGAAGCCCTAGGCGTCGAGGGTAAGGTTGACCCTTCAACCGCATCCAGCAGGTACGGATGTTCTCACCTACGTGACGGAGCACGGTTCGGCAGCACGCGCCGAGTTGGCCGAGTGGGCAGAGTTGTGCCAAATCACGCCCGGGCAAGCATCGAACCAACTACGGGCCCTGACCACGAACAGGAAACTCCACATGCCAGCCACCTAGTTGGTCAGGTCGGATCGGATGATTGTTTGGAGTTGTGGGCGGGTGATCAGGTTGTTCCGCATCAGGCCGACGCCCCGGCCCAGAGCCGGTCGATCGGCAACGCGATGACGCGTTCGTCGTCCCCGTAGCGGACACAGTGAGCGCCCGTGTAGAACACGACACCGGCGACAAATCGTTTTCCCAGGGTTTCGCGCAGCCTCAATAACAATCACCAATACCAGCAGGGCCTCGACCCAAACTCAAGGACCCCAAACACCCCTCATCCCACGTTTACGCGCAGGCTCAACTAATCGACTGCCCATTACACCGATACTGGAGGACACCTCGCCTGCAACCGCGGACCCTCACCCCACCTAAAACGCGGAGAGCCTGGATACCGTCCGCGTCGGCCAAACCGGCTCGCAAGTCGATCTCGTCCGGCCCAGCGCGCTCAACACGCAAGAAGATAAAGGTCAGTTCAAGCAAATTAGTCGATAGTTCGGTATTGCTGCCCGACGCAGATGTGCTGCCCTACGCAGATATCGAGGCCTTTGTCCCAGAACACGCCCAGTACGCGAACTGGGCAACCCGCCTCGCTACCCGTCCGCAGCCCATGGTATGCCTCGTGGTCATGGTATGCCTCCGTTCGGATGCATCGGTTGGAGCCGGTCGCGCAACTGACCCTCGAAGTCGGTGCGCGAGATCGGTGTAGCGGCGAGAAGTTTCTCGCACGACTGTTCAAGCGTCAGGACTTCCCAGTGCTCCGCCCGGAGTCCCGTCGGTGTCGCTTCGGGCACGAGCCAGATCACGTCACCGGCGTCGAGATCGCGGCTCGGGTTAGCGGACGGTCCTCCTATCGCGTCAAAGAACGGGCGATCCACTGCCACCGCGAGCTTCGATCCCCAACGGCGCATCGTCGGAACTTTGATCTGCAATTGCGGAGCGAGTCGCTTAGCGCTAGAGGAGCGCCAATCGGGGCGGCGCGTCTGCGACGGGAACGGCGGACGAGAGCCCGCGGTGGCACCTATGTGCCGGAACTCCGAGTCCATGCCCGGCCCCGAGAAGTAGACGGCCTGAATCTCCAATCCGTACCAGCGCAGTCCGTGGTGTTCGGCGGCGATGACCAGATCGACCTTGCCGGCCGGTCGGCCCGTCATCCCGACCATGAACGGGACTTCGCGGGCCAGCATCGCCGCGGCAGGGTCGAAGCCGACGATCTCCGCGAGCCTACGGATCAGTGTCCCGTCCTGCTCGAATCGGTTGGGGCACATGATGACGGGCGCGCCAGCGGGTTTGTCGATGTGGACACCGTCCGCTGTGTAGGGCCGCATAGCGCACACGCCGCCCGGTTTGGTGCAGGAACCCCCACGGAACGGACAGGGCCGCTCGTGGCCGTTCAGCGCGGTGTCAGCGAGCGACTGGCGTTGGAGATCGGTGAGAGCGAGCAGGTCGTGGCCGTACCACTCCGCTATCCCATAACGGGCAGTCATGCAAACAGCCGATCGCGGGTGATGACCAGTTCCGGGATACGGTCGTGGTGAGCGTTCTTCATTCGCACTGTCACCGCCTCAAAGCCGTGTTCGCTGACCAGTTCGACGATCTCCGGCGAGCAGTCGTAGGTCATCAAGAAGTCGCAGCCAGACCGGGATAGGGCCTCGAAGATGTGGCGATGGCACACGACGTTGTGGGCGTAGAGCCGCGATCCGGCGCGTTTACCGCCCGCGCCCGTATAGGGCGGGTCCACGAACAGGCGCACCCCGTCGATGGTCGCCGTCAATTCCAGCACTGCCAGCCCGTCGCCCTCACAAAACGTCAACCGGTCGGCTTGCGCGACGATATTTGCGAGCCGGTCTGCGAGCGTCTGCGGATACCACCGCGACCCCACGCCGTTGCCGTTCTCGCCGTTGCGGGTCAGCGCTGCGCCGGGTGCGAGCACGCCACCGCGCCGGGTGCGGTTCAGTACCAGCGTGCGGAAGCCGTGATCGAGGACTGTCTCCGGTACGCGGCGCTCCAGTTCCTCAATCGCCGGACGGCTCACCGGGAACTCCAGCACGCGGTCGGCTAGTTCGTCGCCGTGCATGAGCGCGGCCCGCCAGAACGCGGCCACGTCGCGGTCCCGGTCCACCATGAGCGCCCGGTCAGCGAGTCCCTCCATGACGGCCGTCAAAGACACGATCCCGCCGCCTACGAACGGCTCCACCAGCAACGGACTCGGATCGGTGAGCCAATGGCGGATGTGGGGAACCAGCCACGTCTTGCCGCCCGGATAGCGCAGCGGGCTGCGCTGGGGCACCGACGCGACATTGACGGCCGGGATGGCCGAAGTAGGGGCCACAGTCACGATGACGCTCCGACCAGTTCCGTGTATGTCAGCCGCCGTCCGACCATACCGCGCACAGACTCGGCCATCATGTCTTCGGTGTCCATCGGACGCCGATTGTGACGACCCGCGAACACGCACACGTACCGGTCCGGATGCTCCGGCGACACATAATGAAACGTTCCAAGATAATCGCGCTTGAGCGCAGCCCAGAACGACTCGACACCGTTGACATGAGCCTGACCGTTCACATACTCAGCGACCGAATGGCGCACCGTCTCATGTCGGGGCAGCCCGCGATAGGACTTGCGCTCATCGGTGTAAACCATCGCATGAACCCCAGCATGATCGTTGACGAACCCCTGCAAGGTCGCTGCGTCCGTGTTGTCTACCACCGAAGCCGCCACCTTGCCAAGCACCCGGTCCCGCACCCCCACCACCGTTGTCTTGTCCACCGCGCCCCGGCCCGTGGTCCGCTCACGACGAACCTTCGCTTGCATGTTCTTCGCTTGCCCACCGAAATGCGACTCGTCGGCCTCCACCGGCCCAGCAAACGGCGCAGCTTCTATGTCATCGCAGCACTGACAAATCCGATGCGCCAGATGCCACGCCGATTTCTGGCTGATCCCCAAATCGCAGTGCAGCTTCATGCTCAACACCGACTTGAGTGACATGCTGAACAGATACACAGCAATCGCCCACTCCTGACAACCGAGTTTGCTGTCCTGCACGACGGTACCGACCCGAACCGAGAAGAACCGCCGGCAACCCTTGCCGCGGCACCGGCACGGCACCGTCTTGTGGCTCGTCGGATACTGAACATTGTCGCATCCACAACGCGGGCACTCCGGACCGTCAGGCCAACGAATCGCAGTGAACCACACCTCAGCCATCTTGTTGTCAGGGAACTTGCGGATTAACTCCACCAGCGTCATACCCTTGCGGAACGCCTTGCACGGCGCTTTGGTCTGCACGGTGTTCTCATCGCTCATACAACCACACTAGCGAGGTGGTGTGACACTAAATCCACCACAGAACCTTCGGATTGTCAATCACGTCTATAATTCCCCTTCATTTCCTAACGCTCCTCGCGTTGGGGCAGTAGGAACGGCGGCGGCCTCCATCAGTGGTAGCGGCCAGAGCTTCAGCTGATCCCGCGAGCCATTAGATCAGGCCGAGGCTCCGGTCCAGGCGTGAAGCGACTGAGGCTCGCAAGGTCTTTCCCCAGCCGGGAAGTAGGCGCACCAAGAAACTGCTTTCGAAGAGTTTGACGTAGTCCGTGGTGGTGTTCGCAGCCAACCCGATGTCGGCGCCCGCTTGAGACATGTTGAGAATCTGTGCTGTTTGGGCTGCCAGACGGGTCAGTAGCGGCGCGAGAACGCCGGGTTGGCGCACCCGTCCGAGTTCGAGCAGGTCGCGTTCGAGGCACAACGCGAGGTAGTCGTCGAACCAACGCGCCCGCGAGGAGTCGGTGCGTTCTTGGGCCGGTGGAAACCCGCCGCGGGCTATCAGGTTCGCGTATTCGGCGCGTGTGGTGGCAGACGCTTGCGGTGTGACGACCGTCGATGCGTCCGCGAAGAGCGATTCGAGCAGGTTCTCGCGGCTGTCGCCGGTCTCGCCCTGTGAGAGTGGATGTATCTCAATGCGATGCAGGCGCCCGGTCAAAGACTGTGCCGCCAGCGGCAGTGAATCGAAGCGTGTCGACCCGGTAATGACGAACTGCACGGGCGACCCGTCGAGGTTCAACTCGGCTTTGATCGAGTCCAGCACTTCGGGCACGTGCTGGTACTCGTCGATGAAAACGGGTCTGCGTCCGACGACAAACAACCCCGGGTCGTCAGCCGCTGCGGCGCGCACGGCTGGTTCGTCGAAATCAACTACACGGCCACCGTGTTCTTCAGCGAGCGCGCGCAGCAAAGTCGACTTACCGAGCGGGGACCCTGCAGAAGCACTACCGGTGACTCGGTGATCCGCTGCCGAGCGATACCTTGCACTCGTCGCTGTATTAGCCGTTCCACAGATCCTCCCGTGAATATTCAGGAGATGCTACCGTAAAACTTAGAGATTTCTACCATAATTATTGGATGTTGCTGCCGGACATTAGCGCCTGCGCGTAAACGTGGGGGTCTGGGTGGTTGCGGAGAAGATTACGTTCGACGAGTACTGGACCGATCCTAGATTCGCGGAGAAGAAACCAAACCTTGAGGGCAACCCGAAGCAGCGCTGAGGCGACAACTTCTACCGCCGATGTAGGCCGCCACCCCCGTTTCGGGAGCCGTAAGGAACAAATGCTAAAGCCGCACGTTACCCGATAACACCGCAACCATACTCCCCTTCAATTTACAGGGGAACCTCTATCAGCTAGGTGGCTGGTGTTTTTCTCGGTAGGGTTGGTGTTATAATTACATGGTTGTAGTCCGTTTTGTGTGGGGAGGTTTTTGTTGTGACTGTGGGTGTGGAGCCGTGTCAGGCTGATTTGTTTAAGGGAACCGGGTTTGTGGGGGATCGTGTTGGGGAGCGATCGGTTTTTTCTTTG
>JAHQYN010000024.1 GCA_024421085.1 Acidimicrobiia bacterium
CTCGCGCTCATCCAAGACGCCCTCAACCACATGCCCCGCAAACTCCACAACTGGAAACCTACACAACACGTCTACACTATGCTCTGTCGCAACCACCGATAGAGCTTGCCGATCTTCTGGGCTCGACGGAACTTTTTGATATGTGTTGGGAGTTTCACCGGAAGGTGATAGAATGCACACGGCCGCGTCTCATACTGTGTATGGGAAGATGCGCCCAACGCTTCCTTCAAGAAAAGACACACGCTAAAATGCAAATCCAGTGTCTGTCAAGGAGTTGTGACAACTCGTTCTTGGTCGAAGTCTACGAGAACTGCCGTGGTTGCAGGCTGGTCGTACTCAAGCATCCCAGTCGCTGTGATTGGCGGAACGCAAAGTCAGATCCCTCTGAAACTGTCCGCCGCGCCCTGAAAGGCGCCAACAGTCGTTGGTCGTCGCAAGATGTTGCTGTTTGATGTTGTAACATCGCAGATGGCAGCGGTACCTTGCCCACGGCAACGCGATTGCGGCCACTCGCGCGTCGTGCTCGTTGATGTTCTCGTGGCATCGGCAAAGCCGGTTGTGGATCCCACAACCGCGGACGCACTCTGGTTCAGCGTCCTGCGGGGAAATACAGTTCGGCCCAGTCGGGTCGGGTGCTGAGGTCGTGGCGTAAGGACGGGTCGGCGGGTGGTGGGTCGAGAGCGGCCTCAAACGGCTCGCCGTTAGCGTTCGATTCGGTTATGCGGTCGTAGTTCTCAAGAATCAGACGTTTCGTGCGATACTCACCAAATTGATTTTCGTCATCGCGACGGACGATGGGAAACGAGTCCAAGATGTAGTCCACTTCGTCCCTGTCTATGCCGTACACGTGGAAGAAGGCTGCGTCGAGTTCAGTTCGTATGCTCTCTCGCCGGTCTGGGTCCCAGCGATAGGGATGGGGAGAAATGTCCCATGATGTTTCAATCAGCTCCTTGGCCGCACGCGCTACATGATCCGTGAATTCGCCACTGATCGGCGCAACGGGCAGTTGGCGAGTTATGTAGTACTGGAGATTCGTGCCCCCCAATTTCTGACGGCACACGAAGTCGACGACGAAACTAGTCGCGACGGCAGTGAGGAGATAGTTCTCATCGGTGAGCGACATGAGGATGTTGTCACCAGCGCCATAGCGCGGGAATAGGGAATAGATCCATGTCCTTACATCCGTTGCCCGGCAGATTTTTCGCCAACCCCCGAGTAGACCTTGATGATCTTTGATCTGCTCTTCGACATCGGGCATCGGCACCCAGTATCTCGGCATGGCCAGAAAGCAAGGGTCTTGCTTCTCGGATACCATAACGTCCCTAAAGCCATCCCTCTCAAAGGTTGCCCAGCGATGATCGAAGTGGTGGATCATCTTCGCTTCGTAGAGAGGGAGATAGCACTCCTCGCCCCTTGTAAAGGTGCTCCCTCGAAGCACCCATTCTTCGGATTCGAGTTGGTCACGGGTACGGAACATGTGGGATGCACTCGACATATGAAACATGGTTGACAACGAGACACGCCAGGGATTCTGTTCTGGTGGACCCTCGGCAATGAGCACGGGCACGCGCCGGTAGATACCCTTCGTGATTTCGGCATCGTGGCGCGTTCGGAAGATTGGGCAGGTGCGTGTGTTGGGGTTTAGAAGCGCAAAATCTTCGGGGGTGAGGGTGAAGCGGCGTTCTGGATCATTGAGATCGGCAGTGTCGAGCGCAAAAAAGACGAAGTCGACCTCCTCCACAGGACGCTGACGGCCGGAGAGCGTGAGCAGGCAGAACTTGTAGCTGCGGTGCACACCTTGGAAGATTGCTTTCCGATTCTCAAAATCGAACAAGCTGACGAGGCTGCGCTTCTCGACGACGTCACGGAAAAAGAACTTCGTGGTGTCATCAGTGGCGATTCCCGAGGGGACGATCACGCCCAATCGCCCGTTGAGTCCGACCGAGTTTCTCATGCCCTCAGCAAAGACCGAGTACGTATTGACGTCACCACGGCCGCAGAGCGGGTAGCGGCTTGAGGATCGCAAGAAATGGCTCACGCCATCTGCCTCACGGAGGGCAGCTTCATAACGAACAAACAGTTCTGGGTTGTCTGATTCAAGAGCTCTGATGAGGCGTTTTCTTGAGGCGGCGTTCGGAGCAGCGGCGATATCCGAATCGTGCTCAGCAAAGAACTCCTTCTCTTGAAGCTTGACCCGCTCCCACGGAGGATTGCCGAGCACCACGCTGAATCCGCCGCTCCACCCGGCGCGATCAATTTCGGCTGCCCTAAGGTCACTGGGGACACAGAAGACATCTGGGAAGGCGAGGTGGAAGTGGAGGAAGCGATATCTGTCAGCTAACTCCCTCACACGATCTACGACATCGTCTGGAACGCGAGTGGGATCATCGAGAAGCCGGTTGATCGTTGCAGTGGTGATCGGAGGCTCCCCAACAGCTTTCTGGCAGACAAAGGCCGCGCACCAAGCATCAGCAGCGAGCCTTGCTCGTGCGGCTTCCTGAGATCGGTTGAGGTCGCGTAACAGTTTTGCTTTGCGGCTGACATCTTCAACCGTGCTGTCCGGTACAGCGTTGATCTGCGCGATTGCGTCGGCAACCGGCCTGCTAACGGTCGACACTGATTCCTCGAATAAATCAAGAACAGTTTGACCCTCGCGTTCGCTCTTGTTGCGCTTCCTGAGTTTCGCCACAACTTTCCTGTCATCACCTCCGAGCGGTTTGAAAGCACTATCGGGGATGCCGTCGGACAGCAGTCGAGGGGTGGTTCCTAGCAGTGCGTTTCCACAGACGATGCGGTGATCCAAGAAGCTGAGCGGCTTTCCCGGTTCGGTGGCTTCGAGCCAGAGGCTGACCTTGCACAACTCGACGGCCATGGGGTTCACGTCGATCCCATGGAGACACCGACCTACGACATCGCGCAATGCACCGCGAACATCTTGCGGCGACGGTTCGATTCCCCCTGCACGGACACTTGCCAAGCGCCGCGCGATGCGGTTGGCAGCCGCAATGAGGAAGTGACCTGAACCGCAGGCCGGGTCAAGCACTGAAAGTCGCAGGATGGCTTTCTCGGGATCGGTGGAACGAGCGGCTTCGTCTAGCACCGGATCGAGTGCAGACTCAAGCAGTTCGTTGATGAGGCTGGTTGGCGTGTAGTAGCTGCCAGTGGTCTTGCGTTCGTTACCGGCGGCATTTTCGAGAGAAAACCGTCGGGCGTGGACATCGACTTGGGCGTGCAGTTCAAGCAGGCTCTCATAGATTGAGCCAAGCTCCTCCGCACCAAGGTTCCGATAGTCGACGTTTCGATCAACTCTGCCTTCGACATCGCGGGTAATGGTGAGCTGACGAATGGCTTCGAGGAGGCGGGCATTGTCGATGCTTGCACCCTCCAACGCCGCGACGCTGTCCGGTGCCCACAAGAAGCTGCCGAGTGGCGAGAGTCCGAGTTTCGGCTCACCTTCGCGCCAAAGAGCCCGCATCGTGACCTGGAGTCCGGCCCACAGATCATCATGAGCCGAACCGCGGCGTCGCCTTGCAAGTCGAACCAGTCGGCCGACGGAGTAGAAGTCGCGGTATCGGCCCCGAGTGACCTCGTCGGTCTCGGGTGCTAGGAGGAGGTCACGGGCTTCGGCAACGAGCAAGAAGAGGATTCGGTAGACGACGCGCAGCAATTGGCGTTGGAATTCGGAAGTCGAGAGCGTGCCGTCTCTGATCTGGCTCCTAAGGTCCGAATTGGCATGGTGGTCAAGGAAGCCCTCGCCAAGGCTCTCAATGGCACTTTCGACGCCATCCCGAAGACGGTCAAGGGCGCGCGTTCCGGTGCTGGCGGCGTGTTGGGTCCATGACTCGAGAAGGCACTTCTCGGGCGGGTCGCCCTCAAAACGGGTGCGGTGGCAGGTAAGCCATAGGAGGACGAAGTCGCTGTAGTACTCGCCGTCGAAGATGGCTCGCAGGTCGAACTCAACGTAAGCCTGTCGGGTCAGAGAGGCGTTATCGCGCAACAGCCGTAGCACTGCCCCGTTGGTGAGCAATGCCCAGAGGTGGTCGTCGCTGCGATTGATGAACTCTTGGACGAGGCCGTGGGGTGAGCTCTTGGCTGCCCCGGGGATGCCCGGTGTGCGTCGATCAATAGGCACCTTGATCCCGAGAACATGTACCGGCACAGACGGTCCCCACTGGTGAGAAATGGCGTATTCCTTGCCGTCAATCACCGCGGCACGGGCTTGGGGTATTCCTGCGAAGCCAAGCTCGTCGAGCAGGGGTCGTAACCATCGGTCGCGCGTGAGCGTCGTCGCTGTCTGATCACTGTCGGGGAGCAACTCAAGCTGTACCTTGAAATTCGACCATAGCGCGACTAGACGGTTCCAACTTCGTGTGATGTGGTCGTTAAGCCGTTCCCCTGGTACGAGTCCGTACGATTCGAAGCTCGTGCCATCGAGGTCTTCCGATCCCCTCGCGATCTCGGTCAAGAGGTCGGATGGAAGTAACCCGCCTACCGACGTAACCGTCTTGAAGTCGCTCACAACGCCAGCTTCGGGAGGTAGATGTATATGCCGAGCACATCTGGTGGCAGTTGGGGCTTGGCCTCAACGCGACCGAGCGTTCCGCCCCTGCGACCAACTGCTTCGCGTACCTGGGCATGGGCTTTCGCAAGGTTCTCTGCCCGTCGGTGGGCAGCGTCTTCAAGACCGGGCCTCCAGCCGGATTCGCCCGCAAGAATCTCGGCTACGAGTTCCCGCTGAACACGTTCATCGATGTTGGCAACCGGCCGAAGTTCCAACAGAGGTTCCGCATCCTCACTGTTGAGCCATACAGGCTCGCTTGGTTCGCCAGTGAACGCCATTACCACGGCATCTTCGGCAAGCATGGCTGAACGTCTGTAGCGGCTGTCGGCAACGAGACTCATCCTGAAGCGACAAAGCAGCAACACGGTTTTCTCCGTGACTTCGTCGGTCTCGATCACTCCAGCCCGAGCCGCAGGCCCCTTGAGCAATGGATCTAAGGCTTCATCCAGTACGTGAGCGGCAAGGCCGGCAACTATTGGATGGGTCCGAGAAAGGTGGGTCACACCGCTACGGACCGGAAGTTCAAATGCCGTCTGCAAGCTGGTTTCACCAGCAACCAGGCCAACCGAATCGCGCAATGACAGCGGAGTCTCTCCGAACTCAAGGGTGGTGTCGGTGCTCCCCACAACCACACCGCCGTATGCCTGAGTGGTGGTTCGGACGAATGTCTCAACGTCGGTACCCGACCCGACTGCGGCCTGGACGACAGCAAGCTCGGCAGCAACCTCATCGGGGTCAATGGTGTGCTGGGCGAAGATAGAGCGTGATTGACGCTCCCGTTCTTCGGCCGCATCCCATTCGAGGTGGAGCTGTTCGGTGGTCGGTCTCAAGAACTCGTCGAAGCCGGGCAACCGCTCCTCGATGGCGACATTGCTCCGCATTAGCAGCGTCTCCGCGAGAGCTTCAATGAGTTCACCTGTAGTGCCGGGCACCGGGATGGACACACCCAGTGCTCTTCGAATCTTGACGTGCTTGCGAAGCAGCACTTCCAGCACAGTCTCGTCGATCTGGTTGTCTGCTCCGTAGTAGGTGATTACGCGAACTTCGGGTTCTGGCTGCCCGAATCGGTCGACGCGACCCTCTCGTTGTTCGAGCCGGGTCGGGTTCCAGGGCAAGTCATAGTGCAATACGGCGGAGAAATGGTCCTGGAGGTTGATGCCCTCGCTCAGACAGTCGGTTGCTACAAGCACTCTGCGCTTTTGTTTGCCCAGCGCGGTTACTCTTGCCTCACGCTCGGCTGGTGGGATGCGGCCAGTAACCGCTTCGACTTCTACACCGAGTCGGCTGGGAAGCAAGTCACGAAGGTGGTCAGCCACGTACTCGGCAGTCTCGATGAACCGGCAAAACACGATGGGGTCGAATCCGTCAGTGATGAGCTGTCTTACGAGTTTCGCGGCTTCGACTAGTTTCCGGTCGTCGTCCCCCGAAAGAGCATCGGCAGCCTTCGCGAGTTCGCGGAGCTTGCGACTGACGGGGTTGTCCGGGTTGTCTTCACTATCACTGCCGGGCACCACGTCGACGCCCTCTTCGGCCTCTTCCAGGTCGAGTACGGTCTGGCGACCGATCTCATCGGCTTCATCAACATTGGTGGATTCGGCAGTGGAAGCTCTGGTTCGCATCGTCGCCGCTGCCGCAGCCGGACTCGAGGCCAATGCCCTCAGCAGCCCCAGTGCCGACCACCACCGAACCCGCTGGCGATGGCCATCGGTTGTTCGAACTGTCTCACGAGCGAAATGGAGAACCTCGCCGAAGACCTGCCGGTAGGCAGCCGAAAGCCCGTAGGTAGCCTCGGTCTCCTTGCGCTGTGGAAACTTGGTGTCCACTTGCAAGTAGCTGTGTATATCGCCGCGTCGGCGTTGTACCAGGTAGCGGGCCAACTCTTCGCGCTGTTGGCGGTGTTGTTCGCCGGCCAGGCTGTCGGGCAAGTGCTGGAACTTGGGATCAAGCAGCGACAGCAAACTGCGGAATGATCCCTCCTTACCAGAGTGTGGGGTTGCGGTGACGAGGATGAGGTGACGATCTGGGTCGGATTCCGATAGGTCTCGCACAAGCTGAAACCGCTGATGCCGGACGCCTGAACCCTCCGACGCGTCGGCACAGGCATGGGCTTCGTCAACAATCACCAGCTCTGGGCATGCGCGAATGAAGTCATCTCGCCTGCGGTCAGACTTGATGAAGTCGATCGAGACCACCGTGTGGTCATAGATGTCGAAAATTGACTGATCGTGAGCCAAGCCTCGTTCCAACCGAGCGGCCGTGGAGGGGAGAACGAGTTCGGCAGCAATGTGGAATTTGTCGGCGAGCTCGGTCTGCCACTGCTCGGCGAGATGTGGTGGACAGAGGACGCAAAGCCGCCGAGCATCACCTTGCTCAATGAGTTCCTTGGCCACCAGAGCCGATTCAATGGTCTTGCCGATTCCCACATCGTCCGCGATCAGCAGACGCACTGGATCGAGCTTGAGGGCCATCAGAAGTGGCACAAGCTGATAGGGACGGGGCTCCACCGCGATCTTGGCCACCGAGCGGAATGGGCCTGCACTTGAGCGGAAGCCGAGCCTCAACGCATCACGAAGCATGCGAGCCGACCGGTAGTCTCCGAGTTGATCGGGGTTGGGCAGATCGAAGGTAGCCGGCTCGACCGGTTCGAGCGCAGTGAGGATACCGGTCACCTCTTCATCGGTGCCACCCAGCGGGCGGACCATAAGCAACTCGTCGGTGGATTCAGGCAACACAACCCACTCGCGATTGCGGGCGTTCACGAGAGCGCCGGTTGCGAACGTCACAGGGTGCCTTCCCCAAAGACCCGCTCGTTCGACTCAATGATTTGTTTCCAGTCATCCTGGTAACCGAGGCGAACAACAAGGAGGCCGAGCCGTCTGAGCGCAGCTTCCTGCTCCTCATCGCGTGCTTGCCGTCTAGCATCATCGTGATGCGGGCCGTCGATGAAGATCACCGTTCTCTGCGCCGAGTAGTAGAAGTCGACTCGGGTGTTGGCCTGCTTGATGTAGACCTGACTGCGGTCGGGCAAGCGAAAGCCATGGGTCCGCAAGTGATTGAGGAACCTCCGCTCAAGCGACGACTCCACACCTGAGTCGAGTGCGGCTTCAACCTCCTTGGGTGGTACCAACTTCGCCTTCCGAAGCTGACCAAGCACCGGTTCGGCCGCGCGTCTGTCGAGCAGTTGATGCTCCGTCTGATTGCGGTACGAGAGCAGGCAATCATAGCAGGCCGCCTCGCACTTCTCGCCGCTGGGAAACGGCAGTTCTTCACCATTGCTGGGATCAATGTGACAACGGCGCAAGGCCTCCTCCGCGACACGACGCCACAAGGTCGGTTCATCGACCAACCGGCGCAGCGCCCCCGCGCCTCCCTCAGCAGACTCGTAGAAGAGCAACTGGTTGCGCGAGTCGACACTGGGCAGCGGCTCAGCAGCGACCTCGTCCTCTTCGAGTTGGAACACAACCTGGAACGCGACCTTCAGAGCGGCTTGGAGGGAGGACATTTCTTCGATGGACATGTCCTGGACTGGGGTGACGAGAAGCACATTTCGGCTGTCTTCCACAAAGGGCACGACTCGTCTTGTCCGGTTGGACTGCGGGTCGTCGTCGTCTTCGGCCTCGGCGTCATTGGCGCTGCTCCAGTAACCCCGCTCGATGTCGAGAACAAAGCCGAGCTGCCCTCTATTCTGGCGACGGCGCCAACCGAGATTGATGCGCCAGATGGTCGCAGTGTCTCCGTAGGCGAGATGGAGCAGATCCTCGCCGTCGGGGCCTCGCACAATCGCCTCATCAACTGAGAGTTTTCCTTCACGCTCAGCAAAGTAGATGCCCGAGATGATCTCGTAGCCCTTGCGTTGACGCTCTTCCTCGTCCGAAGTGATCCGATCACGTCGCACTGTCGACACATTCTGGAGCCGGAACAAGCTCTTGAGCGGGGGTGGGAGCTCATTATCGCAGAGCACGCATACATCTGGGTGCACCCCGCCGGTGAGTGGGTGAAGGTAGCCGCATTGAGCGCACTGTTTGGCTTCCTGGGTCGCAATGCTCCCGTCATCAAGTTCCAAGTCCCCAACTGGGAGTATCACTCGATTGATTCGATAGCGGGCGCCCTCGTGGTACACCAGGCTCTGCGGCCCGAACTCGTTGATGGCCAAGAAGCGCGGGCGCTGCAAGAACTCAGGATTCGAGAACCTGCTCTTGCGTCCAGGAATGAACGCGGACAAAGGAAGGCGTGGAAACGAATAGCCCGGCAAGAAACCCTCTGCAGCAAAGTACCGGTAGGTGTAGAAATCTGACTGGTTGCGGCTGTCGCTCTCGGCCCGAAGGAGGTCCAGTTGGTTCTCGGCTTCTCGTCGCAGTCGATCCGCCGAGCGCTTCTGCTCCTTCGTGCTACTGGCCGACTGCTTTATTTTCGATTGCTCCCGCGCCTGCTGCATCGCTGCCTTGTACAGGGAACGCCAACGGTTGAGCGCTTCACCGAAGCGATCCTCCATTGAGGCGAGCGCATCGTCCAACCAGCCATCGTGCCACCACGGTGCCTTTGACAATCGTGGGCCGAGATCGGCCAGCACCTTCTCGGCCCTTGCCTTTGCCTTCGCCCGGACCGTGGCGTCGGCGAAGTGTTTCGAAATGTCCCCAAAGATGGGCGGTTCGTCGAGTTCGTCGGCAAGATCGAGGACATCGGTCATCGACGCGCCCAGATCGATTCCGCTCTCCGCCAACCAGATCGCGTGGACGTGCGCGCGGAGCAGATCTTGGTTGGCGAGCTCGAGACGTGGTGCCTCCACCTGTCCAGCCACCATCTGCTCAGGGCGCTGGAAGTAATGCTGGTCATGGGAGTTGCCGGCGGTGCAATACGTAAACACCAAGGCCGGCTGGCCACTACGACCGGCACGCCCCGACCGCTGCGCATAGTTGGCAGGCGTCGGTGGCACGTTGCGCATGTTCACCACGTTCAGCTGAGAAATATCCACGCCCAACTCCATGGTGGGTGAGCAATACAGCACCGGCAGCTCGGCTGTGCGAAATCGGTCTTCGCGTTCGAGCCGATCCTCGTAGGGAACTTGTGCCGTGTGCTCTCGTGCCTCAACCCCTCTCAAGCTCTCCCCCATCTTCGTGTACAAATCCATGAAGAAGTGATTTGTCCGTCGCTGGCCCGGAGCATGGGGCATGCGGATGTGGTCCTGATAGGGCTCGTCGCCGTCTCCGGCCACCCAACGCATCGCTGCCGCAGGCAACTGGTACTTGGTGACACCTTGACGGTCTTCTCCCACCGCAGCCAACAGGCCATAGATGCGGAGCCGCTCGAAGAGCTGTCGGATAATCTCGTCGGTGTCGGCGAGTGTGAGGCGCTGGTCTTCTCCGAGAGCATTGGGGCGCCGAAGAAACTGCCCGTAACCGCCACGGGCGGAGACAAAGACCGTGTCACGAACGTCGCCCCGAGTACGGCCCCGGGGAACGACCACAGGAGCAACCCGCAAGCGGTCATCCTCGATCGCCCAACCACCCCTGAGCGCCTGGTCGGAGCGACGTTTGATCTGCGCCTGCTCGGCCGCCTCCGTGACATCGACCCTCACCGCAACTTCCCGCCGGATCATGTCCAACAGCACTCTCAAGACAAAGGCCCGAGTCTGTGGCACCACCTTGTCAAGAACCGGATGGCAACTCGACCACTCAGACTCATCAGCAGCGAGATCATCGAGCGATGGATACTCGATCTTGAGCAGGCCGGTCTGCTCAAGATTGGGCTGGGTCAGACGCCAACCACGCGCGAGGTCCCAGTATACGCGATACACAAGCACACTCTCGAGTGCGCTTTCTGTCTGCTGTCTGGCCAAGCCCTTCAATTCCGGTTCAAACGCGTAGCTCTTGAACGGCAGATCAAGTGCATCAAAAACCCTCCGCGGCAGTTCATCGAAGCTCAGGCCCGCCGGCCCCGCCGCCTTGGCTGCTTGATACAGGGCAGCTCGAAGCAACGTGACTTGCACAAAATCGTTGAAGTGGCCTGCCTGGAGGGATGCGTCCTGGCGATTGTCAGTGAAAGACAGCAGCTTCTTGGCAATGTCTGGAAGATCGGCTGAGTCACGCAAGTTCTTGACCGTGGCGAGCGACATGATGGTGGTCGCGGTGGAACGCCCATCAGAACCGAGAGTGCTCAACCGGCTGAAGTCCCGGCCCAACCTGCCCGCGTACGACACTCCGCAGGAAAGGCAGAATCGAAACGGTGTCGGAACCCACCACGCTGCCACACCCGTTTCCCCAATTTCGCCCGAAGGACTCACCACGGAGAGTCTGGGAATGTGTTCGCGGTGATTCTTCCGAAGCCGACCCTCATCGTCGAGCCAGTCCAGTGGGAGCTTCTGCAGCATGGTTGCGGGGTCTTCGGGCCAGGGTTCACTGGTGCTCAGATAGATGAAGCCTGCGACTCCCTCGTCGTCATCGTCTTGGGCATCGCCAAGGTCTCTAGGCACCAGAACCGGCCCGGTTGAACGATCTTGGCGGCGCACCACGTAGTAGTCCTGCCCACACTCACGGCAGAACGCGAGTGGCAACAACACCTTCGAACGATTCGTGCCGGGCACAAAACGTTGTCGGGTGAGCGTGATGTATCGATCATCGGGGGCCTCGGGAGGTGCGTAAACCGTGTCACCACGGCTCAAGAACTGATGCAGCCGGAAGGCGAAGGCAGGGAAACCACTGTCGTTTTCGATCGAATACCCCGCAAGCAGATGGGCCTTGATCGCTTCGACGCATTCGTCAGGGGGAAGACCGGTCAGGGTGCTCAGCCGCGCCGCTGCGCCTGTAGGGCCTTCGATGGCCAGCGGTTGGGCGCGAACCAGCCTGCCTTCCTCTTCGACAAGCCCGAATGTTGACTCGATCCAACTTGAGAGCGGACTGGCGATGAACTGCTCGTAGTCGTTCGGCGGCGTTTGTCTCTCCGTTACACACTCAGCGAGAGCAGCGACGAATGCCGGATCGTTGTCGCTCTGCTCGACTGTTACCCGTTCAAGCGTCTCGCCGATCACGCGTTCGGGACCCACGTCCGTGCCGAAGATTGTGCTGGCCACCTCGGCGATCTTGGCTTTGCGCTCCTCGGGGTCGCCCTCGCTGGACATGGTCGCCGACGTGCCCACACACAAGAGGTCTGATGCACCCGACGCTTCTCGGAGCCTGCGCACCAGCAGTGAGACGTCAGCGCCCTGACGACCCCGATACGTGTGCAGCTCGTCCAGCACCAGGTAGCGCAGGTCCGAGAAGCGCCGAACTAGCCGTCTATCCGTGTAACGCGTGAGGATCAACTCCAACATCACATAGTTGGTGAGAATGACATCAGGAGGGTTCTGAAGGATCGCCTCGCGGGCATCGCGATCATCTTGACCGGTGTAGCGGGCGAAGCTCACCGGTCTGGCGCCACCCCAGGAGCCGTGATCGAGGAACTTGGCGAGTTCGTCGGCCTGGCTGTTGGCGAGGGCGTTCATCGGGTAGACCACGACAGCCTTCACACCTTCGCCCGTGCCGCTGCGTAGCACATGATCAACAATGGGTACGATGTAGCTCAGGCTCTTGCCCGAACCTGTTCCTGTCGTGAGGACATAGTTGTCGCCGGCCTTCGCTGCACGGATTGCGTCCACCTGATGCTGGTGCAGTGCCATCTGCTTGCCCACCGCATCATCAGCAGACTTGTCGAGGCGAAAGATCTCCCGACACCGCTCGTGCAGAATCCTCAAGTTCACGAACTCGTCGACCGTCCCGCCACTCTTGAACGCCGGGTTCAGGCCAATCTGAGGCGCCGGCCAGAGCCTGCCCCGCTCAAACGCCTCATCGACATGCCCGTGGATACGGTCATCCTTGATGGCTAGGAAACTGGTCGCGTACCGGCGGTAGCTCTCAATCAGTTCATCCCTGAGTCTGAAAACGTCCATATCCTGCCCTGCCTCAACTGCCAGGCGTGTCACTCGCTGAGTGACTTCGTAGCAGAAACCAACCGCGCACGCAGGAATGCGCCTAGTCGTCTTTGAGGGCGACGGCGTTGGGGGTGACGTTCATCTTCGGTTCGTACTCGGGGGCCGTCACCTCCACGGCTTCGCCGCCGAGGCTGGCCCTGAGCTGCTCGCGGCATGATGCGCAGGGGCCGTAGTACTCGACTTCGCACTCTGTGGCGCAGCGCGGACAGGTGATCGACAGGATTTCCATGAGTGCAGTGTGGCGCGTCGGGGGCGCAAGCCAGCTGACCCGATCTGAGAATGTCGCGATTTCGGATATGATCCCGCATCGCGCAGGAGGGGGCAGTCATATGGACGGTGACCAGAGCCGCGCGTCGGAGGCGCAGGTTGTGGTGATCGGCGCGGGTCCCGCGGGGCTGACCGCCGCCTACCAACTCGGCAAGCACGGTCGCAGCGCGCTCATCTTGGAAGCAGACGATGTGGTGGGCGGAATCTCGCGCACGGCCAAGCGCGACGGCTGGCGATTCGATATCGGCGGCCACCGCTTCTTCACCAAAGTCGCCCCGGTGTCGGACCTCTGGCACGAGATCCTCCCCGCGGAGGACTTCCTGTTGCGCCCCCGCATGAGCCGGATCTTCTATCAGGGCAAGTTCTACGACTACCCCCTCAAGGCCGTCAACGCACTCAAGAATCTGGGGATCGTCGAAGCGGTCCGCTGCGTCATGTCCTACTTCTGGGTCAAGATTCGGCCGCCGCAGGACCAGACGTCCTTCGAGGGATACGTCGCCGCCAAGTTCGGTTGGCGGCTCTACAAGACCTTCTTCAAGACCTACACCGAGAAAGTCTGGGGCGTGCCGGCCGATGAGCTCGAGGCGGACTGGGCCGCGCAGCGAATCAAGAACCTGAACCTGATCAACGCGATCACCGGCGCGATCATTCCCAGACGGAACTCCAAGGGCATCACCAGCCTCATCGAGGAGTTCGAGTATCCGCGCCACGGCCCCGGAATGATGTGGGAAAGATGCACCGAGTTGGTCACCGAGCAGGGCAGCACAATCGAGTTCAACTCGAAAGTCACCAAGATCCGCCACGCTGACGGTGTTGCCACCGAGGTCGTCACGACCGGCCCAAAGGGTCAACGTGCATACGCATGCGACGCGGTCATCTCCTCGATGCCGATTCCCCGGCTCGTCCAGGCCATGTACCCCCCGGCTTCGCCCGAGGCGCTGCGCGCCGCCGCCCAACTCAAGTTCCGTGACTTCCTGACAGTCGCCCTGGTGGTCCCCGCCGAAGACGGCTTCCCCGACAACTGGATCTACATCCACTCCCCCGAAGTCTCGGTCGGCCGGGTGCAGAACTTCGGGTCGTGGTCGCCGGACATGATCCCGGTGCAGGGCAAGACATGTCTGGGCCTCGAATTCTTCGTCAACGAGGGCGACGAACTCTGGGAGACCGACGACGACGACCTCGTGGCTCTGGGGACCAGAGAGATGGCGACCCTCGGCCTGCTCGACCCCGCCCGAGTCGAGCGGGGGTATGTGGTGCGGATGCCCAAGGCGTACCCGATGTACGACGCTGCCTACAAGGCGAACGTCGACACCCTGCGCGCTTGGCTCAGCGACGCTGCCCGCAACGTTCACCCGGTCGGTCGCAACGGGATGCACCGCTACAACAACCAGGACCATTCCATGTACACGGCGATGCTCACCGTCGAGAACCTCGTCAACGGCACCAGCCACGATGTCTGGGAGGTAAACGTCGAGGCGGACTACCACGAGGAACGCAAGGCGGGCGGCCACTGATGGCCGCGTCGCGCTGCGAGCCGTTCGACGAGCCGTTCGATGAGCGGGTCTGAGCGCGAACGGACGATCGTCGTCGTCCCGGCCTACAACGAGCAGGAGGCGCTGCCCGCGGTGCTCGCCCAACTCGCCGCCACGGTGGGCGACCTCGACGTGATCGTGGTTGATGACGGTTCGAGCGATTCCACGGCGACGGTGGCGCGCGATGCCGGGGTGCGATGCATCGTGCTGCCCTTCAACCTCGGCATCGGCGGGGCGCTGCGGGCCGGCTACCGCTACGCGGTTGACCACGGTTATCAGCGGGCCGTGCAGTTCGACGCCGACGGTCAGCATCGCGCCGATCAGATCGGGGTGCTGACCGCAGCGCTCGATTCGGGCGCCGACCTGGCGGTCGGCTCCCGCTTCCTGGAGGGGGACTACGACGTCGGGCGCAGCCGGGCGGCGGCGATGTGGGTGCTGAGGGTGGGCGTTCGAGTGATCACCGGGCAGTCCTTCAGCGACACGTCGTCGGGGTTCCGGGCAATTCAGGGAGACCTGCTGGAAGTCTTCGCCCGGGAGTACCCCGTCAACTACATGGACTCCGTGGAGACCCTCGTCGAGGCCTGTCGCCGTGGGTACACCGTCGTTGAGGTTCCAGCGTTGATGAGCCAACGCACCGGCGGCGTACCGTCGCAACGTCCGTTGAGGCTGGTCTACCACTACGCCCGCCTGATAGTTGCCCTCATAGGCTCCCCCCGCCGCAGAACCAAACCCACCCGCGCGCCCCGTTAGTTCGGCTCCAGCTGCGCCCGGCGCTAGCAACGAGTTCTTCCGTGGGGGTGTTCTTTGGAGCTGATCCGGGCCGGTGGGGGGCCGTAGCGGCCGCGGAGATGGTCCCAGATCGCCAACAGCCGTCCGCGAATCGACCAGTGCAGCCCCCGCGCCGGTGGGTGAACGACTCCCACCGGGATCTGGACCAGCGCCACGGCTATACGAAACAGCGAGTTGGTGACACCGAAGTGTTCACGAAGCATCAACAGCGTGTTGCGCAGTTGCAGGTAGGCGACCCGTTCGACCGAGGAGCTCATGCCGGGGTTGCGGACCTCGGCTCCCCGGACCACCCCGCACAACCAACCCGCTCTGGCGGCACGAATACCCAACTCGGCCTCTTCGCAGTAGGCGAAGTAGCGTTCGTCGAACAGACCGACCTCCAACAGGAAGCTCCTCCGGCACATCATCAGCGTTCCGTGCGGATAGTCGGAGGGGTCGAATCCCCGGGTCGCTGTCGGTGCCGCGTCGATCGAGCCGAGGAACGGCTGGATGATCGGACGTGCGTTGTCTCCGACGTCCGCGCTCATCAGCCCGACCCGCGGCTTGTCGGCAACGGCCGCCAGCATCTTCTCGATCGTGTCCGGGTTGGGCACCGCATCATGGGGTGCGAGCGCCACCCACTGCCCGGTTCCGCGTCGCAGGAAACGTCTCATACCGACGTTGGCCCCGGGCCCGAACCCGAGGTTGCGGCCGGTGATGATCAGTTCGGCTTCGCCCACCAGGTCGGTGAGCGCTCCGGCAGTCGAGGCTTCGCTGCCGTTGTCGACGACTGTCACCTGCGTGGGAACCGTCTGCGACCTGAAAGTCTCGACGGTGCGTCCTATCTGCTCAGCACGGTTGCGGTGAACCACCACAACCGTCACCGGCTCGGTGTCGGGCGCCCCAGTCATTGTCGGCCAGCATGCTGCGCGCCGTGAGAGTTGGGCAACCCGGCGGCTAACCTGCGTCGGTGCCGCGGGTGCCTGAACCAACGGAATTCGCTTCGTCGGCCGACGCCGCACCGACGGTCGGCAAGATCGGCGACCTTGCTGCCGAAGCAGGGATCGGGCGTGTCCACATGCTGGCTTGGCGCGACCTCGCCGACGTGGAGGCGGGCGGTTCAGAGATCCATGCTTCCGCGGTGGCCTCGCTGTGGGCACAGGCCGGCGTGGAGGTCACCATCCGGACCTCCTATGCGCAGGGTTCGCCACCTGAATCGACCCGTGACGGCTACCGGGTGATCCGCCGAGCAGGGAGATATCTGGTGTTTCCGCGTGCCGCGTTCGCTGAGGCGACGGGTCGCCACGGCCCCCGCGACGCTCTGGTCGAGATCTGGAACGGGGTGCCCTTCTTCTCACCTGTCTGGGCGCGCGGCCCACGCGTCACCTGGTTGCACCATGTGCACACCGAGATGTGGCCGCTGGTGCTCACTCCCCGGCTGGCCCGGATCGGGCAGGTCCTTGAGAGCCGATTGGCGCCACCGTTCTACCGTCGAACACCGGTGGTGACGCTCAGCGAGTCGAGCAAGGCGATGCTGCTGAAGCGGTTGGGGTTTCGAGATGAGAACGTGCATGTCGTGGCGCCCGGGGTCTCACCGATGTTCTCGGGGGCCGGCGAGAAGTCTGAGTCGCCGAGTGTGTTGGCCGTCGGCCGCCTGATGCCTCCCAAGGCTTTCGACGAGCTGATCGAGGCGATGGCCCGGGTCCGTGAGGTCGTGCCTGCGACCCTGACGATCGTTGGTGAGGGCTACGCCCGGGATGCTCTCGAGAACCAGATCTCGCGTCTGGGAGCAGAGCATTGGTGTGAGCTGGCGGGTCGAGTCGACGATCAGACGCTGGTCGGGCTCTACCGGTCATCATGGGTCGTGGCGGCTGCCTCGAAGAGTGAAGGCTGGGGCATGACCCTGACCGAGGCCGCAGCATGCGGCACTCCCGCTGTTGCAACGAGGATCACCGGCCATTGCGATGCCGTGTCCGACGGCGTCACGGGTCTGCTGGTTGATTCCCCGAACGGTCTCGTCGAGGCGCTGGTGAGTGTATTGAGCAACTCGGAGTTGCGCGACCGCATGGCTGAGGCGGCCCGCCGACGAGCACTCGGGTTCACCTGGGAGCGCACCGCGTATGACACGATGGCGGTGCTCGCCGCGGCTGCTCGACGCACCCGCCATGGGTCGTAGCCGGCTGGGCTGCCGACTGGGCCGCCGACTGGGCCACGCGGCCCCCTTGACCGTTGCCGCGGTCGTTGCCTACCTGCCGCTGATCTTCTCGAGCCCGGGCAAGGTTGGCGCCGACACGAAGACCTACCTGTATCTCGATCCGTCACGCCTGTTGGCCGAAGCGTCGTCTCTGTGGGACAGCGACATCGCTCTGGGGACGGTGACCCACCAGACGATCGGCTACCTGTGGCCGATGGGTCCGTTCTATTGGTTGGCCGAGACGCTTCAAAGCCCGGACTGGCTGGCTCAGCGCCTCTGGCTCGGTTCGATCCTGTTCGCGGCTGCCGCGGGAGTCCGCTATCTGCTCAAGACGCTCGACTGGCGCGGCGGCGGTCTGCTGGTGGCGATGCTGGCCTACGAACTCAGTCCGTACGTCCTGCACTACTCGGCTCGCATCTCGGTCGTGCTGCTGCCGTGGGCCGGTCTGCCCTGGATGATCGCCCTCACCATCAGAGCGGCTCGTCGCGGGGGTTGGCGCTATCCCGCCTGGTTCGCGCTGGTGGTGGTCACGGTCGGTTCGGTGAACGCCACCGCTGTGCTGCTGGTGGGGTTGGCGCCGCTGCTCTGGCTCATGCACGCCGCTGGAGTCGAACGTTCCATCACGGCGCGCAGCGCAGTCGGGGTTGCGTCGAGGATCGCGGCGACCTCTCTGGGCGTGTCGCTGTGGTGGATCGCCGGTCTGGCGCTTCAGGGCGCCTACAGCCTGCCAGTGACCCGTTACACCGAGACCTACGAGGTGGTTGCGGATGCCGCGACGGGTCCCGAGGTGTTTCGGGGGCTCGGCTACTGGTTCTTCTACGGTAACGACAAGTTCGGTCAGTGGATCGAGCCGAGCATCGAGTACACCCAGGGGGTATGGCTCCATTTCTTGAGCTTCGGGCTGGTCGTGTTCGCGCTGTTGGGAGCGGCGCTGATCCGTTGGCGGCATCGTTGCTATTTCGTGCTGCTGGTCGTGGTCGGCGGGCTCGCCGCGATCGCCTCGCATCCCTTCGACAGACCGAGCGCCCTGGGTTCGGTGTTCAAGGCGTTCACAGAGACCGATGCTGGTCTGGCCCTGCGTTCGACGCCCCGGGCGTTGCCGATGCTGGTCTTGGCGGTGGCCGTCTTCTTGGGGATGATCGCCAACGCGGTGCAGCGGCGCTGGCCGAGCCCGGGCCGCGCGCTGGCGGTGGTGATCTGCGTCGCGGTGGTGCTCAACAATCCGGCGATGTGGAGGATCCGCATGATTGAAGAGCACCTGCATCGTGATGAAGCCATCCCCGAGTACTGGATCGAGGCGATCGCGAGCCTCGACGACTCCGGTCGCGAGGGCCGGGTGATGGAGGTTCCCGGGTCGGACTTTGCGTCTTACCGCTGGGGCAACACTGTCGACCCGATCACGCCCGGACTGTTGGACCGCGGCTATGTGGCCCGGGAGTTGGTCCCGTTCGGTTCTGCGCCGTCAGCCGCTCTGCTGACCGCGTTCGACCGCCGCTTCCAGGAGGGCTCCCTCGACCTCGATTCGGTGGTGCCGGTTGCTGGGTTGATGTCGGTTGACGACTTGGTGCATCGCGCTGACCTGAGTTTCGAGCGCTTCCGCACTCCCCGACCGGTGGCGTTGGCGGACCAGTTGGCCCGCACGCCAGACCTGGGGCCCGGTGTCGGCTTCGGTGACCCGGCACCGAATGTGGCTGGCCCCGAACAGACGCTGCTCGACGAAGTGTTCCTCAGCACCGATCCGACATTGGCCGATCCCGCGCCGGTGACGGTCCATCAGGTTTCGGATGCTCTCGATGTCGTCCGGCTGCGCCCGCTCGCGGGATCAACGGTGATCGTAGGCGACGCCGAGGGCATCGTTGATGTTGCCGGTGCCGAGTTGTTGGATCTGGACCGGCCGATCTGGTTCGCCGCGGACCTTGTCGCCGACGACACCCTGCGTTCGACGGTCCTGGCCGAGCCGAGCCACATTGTCATAACCGACACCAATGCCCGCAGGGCCCGGCGCTGGGGAACGTTGCGGGAGAACGTCGGAGCAGTCGAACGCGCAGGAGAGGCTCCGCTGGTGGACGACCCGACCGACAATCGACTGCCGCTGTTCGCTGAACTCGATCAACGCAGCGACCTCGATGCCGACGACAACCGGACCGTGGCCGTGCAGCAGGGCGACTTCACGGTTCAAGCCAGCGCCTACGGCAACCCGGTGACCTACACCAACGATGACCGAGTCTTCTATGCCGTCGACGGCGACCTCAACACCGCCTGGGTCGTGGCCGCGTTCGCGGAGGCCCGCGGTGAGTTTCTGGTATTCGACTTCAAGTCCGAGACAACGATCTCGGAGTTGACTTTCGTGCAGCCGCTCGGCGACACCAACCGCCGCATCACCGAGGTGGAGATCAGAGCTTACGGGCCTGCAGTAGCGGACCCGGTGCTGGGCCGCTTCGCGTTGGGGCCTCAGAGCCATGATGCAGGCGGCCAGACCGTCGAGTTCGCGGCCGTGACAGCATCGCAGGTGACCGTGGAGATCACCGATCTTGACCTGGGCGTGTTCGCTACGTATCCTGGAGTGTCGCCGGTGGGATTCGCCGAGGTGCGCATCGACGGATCACCCCAACCGCTGTATGAGACGATTCGCACGCCGGTCGCCCTGGTCGAGGCCTTGGGAACGGGCCTCGACGATCACGAGTTGTCGGTGGTGCTGACTCGGGAGCGCTCGAATCCTGCGGAGCCCGTGCGCGACGATCCGGAACCGGAGATGCACCGCTGGGTACCGATTCCGGCGGGACGCAGCTTCGAGGTCTTTGGCGCGGTGAGGCTCTCGGCTGCGGCACCCGAATCTCAGTTCGATGAGCTCTTGGGTCGAACCGGGACCCCCTCGGGGTTGGGCATGACCGCGCGTTCCAGCGGCCGACTTCCCGGTGACCTGCACAGCGCCGCCTCGTTCGCCTTCGACGGCGACCCGAACACAGCATGGACCGGAGTGTTCGGGCCTCAGGCGGACCAGTGGCTCCAACTCGACATCGCCGAGCCGGTTCATGTTGGGAATCTTGTGGTGGATGTCGTGGCTGACGACTTCCATTCACTGCCGCGCCGAATCCTGGTGTTCACTGACGGTGAGCCGGCCGGTGAGATCGTGCTCGCCGGCGGTCTCCGCTCCGGCGCCAGGGGTGCGACCCTCTCGCTGGTACACCGGCTCGACCGCATGGTTTCGTCGCTGATGCTGGTGGCGGCCGACGTCGAGGAGCGCACGACCCGGGACTGGTACTCCAATGCAGCCGTGGCCATGCCGATCTCGATAGCGGAGGTCGGTCTCGGAGACGGCGTCCATTTCAGCGAAGCGTCCGACATCGACACGGGCTGCGTCGAGCTGCTGGCTGTGAACGGGGCTGCAGTCACCGCACGCGTGTCAGGGTCCGCGCCAGACGCCCTGGCCCGCCGGGAGCTGTCGCTGTCGGGCTGTGGTGAGACGGTCTCGGTCGCTGACGGGCTCAGGATCGAGACGCGGTCAAGGTCCTTCGGATTCGACCTTGACCAGCTCGTGCTGCACAGTCCCCGCCCCATTGAAGCTCCACCGCTGATGCCTTCGGTTGAAGTGCTGAGCCATGACGACACGTCCTACTCCCTGAGAGTGCCGGCAACCGATGACGACACCTGGCTGGTGCTCGGGCAGAGTCACAACGCTGGCTGGTCGGCGCGGGTCAACGGGGTCGATTTGGGAGACCCCGTGCTGATCGACGGGTTCGCCAACGGCTGGCACCTCCCGGCGGGCGATGAACGCTCAGTCGTGCTGCGATGGACCCCTCAGAGGCTGGTTGACTGGGCTCTGTGGATGAGCCTGTTCGCCGTTGTCGTCGTTGTCTGGTTGGCCATGCGTGGTTCTGTGCGGCCTGACAACTCGGTTGCTCGGCGGCGTGACGGCCCCGAACTTCCGGTTCTCGATCCTGTCGTCGGCTTCCCAGACAAGGTCTCAGACAAGGTCTCAGACAAGGACAGGACTCCGTCTGCAGGTTCGGCAAGGCTGATCGCCAGCGGTGCGGCCTCGGCGTTCGGGTTCGCGCTGCTCAACCTGCCGCAGTGGCATCTCGCCGCGGTCGCCCTCGGAGCAATCGTGGCAGTCGGCATCTGGCGGCCGCGCTGGTGGAACCGTCCGGCGCTGTACTCGGCTCTGCTGCTGGGCATCGCCGCGTTGTCGATCATGGTCGACCAGAGAAGGTTCCGGTACCCGCCCGACTTTGTGTGGCCACAGCAGTTCGAGGGTGTGCACGTCTTGGCCGTACTGGCTCTGGTGCTGCTCTTCGCAGACTATCTGCGTTCGGCCCATCGCCCCGACGCCTGAGTGCCCCCCGCCTGAACGCCCGACGCTGCGAGTCGCAGTGTCACGGGATCAGCGCAACGGGGCTGAGGTCGGCGTGACCGGGCTGGGAAGCAGGGTGTGATCAGTCAACCAGCGGTCCACGGATGCAGCAGCTGAGCGCCCCTCCGCAATCGCCCAGACAATGAGGCTCTGACCGCGTCCCATGTCTCCGCACACGAAGACACCGTCCACGTTGGTCGCCCACTGGTCGTCACGGGCCACATTGCCGCGCTCATCGAGTTCCACGCCGAACTGGTCGAGCAGCGGTTGAGGCTCAGCTCCAGTGAAGCCCAGGGCCAACAGCACCAGGTCTGCCGCAAAGTGCCGCTCCGAGCCCTCAACGGGGTCGAAACTCACGCGACCGTCGCGGAGACGCTGCTCTACGGCCACCGAGCGCAGCCCGGTCACTCGACCGTCGTCTCCGCTGAACTCGACGGTGTTGATGGCGAACTCACGCTCGCCCCCCTCCTCATGGGCGGAGCTGACGCGGTAGATCATCGGCCAGGTGGGCCAGGGATTCGTCGTGGGCCGTTCATCGGGTGGACGGGGCATGATCTCGAACTGGTGTATCGACGCCGCGCCCTGGCGCAGCGCGGTCCCGAGGCAGTCGGCCCCGGTGTCGCCACCGCCGATGATGATCACGTCCTTGCCCTCGGCGGTGATGGTCGGCTCAGCGAGGTCGCCCTGCTGCACATGGTTGGCGATCGGCAGGTACTCCATGGCCTGGTGGATGCCGTCGAGTTCCCGGCCCGGTATCGGCAGGTCGCGGGCCTGGGTTGCTCCACATGCCAGGACCACGGCAGCGAAGGCGCCGCGCAGCTCGTCTGCTGAGACGTCGACACCGACCGCGGTGTCGCACACGAAGCGGGTGCCTTCCGCTCGCATCTGGTCGAGACGCCGGTCGAGGTGCCGCTTCTCCATCTTGAACTCGGGGATTCCGTAGCGAAGGAGCCCCCCGGGCCGGTCTGCTCTCTCGTACACGACCACTTCGTGTCCGGCGCGGGTCAGTTGTTGCGCGGCGGCGAGCCCCGCGGGGCCCGAGCCCACGATCGCCACACGTTTCGAAGTCGCCACGGTTCCCGTCACCGGGGCGATGTTGCCGTCGGCCCAGGCCCTGTCGACGATCTCCACCTCGATCTGCTTGATGGTGACCGGGGGCTCGTTGATGCCGAGTACGCAGGCGGTTTCACACGGTGCGGGGCAGAGGCGTCCGGTGAACTCCGGGAAGTTGTTGGTGGCGTGGAGTCGCTCTATGGCTTCGCTCCACTGCCCGTTGTGAGTCAGGTCGTTCCAGTCGGGAATCAGGTTGCCGAGCGGGCAGCCGTTGTTGCAGAAGGGGATCCCGCAGTCCATGCAGCGGCTTGCCTGTCGACGCAGGTCCGACTCCGGGAAGTCCTTGTAGACCTCCTTCCAGTCGAGCAGCCGCACCGGGACCGGGCGCCGCTCGGGAAGCTGTCGTTCGTGTTTCAGGAATCCGCGGGGGTCAGCCATTGTCGTCGGTGTCCGTTGCCGTCATCCGCTGGAGGCGGCCATGATCGCCTCCACTTCGTCGCCGCCCTGGGAGCGGGCCATTGCCGCGGCGGCCATCACCCGCCGGTAGTCGGTTGGGGTGACCTTGACGAAGTCAGCCGCGCTGGTCCCCCACTCAGCCAGGATCCGCGCCGCGATCTCGCTTCCGGTCTCGTGGCGGTGTTTCACGATCCTGTCGCGCAGCCATTCGAAGTCTTCGTCGTCGGGCTCCTCCAGGACGACCATTTCAAGGTTGGTGCGTGCCGGAAGTCGTTTGTCGGGGTCGTACACGTAGGCGATTCCGCCGCTCATTCCGGCCGCGAAGTTCCGTCCGGTCGTGCCGAGTATGACTGCGCGCCCGCCAGTCATGTATTCGCAACCGTGGTCGCCGACTCCCTCCACCACGGCGACCGCTCCAGAGTTGCGCACACAGAACCGCTCCCCCACCCGACCTCGCAGGAACAGTTCCCCGGCGGTGGCGCCGTAGAGGATCACGTTTCCTGCAATGACGTTCTGTTCAGCAACGAACTTCGCGCTCTGTGGTGGGCGAACGACTATGCGTCCGCCACAGAGGCCCTTGCCGACGTAATCGTTGGCGTCGCCTTCGAGTCTCAAGGTGATGCCTCGGGGAACGAACGCGCCGAGGCTGTTGCCGGCCGACCCCGTGAAGTTGACGATGATCGTGTCGGAGGGAAGTCCTTCGCCTCCGAACCGTTTGGTGACCTCATATCCGAGCAGTGTGCCGACCGTTCGATTGACGTTGCGGATCGGGATGTCGATGGTGACCGGACGCTGTTCTTCAAGGGCACCGCGCGCCAGCGATATCAGGGTCTGGTCGAGCGCCCGTTCGAGGCCGTGGTCCTGCTCCTTTGATTGATGGCGACGCGCCTCGCGGGCGATCTCGGGCAGGTGCAGGATCGGGGTCAGGTCCAATCCGTCGGTCTTCCAGTGGGCGACGGCGTCGCTGACATCGAGCACCTCGACCTGTCCGATCGCTTCGTCGAGCGTGCGGAATCCGAGTTCTGCCATCAGTTCCCGGACCTCCTGCGCGATGAACTCGACGAAGTTCACGACGAATTCGGGCTGCCCTGAGAAGTTCTCACGCAGCTTCTCATTCTGGGTGGCGACGCCGACCGGGCAGGTGTCGAGATGACAGACCCGCATCATGATGCAGCCCATGACCACCAGCGGGGCTGTGGCGAAACCGAATTCCTCGGCACCGAGCAGTGCCGCGATCATCACGTCGCGGCCGGTCTTGAGTTGGCCGTCGCACTGCACGACGATGCGGTCGCGCAGGTCGTTGAGCAGCAGCGTCTGCTGAGTCTCGGCGAGGCCCAGTTCCCAGGGAGCGCCTGCGTGCTTGATCGACGTCTGCGGTGAGGCCCCGGTGCCGCCGTCGTGGCCGGAGATGAGCACCACGTCGGCGTGGGCTTTCGACACTCCCGCGGCGACGGTTCCCACCCCGACCTCGGCCACGAGCTTGACGTGAACTCGAGCTTGAGGGTTGGAGTTCTTGAGGTCGTGGATCAACTGGGCGAGATCTTCAATCGAGTAGATGTCGTGGTGGGGCGGAGGTGATATCAAACCGACCCCGGGCGTCGAATGACGGGTCTTGGCGATCCAGGGGTACACCTTGTTGCCGGGCAGTTGCCCGCCTTCACCAGGTTTGGCTCCCTGGGCCATCTTGATCTGCAGGTCATCGGCGTTGACGAGGTATTCGCTGGTGACCCCGAACCGTCCACTGGCCACCTGTTTGATGGCGCTGCGGCGCAGGTCGCCGTTGTCGTCGGGCACGAAGCGGTCGGCGTCCTCGCCCCCCTCGCCGGTATTCGACTTGGCCCCTATGCGGTTCATGGCGATGGCGAGCGTCTGGTGAGCTTCAGGGGAGATCGAGCCGTAGCTCATCGCTCCAGTTGAGAAGCGCTTGACGATGGAGGGGACCGACTCGACCTGCTCGATCGGCACCGGCTGGCGGTCCGACTTGAATCGAAACAGTCCTCGAAGCGTCCCCAGACGCTTGGACTGGTCGTTCACCAGGTCGGTGTACTCCTTGAAGATGTCGAATCGCCCTTCGCGGGTGGCGTGCTGAAGCTTGAACACGGTCTTTGGGTTGAACAGGTGGTACTCGCCCTCGCGTCGCCACTGGTACTCGCCGCCGACTTCCAGGGATCGATGCGAGCGCTGTGTCGCGACTCGCGGATAGGCCAGTCGGTGACGTGCGGCAACCTCTCGGGCCCGGACGTCGAGTCCCACGCCGCGCGGCCCGGGACGCCGAGCCCCCCGCCGTCGAGGCGGCTGCCCGTCCCGGTGAAGTCCTCGTCGGTGCCTTCGCGGGCCAAGCCGATCGCCTCGAAAATCTGCGCGCCGGTGTACGACGCCACAGTGGAGATCCCCATCTTCGACATCACCTTCAAGACACCCTTGCCTGCGGCATCGACATAGTTGCGGTGCGCCTGCGACAGCGGCATCGACGGGTCGAGTCCGTGCTCGCCCCGCTGCACCATCTCGCTGATCGTCTCGAGCGCTAGGTACGGGTTGATGGCGTTGGCGCCGTAGCCGATCAGCAGGCAGATGTGGTGGCACTCGCGGATGTCGCCGGCCTCGACCACCAGTCCGGCCCGGGTGCGGCTCTTCTGGCGGACGAGATGATGGTGTACTGCGCTGGTGGCAAGCAGCGAGGGAATCGCCGCTTCCAACTCGTTGGTGCCACGGTCACTGAGCACCAGCACCGTGGCGCCGCCCTCGATGGCCGCGTCGGCGGCCCCGCGCAGTTCGCTGAGCGCGCGCTTCATTGCCTGGCCGTCGGCCATGCCCTGGGCGTCGGTCATGCCTTGGGCGTCGGCCATGCCCTGGGCGTCGGCCATGCCTTGGGCGTCGGTCGTCTCCTCGGCGTCGGCGGCGACCGGGTAGAGGGTGGACAGGACCGCGGCACGAAAACCTGGCGGCCCCTCGGTTCCGTCTAGGGCGGCCAAGCGAGCGAGTTCGTCGTCGGTGATCACCGGGTTGTCGAGATGGATCGTTCGACAGGAACTGGGCCGGGGGTCGAACAGGTTGCCCTCAGGGCCAACACGCGCGAACAGCGACGTGATGATCTGCTCGCGGATGGCATCGAGTGGCGGGTTGGTGACTTGGGCGAAGAGCTGCTGGAAATAGTCGCTCAACTGTCGTGAGCGGCTGCTCAATACTGCGATGGGCGTGTCTGTGCCCATCGATCCGATGGCCTCTGAGGCGTTGGCGGCCATGGGCGCCAACAACAGCTTCTTCTCCTCGTGGGTGTAGCCGAAAGTCAGCTGCCGCTGGGTCAGCGTCCCCTCCTCGCTGCGTCGCGGTGCGGCGGCTGGAAGGTCCTTGAGCGTGGTGAGGTTCTGGTCGATCCACCTCTGGTAGGGGCGGGCTGCTCCAAGACGCGACTTGATCTCGTCGTCTCGAATGATGCGTTTCTCGTTGGTGTCGATGAGGAACATCCGGCCGGGCTGGAGGCGGCCCTTCTCGACCACCTGGTCCGCCGGGACCTCGACCACGCCGACCTCGCTCGCCATGATCACCAGACCCTCGGCGGTGACCCAGTAGCGCGAGGGGCGCAGACCGTTGCGGTCCAGCACTGCGCCGATCACCTCCCCGTCGGTGAAGGCGATCGAAGCGGGGCCGTCCCAGGGCTCCATTCGAGTCGAATTGAACTGATAGAAAGCGCGCTGGGCCGGGTCCATGTGCTGGTGGTGTTCCCACGGTTCGGGGATCATCATCAACACCGCTTCATCCACTGGATACCCCCCGAGGACCAACAGTTCGAGTGCCTCATCGAAACCGGCGGTGTCGCTGGCACCCTCGGTGCAGATCGGGAAGGCGCGTTCGAGCCCCGGCAGATGCGGTGACTTGAGCAGCGCCTCCCGGGCGCGCATCCAGTTGCGGTTTCCGGCGATGGTGTTGATCTCGCCGTTGTGGGCGACCATCCGGTAGGGGTGGGCAAGGGGCCACGAGGGGAACGTGTTAGTGGAGAAACGGGAATGCACCAGGGCCAGCGCACTCTCGACCCGGTCGTCGCCCAAGTCTTGGTAGAAGTCGGCGAGCTGAGGAGGAGTGAGCATCCCTTTGTAGACGATCGTTCGGGAGCTGAGCGACGGGAAGTAGACCCGTTCGGAGGGCTTGGCTGCGCCGCCCATGGCCCGGCTCTGCGGATCCTGGGGCCTGAGGCCACCCTCGGGCGATGCGGGAATCCGGATCTCGTGCTCTATCCGTTTGCGGGCAATGTAGGCCCGGCGGTCCAGGTCGAGGCCGCTCAACCCTTCGGCGCTGATGAAGATCTGCCGGAATACGGGCATCGTCATGAGCGCCGCGGACCCGATCACCGACTCGTCCACCGGCACGTCGCGCCAACCCAGGGTGACCAGGCCCTCCTCGCCGATGATGCGTTCGATCTCACGGGAGGCGATGCCTGCGCGGGCGGTGCCTGCGCGTCTGTCGGTCCGGGGGATGAAGGCGACGCCGGTGGCGTAGCAGCCCGGCTCGGGCAGCTCGAAGGGGACCACGTCGCGGTAGAAGCGGTCCGGTGTCTGGATCAGGATTCCCGCTCCGTCTCCGGTGTTGATGTCGGCGCCCTGGGCGCCGCGGTGCTCCATGTTGCACAGCGCCGCGAACCCGGTGAGGAGCACATCGTGGCTGCGTCGGCCGGCGATGTCGCAAACGAAGCTGACGCCGCAGGCGTCGTGCTCGTTTCGGGGGTCGTAGAGACCTTGGCGCGGGGGCTGTCCGCGAAGCATCTGCATCTCCTGGGAGTGTTCCGGTAATGAGGCGTGAAGCCGACACACGTGAGCGGGGACGACGCTGGCCCGGCTCAGACGTTGCCCAATGATACCGAACTTGGCCCGAACCCGCCATCGCCTTCCGATACGGCCCCGCCCCACGCGCCGCAGAGCCCGCCGCCGCGGGCGCGCCGAGCGCAGCATCGGTGCCTGAATTAGTCGCTCCCTCAGGTTTGCAGAGCTACACGGACGGCGCGGTAGGGCGCTGCGAACATCAACAGCACCGGAAAGATCTCCAGACGCCCGATCAGCATGAACGCGGCGAGCAGCAGACGGGCCGGCTGGCTGAAGGCTTCGGCGTAGGACGAGGTCGGCCCCGCCTCACCGAGTGCGGGCCCCATGTTCCCCAACACCGAGATGATCGTGCCGATCGAGGTGGTGAGGTCGCCGCCGAGCATGGTCAGAGCGACGGCGCCGAAACAGATCAGCAGGACGTAGAACAGGAAGAAGCCAGCCACGCGCGACACTAGGTCTTCCGACACGGCCACTCCCCCGTGCTTCACCGCGAAGACGGCGCGGGGCTGTTGAGTGTGCTTCATCGAGCGCATCATGTGACCGGCGAGCACTCTCACCCGCATGACCTTTATGCCCCCGGAGGTCGAGCCTGCCGAGGCGCCCACGACGAACAGCAACAGGATCACCATCTGAGCCGCCGGCGCCCATGCAGCGAAGTCTCCCGCAGTCCCGGCGCCGGTGGCATTGCCGAAGCCCGTGCTGGTGCCCAGCGAGATCACGTTGAACACGCCTGCTCTCAGCGCCTCGCCTCCGCCGAGAGGCTCCCCGAGCCACAGCACCCCGACCCCCACGGCCGCCCCCCCCCGCCGAGGGGCTCGCTGACCCACAGCACCGCGCCCGCGACGGCCGCCGCCCGGGCGATCAGCGACACGAACGTTCGCAACTCCCAGTCGCGGCCGTAGGCGCCGAGGTCGCCGTGGGCAGCCCGCCAATGGAGCGCGAAATTGACGGCCCCGAAGAGCATCCCGGCGATTATCACCAATTCGACCACAAGGCTGTCGAAGTGCCCGATCGAATTTGCATAGGGCGAGAAGCCGCCGGTCGCCGCGGTCGTGAGACCGTGGGCGACGCTGTCGTAGAGACCGGGGCCGGGAACAACGAACAGCGCGACCGCGACTCCCACCGTTGACAACGCATATATGGACCAGAGCTGCCGAGCGGTCTCAGACACCCGCGGCGCCAGCCGGTCCGAGGAGGGACCGGGCGCCTCTGCGGCGATCAGGTCCAGACCCCCGACCCCCAGGTAGGGCAGCACCGTCACGGCCAGAACGACTATTCCCATGCCCCCGTACCACTGGCTGAGCTGGCGGTACATCATCAGGCCCCGGCCCGGTCGCTCGAAGTCTTCCATGACCGTGGAGCCGGTGCTCGAGTACCCCGAGGCGGACTCGAAGATCGAGTTGACCAACTGCTCGACGAGATCGACCCCTGAAGTCGCGAAGGTGCCGGCGAGCACGTATGGCACCGCGCCGAACAGGGTCATGGCAGCCCAGGTCCAGCCGACCGCCGCGAAGACGTCTCGCGTCCGCGTTGAACCGACGCGGGTGCGCCACCACAACAGACCCCCGACACCACCGGAGATCAGCGCTCCCAGTGCAAGCGCCCCGCTGTCTTGGTTCGTCGAGGCCAATTCGATCAGCGTGCAAATCACCATGCCCGCGGCAACGAATATCAGGGCCAGTCCCATCACGTGCAGAGCGGTGCTGGGGCGGCCGCCCGGTGCGCCGTGCAGCATGGTTGCTCGGCGTGCCTGGCCTGCCCGGGTCCGCCAGAAACCTCTCATCGCTGCCGCCCCGCGGAGGCGCCGAGCGCCGTGGAGCGAAAGCGCGCCCAGGGTAGGCGCCGGCGCAGCGAGTGACCGATCTGCTTGCGGGAATGCACGTCAGCGCCTCCGCGTTCGACGGCTCATCAACCAACGGCGCAGCGAGTGACCGATCTGCTTGCGGGCATGCACGCCCCAGACGATGGCGATCATCAACGGAACCAGGGAGAGGCGTCCGGCCAACATGAACGGCACCAGCGAGATCCGCGCCCAGCCGTTGAAGTCGCTGAGCTCGCCGTAGGGGCCTGTGCCGATCCCCGGACCGTGTGTCGCGAGCACCGAGATGCCGGTGTAGATGGCACCGACGAGGTCGACACCGGCGAGTGCCAGCAGTGCGGCCGCGGCCGCGCAGGCAGCAAGATGGGCGGTCTGATGGCCGGTCATGCGTTCGATGGCGCGATTGTCGACCGCTCGCCCGCTGCTCTTGAGCACGACCACAGCACCAGGGTCGAGTTGGCGACGCAACTCTCGCCGGGCGAACGCGACCAGGATCCGAGCCCTGCCGATGCCCAAGCCGCCGCCGGCGGAGCCGGTCATCGAACCTGTGGCGATGATCACCAACAGCAGCGCTGCCACGCCGTGGTCGAGCGCGGTCCAGTCAGTTACCGCGAAACCGGTCGTGCTCGCTGACGAAGCGATCGTGAACAGCGAGTCATGCCAGGAGAGTTCATCGGCACGCCACCAGACCAACAGTGTTCCCAGCAACAGGACTGCGCCGTAGACACGAAGCTCCAGACTGCGGACCAGCGACTTGGCCCGACCTCTGATCGCCCACCAGACAACCGCGTAGCTTGCACCGGCGATGATCATCCCGACCGTGGCCACAGCCGCAGCTGCTGTTCCGAAACTCGCGAACGAGTCCGGCGCCGATGAGAAACCACCGGTCGAGACCGTGGTGAGCGCATGCACGGCGCTGTGCTTGGTTCCCATTCCTGTGGCCGCGTAGGCAACCCCGATGAGCGCGGTGATCCCGAGATAGGTCACCATGATCTGGAGTTGACGGGTGCGCTTGTTCCGCGCGAAGTCATCGTTGGCGATCCACTCCGTCGGGGCGAGGCGTTTCTGCTGCAGTGCCGCGGGCAGCGCCACCACCCCGGCGAGGATCCCCACGAGCCCCCCGAGCCACTGGGTGGCTTCCCGCCGGCGCGCCGCGGGGCGCCCCCCCCCCCGGGGGGGGCCCCCCCGCGGCCCCGCGGACCCACGGGGTGGATGCCCGCCACAGCGCCATCGGCACCGACAGCTCGCTCGGGTCGAGAGTCGTTACTGCGGTGGTGCTAAAGCCGGCGGCCGCCTCGACAGCAGCGTCGTCGAAGCGGCCGATGGTCCCGGTGACCAGGTACACCGCGGCGCCCACCGCGACGAGCGCGAGCCAGGCGGCCGCCAGACCAGACAGGACCGCTGACGGGGCAGGTCGCCGGCGCCGGACCAACCTGGCGCGTGAACGCAGCGCGACTGCGATGAGCAGCACTGCTGTGCCCGCCAGCACCGCGCTGTCGCCCAGCGCGTCGAGAGAGCCCGCAACAGCGCACAACAGCGTGACCGCCCCCAGCCCCAGCAGTCCGTCGGTGACGGTCAACACGATGTGCGAATCGCGGCGCGGCCTGCGTGGGTCGAGTGCGCGTAGACGGGCGCGTGGAGCGCTGGGGGGAGGGCTCACCCGAATGCTCGTCGAACCTCTTCAACGGCGGCGGGCACAGCGAAGGCGACGATGCGGTCGCGTCCCCGCAGGCGCGAGCGGCCACGCGCTATCTGCGCCTTGCCGTCACGCACGAACGCCCCGATGAGTACGTCTTTGGGAAGTCCCAGGTGCTTGACTAGGGCACCGTCCGCAGGGCTGTCGACTGCGACTTCGAGCTCGAGCACCTCCGTGTCGCCGTGAAGGAAGGTGGCGACGGCGGCGACATCGCCGCGCACGAAGCGGAGGACCCCGTTGGCTGTGGCGGTCCGCGGTGACAGCGCGACGTCGATCCCGACATCGCCCAGCAGCTTGAGCAGGGCGAGACGGTGTACCACCGCCACCGTCTCGCCAGCGCCGCTCGACTTGGCGTACAGGCAGGCCAAGATGTTGGCGTCGTCTTCGCCGGTCAGGGCCACGATCATGTCGAATCGGCCGACGTCGGCCTCTTCGAGGAGGTCCGCGTCGGTGATGTCGCCCTCGATTATCAGGGCTTCGTCGAGGCATTCGGCCAGCGCCCGCGCCCTTTGCGGCGAGCGTTCGACGATCACTACGTAGATCCCCCGCGCGGCCAGTCGTTGAGCGAGTATCTCCGCGGTGCGGCCTCCTCCGAGAAGCATCACCCGGTGCAGGGTGGAGCGTTCGAGGCCGAGCAGCTCGGTGACCAGTGACCGCGCCCGCTTCTTGACGGCCAGCCGGATGTGGTCCCCCGCTTCGAGGTGGTGGTTGCGGCGCGGGATGATGGTCTCGTCGCCCCGTCCGATGGAGCCCACGACGAACTCCCATTCGGGTTCGAACTCCTTGCCGACGTCGCTCAGCGAGCGCCCCACCAGCGGCGACGCCGCCGACAGCCGGGCGCCGATGACGAGTACCTCCCCTCCGGCCATCTTCTCGACCTCATCGGCGCCGGGATGGTCGATCAGCTCCAGGACGTCCTCGGCCGCTTCGGAGTCGGGATCGATCACCAGGTCGACGGCTGCTGCCTGGCGCAGCTTCGCGGCCTGCTTGCCGCGAAGCTCCGAGGCTTCTATGCGCACTATCGTCCGCTTCGCCCCCAGCAGTTTCGACAGTTGGGAGCAGACCAGATTGACCGCGTCGTCCTTGGTGACGGCCACGACTAGGCTGGCTTCTTCGACTCCTGCGCGGCGCAGCGTCTCGGGATGGGTGCCGCTGCCTTCCACCACCAGCACATCGAGGTCTTCGTCGAGCTTGCGGAGGCGCTCGCGGTTGAGGTCGATGATCGCCACGTCGTGTCCCTCCCGGCTGAGACGATCGGCGACGTAGGTGCCGACCTCACCCGCTCCAACCACGATGACGTGCACGACCCTTGTCTACTCCTGTCGGGGACGGTTCGCTGATCTCTTGCCGCTACAGGGTGCCGGAGCGGAACACTGTCACTCTAGTGTCTGTCACCACTGCGTCCAGGGGGATGTCCCAGGGCTCAACGGGGATCTGCTCCACCTCCTGAAAGGCGTATGCGATTCCGATGAGGGCGGGCCGCTCGTCGCCGAGGCGGCCGAGACTGCGGTCATAGAACCCTCCGCCCTGCCCGATCCTGGCGCCGGTGCGGTCGAAAGCTGTCAACGGGGCGAGCACCGCATCGTGGGCCCTGAGATCCAGCGCCTCGGACCCGACCGGCTCAGGGATGCCGAAGGCCCCTCTGGTGGAGGCGGCGGCAGGCAGCCACTCCACGAACTCCAGATGGTCGCCGACGACCCTCGGCACGGTGACCGTGGCCCCTCTGGCGATCAATCGTGACAGGATCTCGTCGATGTTCACCTCGCCGCGCACGCCGCGGTATCCGGCCACCGCCGCCGCCGTGCGCAGCATCTCGATCTTCTCGAGCTTTGCCAGCACTGCCTCGGCAGCCCGAGTCTGGCGCTCGGAATCCAGGCTGGCGCGCCGTTCGCGCATCTGTTGGCGGATCTGTTGGCGGATCTGTCGGCGTTTCGCTGCGTCGGTGCTCATCGTCGGATCTGTCGGCGTTTCGCTGCGTCGGTGCTCATCGTGGGCCTGTGGTGCGGGCGAAGTGGTGCCAGCGGAGCCTTGCGGTTGCCGCGGTTAGACGAAGGCGCTGGCGAACACCAGTGAGACGATGGTCATGACCTTCAACAAGATGTTCATGGCCGGGCCGGAGGTGTCCTTGAACGGGTCGCCGATGGTGTCGCCGACCACCGCTGCCTTGTGCGGGTCTGAACCCTTGCCCCCGTGGGCGCCCGCCTCGATGTACTTCTTGGCGTTGTCCCATGCTCCGCCCGCGTTGGCCATGAAGATGGCGAGGGCGAATCCGGTCACCAGCGCGCCAGCGAGAAGACCGCCGAGCATGTCGACGTCGATGAAACCGGCGACGAGGGGAACCACCACCGCGAGCGCGCCCGGGACGACCATCTGCTTCAAGGAGGCGTCGGTGGAAATCTGCACGCACCGCGCAGAGTCCGGTGACACGCCCTCGCGGCCCTCGCGCAGTCCGGGGATCTCACGGAACTGTCGGCGCACCTCCTCGATCATGGTGGCCGCAGCCCGGCCCACCGCGTCGATGGTGAGCGCCGCGAACAGGAACGGCAGCCCCGCCCCCAGGAACAGTCCGATGAAGACGTCGACCTCGCCGACGTTGAGGCTCAGCGCTCCGCCTTCCTGGGAGACCGCGAACTCGAAGCTCTTGAACAGTGCCAACGCGGTGAGGGCCGCTGATCCGACTGCGAAGCCCTTGGCGATGGCCGCGGTGGTGTTGCCGAGCGAGTCGAGGGCGTCGGTGACCTCGCGTACCGACGGGTCGAGTTCGGCCATCTCCGCGATGCCGCCCGCGTTGTCGGCTATCGGCCCGTAGGCGTCTACTGAGACGACCACGCCGGTCGTGGCCAGCATGCCGATGGCGGCCACTGCGATCCCGTAGATGCCGCCTCCTTCGCCGAGGGTCTGTTCGCCGCCCCAGTAGGCGACTCCCACGCCGACGAGCACCAGCAGCACCGACGAGGCGACCGAGACCATGCCGGCGCTGATCCCCGACAGGACCGTGGTGGCAGGCCCGGTCTCGGACTGCGCAGCGATCCGCTTCACCGGGCTGTAGTGGTCTGAGGTGTAGTACTCCGCGGTCTTGCCGAGCGCCCAGCCGACCAGCAGGCCGCCGATCACCGATACGGCGAGTCCGTAGGGGGCGTCGTAACGGTCGTCGCCGAACATCCAGTAGGCGACGCCGACCGTGGCGACGACGGTGAGGCCCATGGCAACATTGGTGCCACGGTGGAGCGCTCGGCTCAGCGCCTTGCTGTCGGTGCTGTCACCGCCCTTGACCAGGAATGAGCCGATGATCGAGGCGATCATGCCGACGAAGGCGATGGCCATCGGGAACATCAGCCGCGAGGCGTTCTCGTCGAGCCCGGCGTCGGCTGCTGCGAGGCCGCCCGCGACCGAGAACGCGGTGAGCGCTACCGGGGCGATTATCGAGCCGACGTAAGACTCGAACAGGTCGGCGCCCATCCCGGCGACATCGCCGACGTTGTCACCGACGCTGTCGGCAATGCTCGCTGGATTACGCGGGTCGTCTTCGGGGATCCCCGCCTCGACCTTGCCGACCAGGTCGGCGCCGACGTCTGCGGCCTTGGTGAAGATCCCGCCGCCGACACGGCTGAACAGCGCGATGGAGGAGGCCCCGAGGCCGTAGGCGGTGACCACTTCGAACGCTTTGTCGATCTCGAGCCATTCGACGAAGAGCAGGTAGGTGAACATCAGGCCGAGCAGGGCCAGGCCCGCTACCGCGAAGCCCATGACCGCGCCACCCCTGAAAGCCACAGGGAGTGCCGCCGAGGGGCCGTTGCGGGCGGCTTCGGTGGTGCGGGCGTTGGCCATTGTTGCCACGGTCATGCCTGCGTAGCCAGCGGTGGCGGAGAGCACTGCGCCTATCACGTAGCTGAGCGAGGCGAAGGGGTCGATGACGATCGCCAGCAGCACGATCATCGCCACGACGAACACGGAGACCCAGGTGTACTCCTGTTTCAGGAAGGCACGAGCGCCCTTTTGGATCTCCTTCATCAAGAACACCATCCGCTCGTTGCCCGCAGGGGCCGATTCGACGGACTTGTAGTAGTAACCTGCCAGCAGCAGGCCCGCGACGGCTGAGATCATGGCCAGGTAGGGGACGGCGCTCACGAATTCTCCTGTTCGTTTCTGAGAAGTGCCTCGAAGGCTACGGGCCTTCGAGTTGACCGAGACACGCTACCGAGATGCACCCCTAGCCGACACGCGCTTGTTCGAAAGGCTTCCGGCACCGGTTCCCGGTGGATTCGAATCGAGGCTCAGTCGGCGGCGTCGAGCACGGTGCGGATGCCGTCTGTGGCTTAGCGGCGCACACGGCCCGGGGGCGACACGGCCCGGGTGTCTTGGAGGGTGATCGGGGTCGGACAGAATTTTCCGAGATTCCTTGAAGACGCGGTTCTGCGACGGTAGAGTCACGGCAAACCATGTCTGCCCGTTCTGGGCAACTGCAGAAAAGAGCGAGAATGTCTACCTATGC
>JAHQYN010000025.1 GCA_024421085.1 Acidimicrobiia bacterium
CAAAATAACGCTAGCCCCAGTTCGGGGATGCGCTCATCGGTTTACCGGAACGACCCAAACGATGCCTCTGCGATAACTGGATCGTCCTCCGTTAGCATCAACGACCTCCTAAGGAATGAAAGGAATGAAAAGCGATGAACACCAAGATGTATCAAATCAGAACAGCCGTATTCGTCCGTGATCTGCATGAGTTCTATCACTGAGTTGACAAGGGTCGGAGAGGAAAGCCCGAGCAAAGAAAAAGAACATAATCTAGGAGTGGAGGAATGCTGTGGGGTCTACAGAACGAGTCAGTCGAAGCAATGGAGGACGAGCGTGGAAGTCCAGAGCTTGGGGAATATTGATATGCATGGGATTGCTGGTGGTGCTGTCGCCTGCCGCTGGAGCGGCGGTGCGGGGCAGTCCACAAGAGTCGCACTGTGTTGTCGACGTGAGCGGTGGCACCGCGACAGAGGCAGGATGTTTCGAGTCTCTTCGGGCGGCTCGCACCAGTGTTTGACAGAGCACTGCCAGGGGCGTGTCGGGCGCCCGGTCGTCGAGTGTGCTCGGGGTTCATTTCAAGGGTCAGAACTTCACCGGATCTTCGATCACGATCACCGGGTCGGGATGCTCGGGCCTGGTCTGGAGGCCGTCTGGGTCGTGGAACAACAACATCGAGTCGAGCTATCACTACTGTGGAGAGTCGCCGACCAAGTTCTACGACTCGTCGTCTTGTTCCGGGCCGAACAAACCGATCTCTGGTTCGGTGCCGACCCTTGGGTGGATCAACAACCGCGCCTCCTGTGTCCGCTACGGCTGACGGCCGAGTTCGAATCATGCCAAACTGAGCTGGTGAGCGACTCGGCGGATCACCGCCTCGGTGACCCGACGGTGTTCGACGCGTTCTATCGGAGTAATGCGGAGAGCCTTCTGCGATACTTCTATCGACGTACCGACGACCCCGACGTGGCCGCGGACCTCTGTGCGGAGACGTTCGCTGCGGCCCTCACCAACAGTGGTCAGTTCGATGTCCGACGGGGCAGCGCAGAGGCATGGCTCTACGGGATCGCCAAACGCCAGCTCGCGATGTACTGGCGCCGGCGCAAGGTCGCTGACCGTGCCAGAACACGGCTGGGCATTCCCCGAGAGCCGATCGATGAAGAATCAGTTGAGGCGCTGCGCCGAACCGAGGACATTCTTGACGGGGCCGCCGCGTTGGACGCGCTCGATAAGCTCCCCGTGAAACTTCGCAAGGCGGTGCGGCTTCGAGTCATCGACCAACTCAAATACTCTGAAATCGCCCGCCAACTGAACTGCAGTCCAGGTGCCGCCCGGACCCGTGTGAGCCGCGGCCTCCACCTCCTCAACGAGATACTGAAATGACTGGCGGCAACACCTCCGAATTCCCGTTTCTTGACCGGTTGGGACAACACCTCCACGACGCGGCGACTGAGCGCGCCGCCGTGCCCCAGCGCCAGCGACAGCGGCACCGTTCGCCGGCTCTCGCAATGTCGTTGACCGGAGTGCTGGCGGTGATCGCTGCCACCCTCGTGATTCTATGGCCCCGGGCCGAGCCCGCCCAGGCCTTCACCATCACCCGAACCGACGGAACAATCAGGGTCGAAGTATCCAACCTAGTCACAGACCCCGACGCAGCAGCGGCCCAACTCCTCAATGCCGGATTGAACACGAGGCTGCGAGCCGTTCCGGTTCCAGACGGACTGGTGGGTCACGTAGTCTCACTTGAGGTCCACGGCGACTTCGAGGTGGAGACGACACGCGACGCCGAGGGTGTCACGGCCTTCGAAGTCGAGGGGACCGGTTTCTTCGTCATCAACTACGGACGCCCCGCTGCGGATGGAGAAACCTACATTGCCACAGAGTCCAGCCTTCACTGCGCGGCCTGGCGGGGTCTACGCGTCGGAGACATCCGCTCTGAGATCGAGAACTCCCTCGAAACGATCCGCTGGCAAATGTTCAACACATCTGACTACCTGCTCACAGAAGTGCCACAACCCGATACGAACGCCTTTGTACTAGACGTGGTCCCACTCAGCACCCAAGAATCGATCATAATCGTGTCCGACCAAGAAAACAGCCTCCCGACCAGCGGGGCATGCTAGGCCGACACACACTCCCCCCAATGTGCCCCACAGCACAGCCAGAAAGGACCCCCACCCCGGGTCCTCTCTGTGCATGTGAAGGGCCTCTAATGCGGTTGATGAGCGGCGGGGACGGTGCGGGCGATCAGTCGGTCTTCGCCGGGATGCTCGCCGTTGACCCACCAGGTGCTCCCGCTGCCAGCGAGCCGCGGGCGCTGACCCGAAGCGTCGCCGAGTAGGTCGCGCCAGCGTCGCAACTCGGGAGCGACGGCCAGCGCGGCTGCTTCGAGATCGTTGCCGTTGTCGCCGACCGGCCCGCCGAGTCGGTCCCACTGCGCATAGACCTCGCTGGTCGAGCAATGCACCGGCGGGATCAACAGGGTCACTGTGCGCGCAACGAACGGCAGGGGTTCGACTGTCTCTCCGATGCCGGTGACCCGGGCCCGTCCGCCGCGGAGGCAGAAGGGCACGTCCGCGCCGATTCCTGCCGCCTTGTGGAGGTTGGTGCAACCGGCCCAGCGCAGGACCGCTGCGGCATCGGCAGAAGCGCCGCCGAGGCCCGCGCCCGGGGGGATGTGCTTGTGGAGCCGGACCGCCGCGGTGCGACCGCACAACTCGAGAGCCCGCCACACGAGATTGTCCCGTTCATCGCCGAGGTCCGCAGTACCGTGGGGTCCGACGACCTCAAGGGAGTCACCGTCGGACAACTCGACCACGTCACACAGGTCGAGGCTCACCATCTCGGCGTCGATCAGGTGGTAGCCGTCCTCACGGACTCCCGTGATGCTCAGCGACACCGTCAACTTTGCAGGTGCATGAATCGCAACCACCCCGACAGGCTACGCCGCCGACCCGAGAGGCGGGGCTGCCGCGGGCCAAACAGTGCGAGGCTGCCGTGGTAAAAGCCTCGCGTCGCGTGCAGTTGGCGCAACGAACATCACCATTCAGGCGGCTCGTGCGAAACTGCCGTGGCAATAACCTCGCGTCGTATGGGCCGCGTTGTCCCACCTATGCGCTCGGCCTCCAACTGCTGAATCGGCGGCCGGCGGACGGCTCTGCTGCTCCACGACTAGGCTCCCGCCATGCAGATTGACACAGCAGCGGTCGACCTGGCGCTAACCACCACCCGTGCGGTCCGGCGAAGGTTGGACTTGGAACGGCCGGTCGACAGTCAGATCATCCTCGACTGCATCGACGTCGCAGAACAGGCACCGACTGGAGGCAACCAGTCGAGCCGACGCTGGATCGTGGTGCGCGACCCCGACTTGAAAGCAGAGCTGGCCCGGCTCTACCGCGAGGCCGCCGGCGACTTCATGATCGCTGCGCGCGACCGAATGGAGGGCACCGACCATCCGAGTGCTGAGGCAATGCGTTCGGCGGCGCACCTGGCGGAGAACCTCGAAAGGGTGCCGGTGATCGTGATACCGACGATCGTGGGCCGCCACGACGGCAGCGGCGCTCCCGGACTGTTCGATTCGGTGATCCAGAGCGCCTGGAGCTTCTGCGTGGCCCTGCGGGCCCGCGGACTGGGCAGCGCCTGGACCACCGCAGTGCTCGCCAAGTCTCCAGAGCTCAAGGAACTACTGGGGATTCCCGCGGAGATCACCGAGATCGCCATGTTGCCGGTCGCTTGGACCAAGGGCACCGATTTCCGTGCCGTCCCTCGACCCCCGGCACGCCAGATCACCTTCTTCGACCGTTACGGAATCACCTGTGGAGCGGGTCCCAGCGCTGCGCTGAGGATGGCTGACGGCCCCGGTGTGGTCGTGGAGACCGACATAGCCGCTCCGATCGGCGAGGTGTGGGCTGCGGCAACCGACATCAACCTTCCTGCCAGCTTCTCCACCGAGTTCATCTCTGCGGCCTGGGACGACGGCCACGACGGCCCCGCGTTGGGGGCATCGTTCGTCGGGCGGAACTACCTCGAAGTACTCGGCGACTGGGAGGTTCGGTGCTATGTCGACGTCTGCGACGAGCCCAACGCCTTCGGTTGGTGCACCTCAGACCGAGACAGTCCCGGTGCTCGCTGGCGCTTCGAGCTCCAAGACCTCATCGGCGGTGGTACCCGTCTGCTGTTTCGGCTGCTGCTGGGGCCCGGCCGGTCCGGGCTCGACGCGTTCATCGAGCAGGCACCCGACAAGGAGCACCGCCTGATCGCCAACCGCCTCCGCGCCCATCAGTCCAACATGACGCGCGTGCTACAGGGCATCAAGGCTCGCCTCGAAGCTTCGACCTGAAGACCCGCGCGGGCAGGTGAGGGTTTGTCGTGTGGCAGCGATGCATTCCCGTTCTAGTTCGCGGCACCGAAATCGGCTACTGCATGGCCGCGGGGCCGAAATCGGCTACTGCGTGGCCGCGGGGCCGAAATCGGCTACTGCGTGGCCGCGGGGCCGAAATCGGCTGCTGCGGCCAGTCGGGACCAATCGCGAAGCGACAGCGTCTCAGGCCGTGCCCGGTTGTCGACTCCCGCTTCCTCGAAGCCCGCAGGATCGACATAGGCCCCCAGAGACCGTCGCAGCATCTTGCGACGCTGACCAAAACCGGCGCGCAGCAGAGTACCGATCAGTTCCAGCGGCTCCTCGACCGGCGGGACGGGGTGTCGATCAATCTGCACGAGCACGGACTCGACCTTGGGCCTCGGGTGAAACACCGTCGCCGGGACACGACCGACCAGTCTCGCGGTGCCGTGGTAGGCGACGAGCAATGACGGGATCCCAACCGCCTTGTCGCCGGCTTCCGCTGCCAGACGCTCCCCCACCTCGCGTTGCACCATCACCAGCATCGACTTCAGTGCCGCCACGTTGCCCAGAAGGTCGACGACCAGCGATGCGGCAATGTTGTAGGGCAGGTTGGCGACGAGCCGCCAGTCGTTGCGACCCGCCAGCAGTGCCGCCCAATCGAGGGTCCGCGCGTCGTCGACGACCACCCGCACATCGTGGTCGGCGACGATGTCTCGAAGCGCCCGGGCCAGACCGCTGTCGACCTCGACGGCAGTGACCTCCGCGCCAGTCTCCGCCAACGCCAGGGTGAGCGATCCCAGACCGGCACCGATCTCAACGACCGCCTCCCCGGCACCCGCTCCGGACAGCTTGGCGATACGGCGCACAGTGTTGGGATCGACCACGAAGTTCTGACCCAGCCCGCGGCGCGGCTCCAGACAATGGGAGTCAAGTATCGCGAGCAGTTGCTGAGGAGAGTGCGTCACTGTCTCGGCTGCACACCCTACAGGTACCCGAGTTTTCGTGAACAAGAGGGCCAGGGCCGCCAACCGTTGATGTCCCATAGCTCCTGCGCCATGCGGTCCTGATCCGCCGCTGACGCCTCGGCGGGATCGACCCCGACAAGTTGGTCAGCTCCGATCCGGCGCGCCACCCAGTCCCACGTCGAGCGGGAGAACTGGTAGGCGCCCCGATAGCGGCCTCCGGGACTGACGGCCCGGTAGTTACCGTGGGACTCGCACTGTCGCAGTGCTTCCCATTGCTCTGGTGTCGGAACCGCGGCGTCGGCTGCGGCTTGGGGGTCAACGGTGGTGTTCGCCGCTGCACCGGTTGCGGTCGCAACCGTGGTCGTCGGTGGCGTGGGCGCGTCCAGAACCTCCGCGTCGGTGGATGCGCTGGTCGCAGACGCATCAGCGGACCCCCCGACTGCCGGAACCGTCGTAGCCGTCGACGACTCAACAGTCGGCGGCACCGTAGCGGACGACGCATCACCTGCCGGAACCGTCGTAGTAGCCGACGACTCAGCGGCCGCAACCGACGCAGTAGCCGACGACTCACCTGCCGGAACCGTCGTAGCCGTCGACGACTCAGCGGCCGCAACCGACGCAGTAGCCGACAACTCACCCGCCGGAACCGTCGTAGCCGTCGACGACTCAGCGGCCGGAGCCGACGCAGTAGCCGTCGACGACTCAGCGGCCGGAGCCGACGCAGTAGCCGACGACTCAGCGGCCGGAACCGTCGTAGTAGCCGACGACTCAGCTGCCGCAACCGACGCAGTAGCCGACGACTCCACAGTAGACAGCACCGCAGTCGACAGCAGCGCAGTTGTCGGCGCTGGCACCGTCGTCGAAGTCGCCCGGGCTTGAGACTCCGCGGCGGCGCGGGCCTCCGCGGCCAACGACAATGCCCGGGCGCGGACCGCGTCGCGGTGTTGTCGATGCGTCTTGGTCCACGTTGCGGCGCGGTCAAAGAACGCCTCGACGTCGACCGACACCAAGGGATCCAAGCTGCTACTCGCAGGCTGCTCAGAAGCTGACACCGCGATTGTGGAAAGGTACAGACCCAGCAAGATTGAAACCGCTAGCGAGGCACCAATGAGCTTGCGTCGTCCGTTCGTGATGGCATCCAGAGCAGTTGTCCTTTCCCTCTGACCAAGCCCTCAACACGGCTACTAACCTGACAGGGGCATCAACCATAGCGGATTTTGTAACACAACTGCAAAACTCTGGCGGCAACAACAAGAGCGACGAGAGGAGCCACGGGCGCAGGCCGCTCGCTCTCTCAAGCCTCGCCGAGACCATACATGACCGAAGACGTCTTCCAAACCGCGGCTTCCACTTCATGCACGGGCACACCCTTGACCGTCGCTACAGCCGCTCCGACCAGGGGAACCAACGCCGGACGGTTGGGTTTTCCACGATGCGGCACCGGTGCCAAGTAGGGGCTGTCGGTCTCGACGAGCAGGCAGTCGAGCGGGCATGCCGCCACCGCGGCACGCAACTCATCAGCACGCGCGAAGGTGATGATCCCCGAGAACGAGACCAGCGCGCCCCGCGCCAGGCACTGTTCGAGCTCGGCTGTGCCGCCGCTGAAACAGTGGAACACGAGCCGCTCGGGGACGCCCTCCCGATCAAGGACCTCGAAGGTCTCCGGCCAGGCGCTGCGGGAGTGGATCATCAACGGGAGATCGTGGCGATGGGCCAGGCCGATCTGTCGGGCGAACATGTCGACTTGGGTGCGGCGCGGCGAATGGTCGTAGTGGAAGTCGAGCCCGCACTCCCCGACCGCCACGACTCCAGGCGACGACAACAGCTCCTCAAGCCCGTCGATTCCATCCTTGGCATCGTGGGGGTGAACTCCCGCGGTCGCCCACACTCCTTCGATCTCGCCGGCCAGAGCGATCATCTCGCGCGACCCCTCGATCCCGGTGCCGACTGTGATCAGACGCTCAACGCCTGCCGCGCGTGCTTCTTCTGCCAGTTGGCGGCCCTCCGCACCGGCTGGGAGGTGGCAGTGCTGGTCTATCCAGGCCATACCGCTCAGCCCAGGATCGCGTCGACGTCCACCTTCGCGAAGAGTGGGGTCGGCTTGGGTATCTCGGTGCCGGGCGGCACCGTTTTGCGGGCCCAACCGTCGAGTGGTCCCAGAATCTCGTCGAGCCGGGCCGACGAGAACGGCAGGAACGGAGCCAGACCGACACGGATCCCGTTGATCGCATCGAGAGCGGTGGCGAGCACCGTGGCGCTCCTCGCGGAATCGGTCTTGGCCAGCTTCCACGGCTCGGTCGCGTTGAGATAGGCGTTGATCGCCTGAGCGCCGCTCATGGCCAGGCGCAGCGCGGCGCGCAACTCCACCCGCTCGAATTGCTGACCGCAGGCCGCCAGGGTCTCATCGACGGCAGCAAGCAGTGCCCGGTCCTCGGCGCTGCGGTCGACCGACGCGGGCTGAACGCCGTGGTTGTTGTGCAGCATCGACAGCACCCGGTTGACGAGGTTGCCCCAGTTGGCAACCAGCTCCTCGTTGATCCGCCGGGCGATCGACTCGATCGACACCTCGGTGTCGGCCTGCTCGGGGAAATTGGCGGCCAGGGCGTAACGCAGCCCGTCGGGTTCGAACAGTGCCAGGCCCTCGTCGATGGTCAACCCGACACCGCGGCTAGCAGACGCCTTCCCGCCCTTGAAGGTGACGTACTGGTTGGCGGGCACATCGTCGGGCAGATGGAGGTTTCCCGCGCCGATGAGCTGAGCAGGCCAGAACAGGCAGTGGAACGGGATGTTGTCCTTGCCGATGAAATAGACGTGGCGACTCTGGTCGTTCTCCCACCAGCGTCGCCACGCATCTTCGTCTCCTTGCCGGGCTGACCATTCCTTGGAGGCCGACAGGTAGCCGATCACCGCGTCGTACCAGACGTAGATGCGCTTGCCCGGGCCGAGGTCGTCGACAGGCAGTTCAATCCCCCACTCGATATCGCGGGTGATGGCCCGATCGAGCAGTCCCTCCTTGAGGTAGCCGCGCACGAAGTTGAGGACGTGCGGGCGCCAATACGCTTTGTCCTCGTAGATCTCAGCGAGCCGCTCGGTGAAATCGGAGTATCGGAAATAGAAGTGCTCGGTCTCCCGCCGCTGTGGAGTCGCGCCGCTGATCTTCGAGCGGGGATTGCCGAGTTCTAAGGCGTCGAGCGTCCGCCCGCAGTCGTCGCACTGGTCGCCACGGGCCTCGGCATAGCCGCAGTGCGGACATGTGCCTTCGATATAGCGGTCGGGCAGGAATCGGTCGGCCTCGGGGTCGTAGTACTGCTCGGAGACTCTGCGGTCGATGTGGCCGTTGTGCAGTTGCGCCAAGAACATCTCCTGGGTGACTCGGGCATGGTTCTCGGTGCCGGTGGTCGTGAACAGGTCCCAGGAGAATCCCAGTTCGTCCCATTGCCGCACGAACTCGGAGTGGTAGCGGTCGACGATCACGCTGGGAGTCACGCCCTCGCTGTCGGCTCGCACCGTGATCGGCGTGCCATGGACATCGGAACCACTGACCATCAGCACCTCGTTGCCGACGATCCGCTGATGGCGGGCGAACACATCGGCCGGCAGATAGGCCCCTGAGAGATGGCCGAGGTGACGCGAACCCGAGGCATACGGCCAGGCAACGGCAACGAGAACTGGAACAGACATCAGCCTGAGGCTACCCGAGCATCTGAGCGCCCACGGGTCGATTAGAGGCCGAGCGGATTGATCCCGCACACGGCCGCGACCGAACGAGGCCGTGGCCCGAGCGGCCCGTGAGCCCAGCGAACAAGAGCGGGATACAACAGGTCTCGGCGCACCTACGCTGTTCAATCCGCGCACGTTCTTTGCAAGGGGGGTGTGCCAACCGCGGGGACACCCCGTCGGGAGCAGGCCGTTTCCGACTCTCAGCGGTGGTGCACCAAGTCGTAGGCCCGGCGCTTCGACACCCCCAGGTCCGCCGCTACCGACGCTGCCGCGTCCCTCGAGCCCAAGCCCTGCGCCAGGGCCAGATCAAGCGCGGCGACGATCGTCTCGTCGTCAGGCTCGGGAGGCTCAGGCGCTCCCTCGAGCACCAGCACAATCTCACCCTTGGGCTCAGCAGCAGACCACTCAAGCAACTCATGAAGCGAGCCGCGCACGAACTCCTCGTGCAGCTTCGTCAGCTCCCGCGCCACGACCGCTTGTCGCTCACCACCACAGCAGACGACGAGATCGGCCAGGGTCGCGGCAATCCGCTTGGGCGACTCATACAACACGCAGGTGCGCTGCTCGGCCGCCAACTGCTCCAGACGACTCGCCCGCTCGCGGCCGCGCCGCGGCAGGAAACCCTCGAAACAGAAACGGTCGATGGCGAAACCGCTGCCCACCAGAGCCGCGATCGCTGCGGTCGGTCCGGGCACGACCACCACCTCACAACCGGCCTGCGCGACTGCCGCTACCAGGTGCCGGCCCGGATCGCTGACTCCCGGAGTGCCGGAGTCAGACACCAGCACGACCCTGCGCCCTGCCGCGATCAATTCAAGCACCGCCGCCGAAGCTGCGCCTTCTGTGTGAGCGTCGACCCGCCGCAGCGCTCTCGCTTGCACACCGGCGCGGCTCAGCAGGCGCCCAGTGCGACGGGTGTCCTCACAGCACACCAGCGCTGCCGCGGCCAGTTCCTCGACCGCACGGGGCGACAGGTCGCCCATATTGCCGATCGGCGTCGCCACAATCACCAGCGCCGGCGTCACGGTCTGACCTCGATCTGTACCCCGGGGCTGACACCGAGACGGCGCAACGATCCCGCCTCCGTTTCCAGAACGTGTCGAGCCCGCCACACCAAGCGGCCGAACCGACCGGGTCTCATAGTCGTCACCGACAGCACACGCATCTCGGAATCAAGATGCGCAACGTCGATCACAAACCGCATCCCGACGGTGTGTACTGACCGGGCCGGCGACAACAGCATCGCACCGTCGATTCCCTGGCGGCCCAGCAAGCCCCTGCGCCGGGCGCTGCGAGTCGCGGCGACCTCAACCGGGGCGACCACCCGATCGTCAACCACCAGCCACGCCATCACTGCAACCTAATGGTGTGTCACCGGTTTGCCTGTTCGGCACTACAACCGACACAACCGCGCCAACACAACCGCGCCAACACAACCGCGCCAACACAACCGCGCCAACACAACCGCGCCAACACAACCGCGCCAACACAACCGCGCCAACACAACCGCGCCAACACAACCGCGCCGACACCCGAATCCACCAGGCCGCCCGCTGCGGTGCTCAGCGGTGATCAGACCCCGACGGGCTGGCGCTGCGACGCAGCAGCCAAGCGTTCCTCGCGACGCGCAGCGACGCGACGGCCGACCTTGCCGACCCGGCCGATATAGCGGATCAAGCGCTCACGCGCCTGCTCGGCTTCGGCGCTGAGCCCCTCCAGATCGGCGACTCCCCATTCGCGCATGACCACCGGCTGCAGGATCTGATCGTGGTGGATCGCCAGGTCGTAGATGCCCGCGTCGGCGATGGCCTTGGCGTGTGCGTTGAATTCCGGGATGCCCACACCCGGCATGGCGAAGCTGGTTGCCTGCTTCTCGGTTGCTATCACCGCGGCGGAGGGATCCAACTCGAACACTGCACTCATTGCGTCGCGGTAGAAGAGGAAGTGAAGGTTCTCATCGGCGGCGACCCGGCGCATCACCGCACGGCCCGCAGGGTCGTCGATCCTAGAACCCGTGTTGAAGTGCGAGATCCGTGTGGCCAACTCTTGAAGCGCAACGTAGGCGAGGCCCTCGGCCGCGTTGGGGGGCTCGGGGACGACACCGGCTTGAACCTGGGCCATTCGCGCCCGTTCCAGCCATACCGGGTCGACTGAGCGGGTCGCCAACAGGTAGGCGTTGATCACGAATCCGTGGCGGCCCTCTTCGGCGGTCCAGCGGCGGACCCATTCGCCCCAGGCACCGTCGCGGCCGAACATCCGCTCAATGTCGCGGAAATAGTAGGGCAGGTTGTCCTCGGTCAACACGTTGACGAACAGGGCGCTGCGCACGGCCGGGTCGAGGTTTGCCTCCGCGGGCGACCATTCGTAGTGGTCCTCGAACTCTGCGGCGCGGCCCCAAGGAACCAGGGTATGCGGAAACCACTCCTTGGTTGTCGACAAGTGACGATCGAGTAACCGTTCCGCGGTTGATTCAAGTGCTTCCAGCACCGGTTTGTCAGCAGCGATGACCATGATCGGCGCAGCCTACCTGACAGTAGGTAGGCTGGCACCCGACTACACAGAAAAACGGAACTCCATGACGTCGCCGTCGCTCGGGAGGTAGTCCTTGCCCTCCGCGCGGACCTTGCCCCTCTCTCGCGCAGCCGACCACGACCCGGCACGCAGGAGCTCGTCGCAGGCGATCGTCTCGGCCCGGATGAAGCCCCGCTGGAAGTCGCTGTGGATCACACCGGCGCATTCGGGGGCAGTTGCTCCGGCTCGGAAGGTCCAGGCACGGCTCTCCTTGTCCCCCGTGGTCAGGAACGTTCGCAGCCCGAGCAGGTGGTAGGCACTGGTCAGGAACTGGGGCACCGCACCGGCGCCGAGACCGAGCGCCTCGAGCATCTCGGCACGGTCCTCGCTGTCCAGTTGTGCTGCTTCTGCCTCCAGTTGGACGCACAGGGCGATGACCTCCGCGCCCTGGAGCTCTGCCACGACCGGTGCCGCGATCGCATCCTGTTGTCCGAGTTGGTCCTCGCCGATGTTGAGCACGGCGAGCACCGGTTTGTTGGTCAAGAAGAAGAACTCCTTGAGTTGCCGTCGGGCGTCTGCTCCAAGGTCTGCGCGATACAGCGGCACGCCCTCGCTCAGGCAGTCCACACAGCGCTCGAGCAGTTCCACGACCCCCCGAAGGGAACTGTCGCCCTTGAGCATTCGAGCGTGGCGGTCGAGCGCCTTTTCTGCGCTGGCCAGATCGGCGAGCGCCAATTCAATCTCGACAGTTCGCAGATGGTCGAGGGGATCGGCGGTGCCGGGCACATCGCTGTCGGGAAAGGCCCGCAGCACGAAGACGATCGCATCGACCTCGCGGATGTGCGACAGGAAGGCATTGCCGAGTCCCTCCCCGTGACTGGCGCCCTCGACCAGACCGCCGATGTCGGTGAACTGCACGGCGGCCGGCACGACCCGGCGGCTGCTGCTCATCGCGGCGAGTCTGTCGAGCCGGGGGTCCGGCACCTTGGCCACGCCGACGTTTGGATCGGTCGTCGCGAATGCATACGGGGCTGCGTGCGCGCCCCCGCCGGCGAGTGCGTTGTACAGCGAACTCTTCCCGGCGTTGGGCAGCCCCACAAATCCGAATCGCTCCACTCCGCAACGCTATCGGTTGCCTTGTCGGGTACCGTCAAGGCAATGACGAATGCAACTTCGCCGCCCCGCCTCAAGGCAAGCGCCGACGCCGGCTCGGCCGAACGCGCATTCTCTCGGTCGGTCCTCATCTCTGGAGTGCGCTGCAGCCTCACCTATGTGCTGATTCCGTTCGTTTTCCCGCTGGTCGGCTTCGGTGCCGGGGTCGGTCCCGTGATCGGTATTCCGGTGGGTCTGGCGGCGATCTTCGCCAACATTGTGAGCATCGGGCGGTTCCATCGTGCAGACCACCGTTGGAAGCGGCCGATGATCTCGATCAACGCGGCGATCATCGTGTTGCTGGTGATTCTCGTGACGGTCGACTTCACCCGTCTGTAAGCGGAACGCTCCCAGTTCCGCGCAGGCTCAACAGTTCGAACCGCAAGCAGCGTCGGAGGTGCGGGTGACACTGAATCCCTGGTCGCTGAGCGGTCGCTGAGGCCGCGGATCACCTGTGAACGGCAGCGCTTCCGGGGCGAGATGGGCGAGATTAGCCGCACCGATTACATGGGAGCCGCGGATCACCTGTGAACGGCGACGCTTCCGGGGCTTGTGGGATGGAAGGGGCACCGCTGTGTCGTGAGCCTTCGGCGACATGTTCCGCGGTAGCCGGGCAATGGTGCTTGGCAGAGGACCACTCGTCACGCGGAGTTGTCGGCCGCGAGCGGGCTGTGACTTCGCCGGCGAATTCTCCGTCGATGGACACCTGCAGGTCAGCCATGCCGATCACGTTCTGACGACTCAGGGATCGGCATCGAGCGCGGCCAGAAGACCAACTCCATGCCCAGTGCCCTCAACACTGACACCAGCGTCTCCGCGCGCGTCCCCTGCTTGCCGCTCTCGAGCCGCGCGACGGCTTCCCGTGAGATGCCGGCAGCTATGGCGACATCGGCTTGCGCCATTCCCCGGCGCTGCCGCGCGTCGCGCAATGCCCTGCCGATGCGCTGCGGGGAACGCATTCCGTAGTAGGGGATCGCTTCCATTCCACGAGTATATCAGATGTGATTGTTTCATCACATTGAGGTACGTGTATCGAAAAGAGCACATCATGGTAGAGGTGATGTATTGGTCACATGACCCCTCCGCTTATGTCGGAAGGGGATCTTGGACAGACACCTCGGCTCCTTCAGAGTCAGGTCAGGTTCAGCGGGGAACCGTGTTGCTCCCGCCCGGGCAGGGGGGTCATGGAGCCGGTTAGGGCGCGGCGGCAGGCGATTGACTTCCTTGACCGGGAGATGGCGCCACCCCGACGGTCGGGGAGCCGTGGCGCTGGCACTGGCCAACCTCCTCGACACCCTCACTCCACGCCAAAACGGGAAGAGACGGTTTGGCTTCGACCTCGAACACAGGGAAAGCTCTGCGCCATGACCGCCGCAAACCACAAGACCACCGAGTCCGCCGAGTCCGCCGAGTCCGCCGAACGGGCCAAGACCGACGAGTCTGCCGAACGGGCCGAGTTCCGAGCGGGAGTCAAGGCCTGGTACGACGCCAACGCGACGCCCAAACGAGACGATTCGCCGTGGGAGACCAACGTTCACGTTGACCCCGCGGAGGCCCAGCGGCACTTCCTCACGTCCAAGGTCTGGCAGGGCCGACTGCATGAGGCTGGTCTCGCTGGGATCGCCTGGCCCGAGGAGTATGGCGGGGGCGGAGGCAAGCCGTGGATGACCCGCATCGAGCGGGAGGTCTCGCTCGGTTACGAGGAATGGGTCGGGTTCGTGGGAGCCACCATCGCCATGCTCGGTCCGACACTGCTGCGCCACGGGACCGAGGAGCAGAAACGGGAGTACCTCCCCAAGCTGCTGTCAGCGGAACTGTCGTTCTGTCAGCTCTTCAGCGAACCCGGTGCCGGAAGCGACCTCGCCGCACTCGCCACCCGTGCCGAGCGTGACGGCGACGAGTTCATCCTCAACGGCCAGAAGGTGTGGAACAGTTCGGCCCAGTACTGCGACTGGGGGTTCGTGTTGGTCCGCACCGACCCCGACGCTCCCAAGCACAAGGGCATCACGTTCCTGCTGGTCGACATGTCCACGCCGGGAATCGAGGTTCGGCCTCTGGTGCAGATCAACCGGTCGGCGCACTTCAACGAGGTCTTCCTGTCTGATGTGCGGGTGCCTGTGGCCAACGTCGTCGGCGAGATCAACCAGGGCTGGACGCCGGCGCGCACGGTGCTGTCGAACGAGTCGGCGTTCATTGCGGGAGCGCGGATCCCGACCCGCTCGAAGCTGATCGAACTGGCCGGCGACAAGGGACTGCTCGGTGATCTCGTGGTGCGCCAGGAGCTCGCCGACTATTACAGCCGGGAGCTGATCTCGGGCTGGATGGGCGAGCGGTTCCAATACGCCGTCCGAAGCGGCGAATCACCGCCGATGGACCCTGGGCTCATCAAGTTGATGGCATCGCAGAACCGGCGACTCTCGGGAGACCTCGCCTGTCGAATCCTGGGCATGGAATCGGATGCGGGCGGCGGCGAGAAGGTGCATTGGGCGCAGATGGAGTTGCTGGGACGATATTCAATCTCGATTGGTGGCGGGACCGACGAGGTTCTGAAGAACAACATCGGTGAGCGCTCGCTGCGATTGCCCCGTGAACCCGGTTACGACAAGAATCAGCCGTGGCGCGAGATACCGCGCTCCTGAGTTGCGATGTCGCCGCTGATATGCGATGTCGCCGCGGCGAGGGTACTTGCGATGGTCCGACCGCAACTGTGCAGCGTGCAGATAGCCTGTTGAAGCACCGGACAATGTGGACGACGCGGACGTCGCACACCATCCCCGCTGCCGGAGTGTCCCCCGATGAGTCCCACCTTCGCCGATCTCGGCGTACCCGAACCAATTGTCGCGGTTCTGCGCCGGGGTGGCGTTACCTCCCCCTTTGAGATCCAGACCGCCACAATTCCCGACCTGCTCAGGGGCCACGACGTCGTGGGCCGCGCCCCTACCGGCTCCGGCAAGACTCTTGCGTTCGGGATTCCGGTGCTGACGCGGGTGCCCCGGGCCGAGCCGGGCCTCCCGAGCGCATTGGTCCTCGCTCCCACTCGTGAACTCGCCGAGCAGATCGCCACCGAACTCGGCCCGCCGGCCGAGGCGGTTAGTCGTCGTATCTCGGCGGTCTACGGCGGTGTCGGCATAGAGCCTCAGATCAAGAGGATGCGGCGCGGGGTCGATGTGCTCGTGGCAACGCCGGGGCGTCTCGAGGATCTCATTGAACGCCGGGTCGTTGACCTGCGCAGGGCCGCGACGGTGGTGATCGACGAGGCCGATCGCATGGCCGACATGGGCTTCATGCCCGCTGTGCGACGCATCCTCGACGGCACTGCGAACAAGCGGCACACGATCCTGTTCTCGGCCACCCTCGCAGGCGATGTCGGCAAGCTGATCGATCAGTACCAGTCCGACCCCGTACACCACGGCGTGGGATCGCCGACACCGGACCTGACGGCTGCCCAGCATCATTTCTGGGAAATTCCCCGGCCCGACCGGATCAGCCTGTGTGCCTCGGTCATCGCCACCCTCGGCTCGACGATCGTCTTCACCCGCACCCGCCACGGTGCTGACCGTGCCGCCCGCCAACTCAATCGAGTGGGGATCCCTGCGGCCGCCATCCACGGCAACCGCTCGCAGGCACAGCGTTCCCGGGCTCTTCGTGATTTTGCCTCGGGCAAGGCCCTCACCCTGGTCGCCACCGATGTGGCAGCCCGTGGTATTCATGTCGACGGTGTCGAGTGCGTGGTGCATTACGACCCCGTCGATGAGGACTCTGCCTACATTCACCGTTCGGGTCGAACGGCACGAGCCGGCGCAGAGGGTCAGGTGGTCTCGTTCGTGGACCCGTCCCAGGTCCGGGTGGTCAGAGCGATGCAACGGAGATTGAACCTCTCGCCGGAGATTACGGCACCACCCCCTATGGACGGCCCGGCCGTGACTGTCCCCGATGACCACTCCAACCCGAGGCAACACTCCAAACCCGAACCTTCCGGACGCCACGCGTCCGACGGTGCCGGCACACGGCGCAAGAGCACTGCCCGTCGCGGCCAACAACAGAGTCGCGGCCAACGCCAAGACCAAGACCGAAACCAAGACCGCGGAAAACGCCAAGACCGCGGAAAACGCCAAGACCAACAGCAAAGTCGCGGCCAACGTCAACAACAAGACCAAAGTCAAGGACGCAGCCAGAGTCAAGGGCGCGGCCCGAGTCGAGACCAAAACCAAGGCCAGGGCCAGGGCCAAGGCCAGGGCCAAAGCCAGAGTCGCGGACGAGGACAAGGCCAAAGTCAAAGTCGCGGACGAGGACAAGGGCAAGGCCAAAGTCAAAGTCGCGGACAAGGCCAAGGTCAAAGTCGCGGACGAGGGCAAGGCCAAGGGCGCGGCCGGTATCAAGGCCAAAGTCAAGGCCGCGGCCAGCGTCAAGGCCAAGCGCAACGACGGGGCCAAGGTCAAAGTCGCGGCCAACGGCAAGGCCAAGGGCAGCGACGCCGCTAGGCGGTCACGAGAATCTGAACGGGCAGGTTCGGGACTTCTCCGTGGAACTCGTAGTACATGGTCAAGCCGTTGACTTCGATGAACGGCATCTCTGTTCCGGCTCGCCCTTCCAGATCGGTTCTCGGTCAGATTCTCACTTCGAAGCAGCGGTTCAGAGGATCAACCTCTGCCGAAGCCCGCGGCGGAGGTCATCTCCTCGAACACCTTGACGGGTGTGTCCCAGGGTTCCCAGTCCGGCACCATTGGGCTGGACATGGCCGAAGACATGCAGTACCGGATCGGCATGAAGTACATCAGCGGTCCAGCAGTCGCGTGCGGAGCATGTTGAGCGCCATGATGCAGGTGAACTGCCGGATGCGGTCGCGGTCGAAGGGCAACTTGATGGTGGTGGCCTCTGAATGGCCGTTCGTCTCATCGGTAGTGTCGGCCCCGGCGATGTGCAGTCCGATACACACGACTCCGGGTTCGACTCCCTCGTGAGGTTCGGGCCCGGCGACTCCCGAGACAGCAAGACCAACATCGGCAGCGAGGACACGGCACGCACCTTGTGCCATCTCAACCACCATCTCCTCGCTCACCGATCGGACGGCGCCCGCGTGCAGCAGCGACTGCTTCAGGTCTCGGTGGTACGCCACGATCCCTCCCCGAAACACTTCGCTGCAGCCCGTGTGGTTGACCAACCGGCTGGAGATGAGGCCTCCCGTGAGCGATTCGGCCAAAGCAAGGGTCAGGCCGCGGTCGCGCAGCAGGTCGAGGACGACGGACTCCATCGTGTCGTCGTCGGTTCCGAAGACGATGTCGCCGACCAGGTCCCGCAAGCGACTCTCCTCGGCGTCGAGGATCGAGACGGCTTCGGCCTCACTTCCGGCTTTTGCGGTGATCCGCACCTTCAAGCCCTCCAGGCCGCTCGCGAGAAACGCGATCGTCGCTGTCCCGGTCTCATCGAGACGCCGTATCTCTTCGTCGAGCTGTTCGGCGAGGCCGGACTCGGACTGGCCCCAGGTGCGCAGCATGCGACTGCGGATGACCGCGCTGATCCCAGCCCGCTCAGCGAGGTCGGGGAGCACCCCCTCGAGCACCATCTGGCGCATCTCCCAGGGAACTCCCGGGACCGCGTAAATCACCTTGCCCTCGTGTGCACCGCCCTCGTATGCACCGCCCTCGTATGCACCGCCCTCGTATGCACCGCCCTCGTATGCACCGCCCTCGTATGCACCGCCCTGGTGTGATCGGCTCAGCGGGCAGATCAGTCCCGCAGCGGTGCCGGGCATAGCGGGATTGACTCGGGCACCTGCGGGCACGTCTGCCTGACGTTTGTTGTTCTCGGACATGGTGCGGCCACGGCCACCGAACATGGCTTCGATCTTGGCGATGATGCGTTCGTCGCGGACCAGCTCCACACCCATGACCGCGGCGATGGCCTCACGGGTGATGTCATCTGGGGTCGGCCCCAAGCCACCGCAGACGATCACTGCATCACTGCGATCGAGGGCCTGGCCCAGCACCGAGACCATCCGGTCGAGATTGTCGCCGACCTTCGTCTGGTGATGGCTGTCGATGCCTGCGAGCGCCAGCTGCTCCCCGATCCAGGACGAATTGGTGTCGACGATCTGCCCCAGCAGCAGTTCGGTTCCGACTGCCACCACTTCACAGTTCATTGAGTCTCCCGAGGTCACTCACCTGTCGAGCTCAATGCACTCTGGCCGTCGAGCAGGTACTGGATCCCTGACCCGAGAGTCCAGACGACCGCGATCCACAGCGCCGCGTCGATCAGGGTGTTGTGATCTTGAAGCGTCGGCATCACCGCCATTGCCAACGCGACTCCCTGCACGAAGGTCTTGTACTTGGCTGAACGGCGGGCGGGCAGGGCCAGTCCGTGGCGTGCCCAACGGCTCCGCCAGGCGGTGATACCGAGCTCTCGCAGGGCCATGAGCGTCACCGGCAGCCACCAGTACCGCTGGACTGCGACGAGGCAGAATGCCGAACCGAGGATCACCACCTTATCTGCCAGCGGATCGAGGAACGCACCGCTGCGACTGACCACGTTGGCCCGACGGGCGACCCTTCCGTCGAAGAAGTCGGTGCTCGCCAGGGCGACGCCGAGCCCGAACGCCGCCCAGGACACGCCTCGTGTGTCCTCTGCTGCGAGCACCAGCCAGAACAACAGGGGCGCGAACAGCAGGCGCATGATCGTCAGCAGGTTCGCCGGGTGGGTTATCCCAGCGCTGCGCGGCACGGCCAGATCGTTCACCGCGCCTCCAGGTCTGGACCCATGGCCTCGGTGACGGTCAGAGTCTGGATGGTTCCCACCTCCAGAGTTTGGGGCACAGAAATGACCCCGTCGATTTCGGGCGCTTCCCGATAGCTGCGTCCGATCCCAGGTTCATCCACAAGTACTTCGACTTCGCTGCCCACCAGTTCGTCACGTTTTGTTGCGGTGATCGTGTCTTGCAACTCGGAGAGCTCCCCGAGCCGGTCCGCGACGAGCGCGGTATCGACTTTGCCTCGCAGCGACTCCGCGTAGGTTCCGACCTCTTCGGAATAGGCGAAGAACCCGCACCAGTCGAGCCTCGCCTCCTCGATGAAGTCCAACAGCTGGTCATGGTCCTGTTCGGTCTCGCCGGGGTAGCCGACGATGAAGTTGGAGCGGAAGGCCGCGGCCGGTTCGCGGCGGCGGATGGATCCGATGCTGGCTGCGAACTTGCTGCCATTGCCCCAGCGGCGCATGCTCCGCAGCAGTCGGGGCGAGACATGCTGAAGCGACAGGTCGAAGTACGGCACACCGGTCTCGCAGACTGTGTCGATCAGCGCAGCGGAGAGGTCCGAAGGGTACAGATACAACAGTCTGACCCTTTCGACTTCGGCCGCAACGGCTCTCACCAACGGCACGATCGCACGTTGACCGACGCCTTGATCCCTCCCGTATGCCGCCAGATCCTGGGCGACCAGGACTATCTCCTTGGCTGCCAGCTGTTCGACTTCGGCCAATATCGCTTCGATGGTGCGGCTGCGTTGCGGGCCTCTGAACGAGGGGATCGCACAGAAACCGCAGGCTCGGTCGCAACCTTCGGCGATCTTGACATATGCCCAGGGTCGTTGCGCGGCAGGTCGTGGCAGGTTCAGCAGGTCGAAGTCCGGGGTCGGGCCAGCGTGCACATTGGTCGACCGGCCAGTCGGTCCGCCAGTCGGTCCGCGAGTCGGCCCGCGAGTCGGTCCGCCAGTCGGCCCGAGCGTGACCGGCACCGCTGAGTATTCAACCTCACGGCTCGGCGAGGCGTCGCCAGGACCTGAAAGGACCGGCACCAGCGACATTCCGAACGGTGCCAGATGGTCGATCTCAGGCAACTCGGCGGCCAGTTCATCGCCATAGCGCTCTGCCATGCAGCCCGTCACGACCAGCCTGGAACCTTCACGGCGCTGCTCGGCGACCGCGAGGATCGTGTCCACCGATTCCTGCCGGGCCTGGTGAATGAACGAGCAGGTGTTGACCACGACCACATCGGCGCTCTCAACGTCGTCGGAAGCCACCATGCCGGTGCCGGTCAGTGTTCCCGCCAGCTTGTCGGAGTCGACCTGATTCTTGGGACACCCGAGGGTCACAATCGCATATGACTGAGTTGACATGGTGATTGGACCCTAACCGTCAAGCGGTGGCCCCGAGGACCAGCACGCAACCGGCCCACATGGCCAGCAGGACGATACCTTCGGCGCGGCTGACTCTCCTGTCGGTGAACATCATGGCCGCGCTGATGACCACCACCGCGACCATCATGATCGACCCGCCCACGGCCAGGCCCGAGTCGAGCACCGGCCCCGGCCCGACAAGCGCGATCACTCCGCCGACACCGAGGCTGTTGAACATGTTCGAGCCGAGCAGGTTTCCGATCAGGAGCTCGATCTCGCCGCGGCGCGAGGCGGCGACCGCCGTGAACAGTTCCGGTGCCGAGGTTCCGATCGCCACCAACGTGAAGCCGATGAAACCTCCGGTCAAGTTCAGCTCCACGGCAATCCGTTCAGCCCCGGCAACAACGAACCAAGCCGATCCTGCCACGAGAACCAGCCCGACGAATGTGCGGAACGTCTCGATGAGCGCTGAGGGCGCAGTCCCACCCACGAGTTCACCGACTCCCCGAGGCAGTGCCGCGAATTCCCCCTGCGACCCGCTCGTCGCCGCCGCTGGTCCGCCGTTCCCGCCAGTCGCCGCCGCTGGTCCGCCATTCCCGCCAGTCCCGAGAGGCCCGCGAACCCCGCTGGTCTGGGGGGTCTCGGGGGTGGGCGGATCGGCCGAATCGGGCGGATCGGCCAGGTAGCGGGGGGAGGTGTGCAGGAGGAACCACAGTGCAGCTACCAGCGCCAGCACCAGCACCGTTCCCTCCAACCGGGTGATCTGTCCTTGTAGCAGCAGCGCGAAGACCACTACCGACCCCACCGATATCGGCACCTCGCGGCGCAGTATCGCGGGCTGAACCGGCACCGCAGCGATCAGCGTTGCGCAGCCGAGAACCAGAGAGATGTTGGCGACGTTGGAGCCCACGACATTGCCGACACCGATGTCGAGATTGCCGTCGACAGCAGCGATTCCCGACACGACCATCTCAGGGGCACTGGTACCGAAACCGACGATCACCGATCCGACGATCACCGGCGCGATGCGCATGACGACCGCCAAGCGGACCGCCCCGGTGACGAACTGGTCCGAAGCTACGGCGAGCACTGCCAACCCGCCGATCGCGTAGAGGATGCCGGTAGTCATCTGGCTCCAAAGCTAACGATCAAAGTCGGCATCAGGGTCCTCGGCGGTTCCCCCGGTGCCACGACGCGCCTCATACTCTTCTTGGGTCAGCAGCACTTCTCGAGCCTTGGAGCCGGTGGACGGGCCCACCACGCCCTGCTGTTCGAGCAGGTCCATGATCCTCCCGGCGCGCGCGAAGCCGACCCGGAGCTTGCGCTGCAGCATCGAGGTCGAGCCGAGTTGGGTCTGCACCACCAGTTCCATCGCCGCGCCGAGGAGTTCATCACCGTCATCAGCGGGTTCTGCGGGCGCGGCGATGACCGAGTCGAATGCCTCTGTGCAGGGTGCCGGTTCCCCGGTGATCGCGCTGTCAACGTCGAGCGGGGTAGCGGAGACGACAGACCCGGCGCCGGCTGCGACTTGAGACGACTGCTCGGGGTCCTGCTTCAACTTCTCGGCCTGTTCACGCCAGTGGCCTACAATGGCGCGCACTTCGGACTCCTCGACCCAGCAACCCTGGATCCGGTTCAGCGCCGAGGAGGAGGTGCCCAGCATCAGCAGGTCACCGCCACCCACCAGGCGTTCTGCACCCGCCTGGTCCAAGATGACCCGCGAATCGGTCAGGCTCGACACCGCGAAGGCCCAGCGGCTCGGGATGTTGGCCTTGATGACACCGGTGATGACGTTCACCGAGGGGCGCTGCGTGGCGATCACCAAGTGTATCCCCACGGCGCGGGCCATCTGGGCGATGCGCGCTATCGACTCCTCCACGTCGCGGGCGGCCACCATCATCAGGTCGGCTAGCTCGTCGACCACCACCAGCACGAACGGCAGGCGGTTGTAGGTGAGACGCTCGCCGTGCTCGTCGAGCACTCCGAGGGGAGCCTTCAAGGTGTCGTTGTCGACGGCGGTGTTGTAGCCGGTTATGTCGCGCACGCCGACGTCTGCGAGCAGGTCGTAACGGCGTTCCATCTCACGCACGGCCCAGGCGAGGGCGTTGGCGGCCTTGCGGGGGTCGGTGACGGGCGCGGTGAGCAGATGGGGGATCTTGTCGTACTGTCCCATCTCTACCCGTTTGGGGTCGACGAGGATCATTCGCACCTGATCGGGGTTCGAGCGCATGAGGATCGACGACAGCAGGGAGTTGAGACACGACGACTTTCCCGAACCCGTGGCCCCGGCAATGAGCACGTGGGGCATCTCGGCGACGTTCACCATCACGTTGTTGCCGTTGATGTCACGGCCGATGGCGACCTCGAGGGGGTGGGAGGCCTGTCTCGCCTCACCTGACGCCAGGATGTCGCCGATGGTCACGATCTCCCGCTTGTTGTTGGGGACCTCGACCCCGATGGCGCGCCGTCCCGGGATCGGCGCGATGATGCGCACGTCGGGCGAGGCCATGGCGTAGGCCATGTCCTTGCGCAGACTCTCGAACTTGGTGACCTTGACCCCCTCGCCGAGGGTCAGCACATAGCGGGTGACGGTCGGGCCGACGATCGGCTCAAGCAGGCTGGTCTCCACGCCGAACTGGGCGAGCGTGTCCTGCAGCCGCTTGCCGCGCTCGACCACGTCGACCGTGTCGATCTCGTGCTTGTTGCTGCGGGCCAGCACTGACAGCGGAGGCAGCGTCCAGGGACTCATTTCCAGGGGCAGTTTCTGCTCGGTGACCAACCCCGGCTCGAGTTTCGGTCTGGGGGTGCGCGGCGTTCGGGGCTTTGGGGCGGGTTGCTCAGGGGCGGGTTGCTCAGGGGCGGGTTGCTCAGGGGCGGCGCGGCTCCCCGCGGGGGGAGACTCTTCGCGACTGTCGACCGCAGCGACCGCAGCGACCGCACCGTCGACGACGGCACCGAAATCGCCGCCTTCAGAGACGTTGACGATGGTTGGGGACGGCTCCGGCACCTCGGACGCATCCGAAGATTCAGCAGACCCTGACCTCGACAGATCGCTGAACAGCAGTTGCACTTGTGCTTTCAGCCAGCCCAGCGGCGGTGCCACGATGACCACCAGACCCCGGCCCATCGCCCCTGCAGAACTACCCGTGAGCACGATCACCCCGACGATGCCCAACAGACCGAGAACCAGCACAGCACCGGTGACCGCGGCACCAGCGTGCAGCGCACCGCCGAGTCCGATCCCCAACAAACCTCCCGCGGCACCCCATTCATCGACGCTGTCGTTGATGCCGGGTCGGCCTCGCAGGACATGCAGGAGCCCGCTCAACGACATCAACAGCAAGATCCCGCCCACCGTGAGACGCGTCGGCCACTCGGACTCGCCGCCAGCACCGCCGCGGATCAGCGACACTCCCAAAGCGACGAGGCCCGGGGGCACAACGAAGCGAATCAGACCGACCCCCGCGGCCAGCCCGTCGTCGACCACGACTCCGACCGCGCCGGCTGCACCGAACCACAGGCTGACGGCGGTCAAGAGCCCCAGCAGGATCGTGCCGAGGCCCAACAGATCGCCTCGGTGGCCCGACAGCACACTGCCCACCGAGCGGCGAGAGACACGCGACTTCTTGGAGCCGCGCCCCTTCTTCGGGCCGCTCTTGGAGTTCGGTCCGCTCTTGGGGCCGCTCCTGGAATTCGGGGAGTCTGCTTTGGAAGCCACGATACCGAACGCTACCAGCGCCCTGCGACAGCGGTATGTACCTCCAGGTGCAGCGGGTTCAGGCGCACGACCTCCAGCGCGCCGTCGGCTGCGCCGGTGCCGCCAGCCCTCCAACTGGCCATTCGGCTGGCTGACTGTCTGTCCGACTGGCCATTCGTCCGTCCGGCCCTCCAACGGGCCGACTGTCTGTCCGACTGGCCGTTCGGCTGGCTGGCCGGGTCGGGGCGGCCGGGCGCTCAGCCCTCGCGGACTATCGGCACGATCATGGGGCGGCGGCGGGTCCGTTCCGCGACGATGCCGCCCGCAGATCGGCGCACGATCTGCGACAGACGGGCCAGGTCAGCAACCCTGTCGTCCAACGCCTTCATGACCGCTGCCTCGACCGTGTCGACCACAGCGGTCTCGTGCGCGCCTAGCGCAGGGTGCTCGACCCAGCCGCGTGACACCACGTCAGGCCCGGCCAACAACTCGCACCGTTCAGTGTCGACATGCACGATCACCGCGACAAAGCCGTCGGCGCCGAGGACCCGGCGGTCGCCGAGCACCTCGTTGCCGAGGTCGCCGACCGTGCCGTCGACATACAGGTGGTCCCCGCCGACCGATCCGAGGTGCTCCAGACCCGTGTCTGACAGTTCCAGCTGGTCCCCGTCCTCGGCCACAACCACATGATCACGGTCCATCCCCATCTCCAGAGCCAGATCGCGATGCGCCACAAGATGGGCGTACTCTCCATGCACCGGCACGAAGAACTCGGGGACCGCGACCGAATGGAGAGTCCCGAGTTCCTGCTGCTTGCCGTGCCCGCTGGTGTGCACATCGACGATCCCGCTGTGGACCACCCGCGCTCCGAGGCGGGCGAGACCGTTGCGGACCGCCGCCACCGCGGTCTCGTTTCCGGGGATCGGGTGTGAGGAGAAGACGACCGTGTCGTTGTCGCCGAGCTTCAGCCAACGGCTCTCGCCGCGGGCCATCTGGGTGAGCGCCGCTCGGGGCTCTCCCTGGGATCCTGTGCAGACGATGCACAGGCGTCGGGGGTCGATGTCGCCGACCTCCTCGACGTCTCTGAGTGCGTGGTCCGGGATGCGCAGAATCCCCACCTTCCGGGCGAGCTTGATGTTGCGCCGCATGGAGAGACCGACGGGCACGACGATCCTGTCGGTCATCAGCGCAGCGTCGGCCACCTGCTGCAGCCGGTGGATGTGGCTGGCGAACGAAGCGACTATCACGCGACGCTGATCGTTGGCGCGCAGCAGCGCAGTGAGGACACCGCCGATCTCCTTCTCTGAGCGGGACGCGCCGGGGCTGTCGGCGTTGGTCGAGTCCGCGAGCATCAGTCGGATGCCCGGATCATGGGCCAGCGCGCCGATCCTCGACAGGTCGGTGCGGCGGCCGTCGATGGGCGTCAGGTCCAACTTGAAGTCGCTTGAGTGAAGAATCACGCCCTGGTCGGTGTGGAACGCGGTGATGTTGCCCGATGGGATCGAGTGGGTGACGGGCAGGAACTCGCAGTCGAAGGGGCCGATCTTGCGGCGGTCACCGTCGCTGATCGGGTGCAGCACGGCCCTCCCGTTCAAGCCTGCCTCGCGCAGCTTGTGCTCGATCATGCCGAGGGTGAAGACCGACCCGTAGACGGGCAGCGACATGTGCCGCAGGAGGTAAGGGAGCGCGCCTATGTGGTCTTCGTGGGCGTGGGTGGCGATCACCGCCTCGACCCGGTCGGCGTTGTGGATCAGCCAGTCGAGGTCGGGCAGGACCGCGTCCACTCCGGGCAGGTCGTCGCCGGCGAACATCTGGCCGCAGTCGAGCACCACGACCCGGCCCTTCGTCTCGATGGCCGCGCAGTTGCGACCGATCTCGCCCAGGCCACCGAGGAAGGTGATGATTACCGGTTCTGGCATGTCAAGTCCAGGGTGAGGCCGGGTCGCGCCGCAGTGACACCGGATCGGGCCGCAGTGACACCGGATCGCGCCGCGGTCAAACCGGATCGGGCCGCAGTGACACCGGATCGCGCCGCGGTCAAACCGAGTCCCGCGTCCGTGAGAACGGGGCTAGCCGCAGTGACACCGGATCGCGCCGCGGCCAAACCGAGTCCCGCGTCCGTGAGAACGGGGCCAGCCGCAGTGACACCGGATCGCGCCGCAGCCAAACCGAGTCCCGCGTCCGTGAGAACGGGGCCAGCCGCAGTGACACCGGACCGCGCCCCAGGGACCCCGCACCCGGCCGCAGTCACCCCGGATCGCGCCGCGGCCAAACCGAGTCCCGCGTCCGTGAGAACGGGGCCAGCCGCAGTGACACCGGATCGCGCCGCAGTGACACCGGATCCGGACGCAGTGACACCGGATCGGGCCGCGGCCAAACCGAGTCCCGCGTCCGTGAGAACGGGGCCAGCCGCAGTGACACCGGATCGCGCCGCGGTCAAACCGAGTCGCGCCGCGGTGAGACCGGGTCCGGCCGGGGTGAGAACGGGTCGGGTCGGGTCCATGTCAAGACCGACCGAGCGCAGCCAGGACCGCTTCGGCGGACTGTTGGAGGCCCTCGGGCTCGGGGCCCATCGGCGGACGGGTCGGGCCTGCTGGCAGGCCCATGACGCGCAGCATCGCCTTGGCCGGCACGGGGTTGGGGGACTCATCGCCCGTCTCGAACTCATAGGACGGGATCAGGCGACGGTTGATCTCAGCCGCCGCCTGCACGTCGCCCGCAAAGAACGCCTCGAGCATCTGCGACGTCTCGACGCCGACCCAGTGGGTGGCCACGCCGATGGTGCCGACCGCGCCGACCGCCAGCAACGGCAGGGTGAGCCCGTCGTCGCCGCTGTAGACCTCCGTGCCTGGCGGCGACAGTGTCAGCAGCCTTGCCGTCTCCGCGGGGTTGGCGGCGGCATCCTTCACGCCGATGATATTGGGCACCGTGTTGAACAGTTCCGCCATCGTCTCCGTAGCGATCTTGCGACCGGTGCGAGCGGGAATGTCATACAGCAGGATCGGCAGGTCGGTGGCTTGGGCGCAGGCACGGAAGTGTTCGCTCAATCCTGTTTGACTGGGACGGTTGTAGTACCCCGCCACATGCAGCAGCCCTGCGGCGCCGGCCTCGGTGGCGCGTCGGCTCAACTCCACCGCGGCGTCGGTGTCGTTGCTTCCCGCGCCGGCAACGACAGGCTTGTCGACAGCCTCCACCACCGCCGCTGTCAGATCGATCTGCTCGTCGTGGGTGAGCGTCGGGCTCTCTCCGGTGGTGCCAGCGATGACCAGACCGTCGCTGCCGCCCTCGGTGGTCAGGTGGCGGGCCAGCTTCTGTGCGCCTTCAAGATCGAGCGATCCGTCGGAACCGAACGGCGTGACCATGGCGGTCAGTACCCTGCCAAAGCGTGCTTGCATCCTGTTATCGTGCCACGCCGGAGCGTCAAGCGGTGCCCATTTGTGATCTTTCGGTTGCAAACTCCGCTACGGTCATGGTTCAGCCATGGTTCAGACATGGTTCAGACATGGTTCAGCGGGTCTCGGGCCGGGGCTCTGGCCGCGACTCGCGACGGCGCCTTCTGAGGATCAAGCCGTAGACGACAACGGCCCCGGCCGAGAAGAAGAACCACTGGAACGCATATGACAGGTGCGGTCCGTCGTCGAGGCTCACTCGGGGCACCGGGACCGGCAGCGAAGTGCCCGCAGAGGTACTCCCAGCAGTGATCGCAGAGGTACTCCCAGCAGTGATCGCAGAGGTACTCCCAGCAGTGATCGCAGCGGTGTTCGCAGAGGTACTCGCAGCAGTGTTCGCAGCAGTGTTCGCAGAGGCATTCGCAGAGGCACTCGCAGAGGCACTCGCAGAGGCACTCGCAGCGGTGTTCGCATGTTGTGGCGGGTGCTGCTGCGCCAGTTGCACCCAGAGGTCCGCAACCTCGAGGCCGGTCAGTTCAGCGACCCGGGCGAGGTCGAGTCGATTCAATTCAGTCAGCACCGCGATCTCGTTGGTGGCGATACTTCCGCCGCCGACGCTGCTGAAGACCCTGCCGGTGACTGTCACCTCACCGGCGGGCGCGCTGAGATCGTCGCTTTGCACCCCCGCCGCCCAGAGCCTGGGAACCCAGCCGCGACTGACCACAACGACAGTGCCGTCCGCCAGTTCAAGGGGCGTGACGAGCCAGTTGCCCGGCTCGGTCTCATAGGTGCGGTTGGCGACCAGGAACGAATGCTCTTCAAGGTACGTGCCGGTTGCGGCGGTTGAGGTGTGGTCCAGAGGTGTGGTCGGCGACGCCAGCAGCGTTGCGATCTCCTGCGGCTCCGCCTCGAGCGCAGCCCTGATCTCGCTGTTCTGATCCCGCCGTTCCTCGAGGCGTCGCAGCTGCCAGAACCCCAGGTTGACCATGACTACGACCATCGTCAGCACGAACAGGTGCGACAGTATCCAGCGAAACGACAACATCGGGCGCGCCGACGACACCGCCGTCTCGATCAGCTCGACAGGCTCCGTTGGCACAGGGGGCTCCGTCGACACAGGGGGCTCCGTCAACACAGGGGGCTCCCTCGGCACAGGGGGCTCCGTCGGCACAGGGGGCACCGTCGGCACAGGGGGCTCCGTCGGCACAGGGGGCTCCGTCGGCACAGGGGGCACCGTTGACAGCGACGGCTCCGTTGGCACAGGGGGCACCGTCGGCACAGGGGGCACCGTCGGCACAGGGGGCTCCGTTGACAGCGACGGCTCCGTCGGCTCAGAGTTCGAGGATGGCATCTAGGCCGAGGGTCAACCCCTCGAAGTCGGCAATCCGCTTGCAGCCGAGCAAGACCCCAGGCATGAACGAGGTGCGGTCTATGGTGTCGTGGCGGATCGACAGGGTCTGGCCGGTCGTGCCCAACAGCACTTCCTGATTGGCAACGACGCCCTGCATCCGCACCGAATGAACCCTGACGTCGGCTGCTCCCCGACCACCGCGGGCACCGGGAAGCACTTCGTGACGGGTCGGGTCGTCAGCCCAGTCGGCCGAGGCCGCGGCGATCCGCTCTGCGGTATGGACCGCCGTGCCCGACGGCGCGTCCACCTTGGCGTCGTGGTGGTACTCGATCACCTCGGCTGTTGAGAAGTGCGGTGCCGCCAACTCGGCGAAACGCATCATCAGCACCGCCCCCACAGCGAAGTTCGGTGCTATCAGGCAGTTGCTGTCGGTGAACACGTCAGCGAACCTCGACAAGTCCTGCTCGGAGAATCCGCTGGTTCCGACCACGGCATGGATTCCGTTGGCTGCGAGAAACTCGAGCGTTCGGCGGGCTGCCGAGGCGACCGTGAAATCAACGGCCACATCGCATTCCGACTCGACGAGCACCTCGAGTGAATCTTCGATGTCTATGGCCGCGGCCAGCTCAAGCTGCGGATCAGCCTCGACCGCGCTGCACACGGCTCGGCCCATGCGCCCCGCTGCGCCGACCACACCGACTCGGATCATGGGCATGGGCGAACTCAACTTCGGTCCCGCCTGTCGCGCAGCCGCTTGGAGAGGTCTTCGAGCGTGCGGCGCTCAGCTTCGGTCAGACTCTCCAAGCCATGCTCACCCATCTTGTCGAGCAGTGCATCGATCTTCGCCTGCGCCTCAACTTCGGCCGCGGGAGGCGGTGGAGGCGGTGGGACCGATGAGAGGTGGCTGCTTCGGGGTTGGGGCCGCCTGTGTTGAGGGGCTCCGCGTTGGGGGCTTCCGCGTTGGCGACGCGGCGGACGGCGCTGTGGACCGCCGGCGCTTCTGGCGGGCAACGGAAACTTGGGGAGCCATACGTGTTGTTCGGCGTGGCCGAGGGCCCGCAGCATCAGCGGCGCGAGGAGGGCCATGGTCGCGGTGAGGACCAGTTCGTAACGTCTCTGGTTGCTGATGGCTTGCAGCATTGCCATCCCGACGACTACCCCGGCGAGGATCCAGGCTGGGATTCCTGGCCAGAAGCGGACACTGGAGTAGTGGGTTGCGAACGCGATCAACACGCCGAGTTCCACATAGAGGAGGCCGTAGACGCGGCGGCCGGAGACGACCCCGAAGGTGTCGGTGAACTCGAGCGCGGTCATGACCAGCGCAGGCACGATGGTCAGAACGAGCAGGAAGAACGTGAAGCGCTTCCGACCCATGAGTGCCTCGAGCTGGGAGCCCAGCATCCAGAACACTGCGACCAGCAGCAGCGTCCCCAGCGACGGCTCGGTCGGGATCGGCCAGGTCACCAGTCTCCAGATCTGACCTTCGCCCACGCTCCCCAACGATGTCCCTGGGTTGAGCAGGAGTTTCGTGGTTATCGGTCGGTTGAAGCCCTCGAAGGCCCAGACGAACATGTAGGCCACGCTCATCGCCGAAACGATGGCGGTGGTGGTTACGGCGAATTGACCGACCCGGAACCACGGATCGTCGCTCTCTCCGAAATTGCGGAACGGCTGCATACCTCACCAACGGTACAGCTCTCGAACGGCACAGTCGCCGGGACCCGAGGGGTACACCAGGATTCTAGCGACGACCGCGTCCGCCCGAGCTGTGGCCCCGCCCGCGGGCGGGAGCGGTTGGACCAAGATTGTCGAACTCCTGGGCCAGCTCCGCGTCGAAGGCGTCCTCGAACGAGACTGCTTGGCGGTCGGCCTGACGATCGGCCTGACGGTCGGCCTGACGGTCACCTTGGCGATCCGCCTGACGGTCACCTTGACGCTCACCGTCTCGGGGCGTTCGGGGGCCGCGGTCGGAGCGGCCGTTGCGGTCGCGATCACGTTCGCCGCCACGTCCATGTCCGCGGTCACGATCATCGCCGCGGTCACGGCCGCCACGGTCACGGTCACGGTCACGGTCACGGCCGCCACGGTCACGGCCGCCGCGGTCACGGTCGGAGTCCTCAGCTCCCTCGGGCTTGAGCGAGATCTTGCCGTTGGGGTCGACGTCTTCAACTACGACTGTGACTTCGTCTCCCAACGAGAGCACGTCCTCAACCCGGTCGATGCGTCTGCCGCCTCCGATCTTGGAGATGTGGAGCAGGCCGTCGCGTCCGGGAAGGATGTTGACGAAGGCGCCGAACTTGGTGATGTTCACGACTCGGCCCGGGTAGGTGGCGCCGACCTCGGCCGTCGGCGGGTCGAGGATCAGCTTGATCTGGCGCTCGGCCTCGACCACCTTGGCGTTGTCGACTGATGCGATCGAGACGACCCCGACCATGCCGTCGTCGTCGACTGAGATGTCGGCGCCGGTCTCGGCCTGGATCGCATTGATGACCTTGCCCTTGGGGCCGATGATCTCACCGATCTTGTCGACCGGTATCTCGAAGGTGGTGATCTTCGGTGCGGTGTCGCGCACATCTTCACGGGGTTCTGCGATGGCCTCGGCCATCACATCGAGAATGTCGAGTCGCGCCTCTCTGGCCTGTGCCAGCGCATTCGCCAGAACATTGGCCGGGATGCCTGCGATCTTGGTGTCGAGCTGCAGGGCAGTGACGAAGTCGGTGGTGCCTGCGACCTTGAAGTCCATATCGCCGAAGGCGTCTTCCGCGCCGAGGATGTCGGTGAGCGTGACGTATTCGCCCTCTGCGTGGACCAGTCCCATGGCGATGCCAGCGACTGGCGCCTTGATCGGGACGCCGGCGTCCATCAGCGAGAGCGTTGAACCGCACACTGAACCCATGGAACTCGACCCGTTGGAGGCCATGACCTCAGACACCGTCCGCACGGTGTAGGGCCATTCCTCAAAGGAGGGAATGACTGGGAACACCGCACGCTCGGCCAGGGCGCCGTGGCCGATCTCACGCCGTTTGGGGCCTCGCATGAATCCGGTCTCGCCAGTGGAGAACGGCGGGAAGTTGTAGTGGTGGAAGTACCGCTTCTTGTCTGTCGGCGAGATGTCGTCGATCATCATGTCGCTGCGGCCCATGCCGAGGGTGGTGAAGTTGAGCACCTGGGTCTCGCCGCGTTGGAAGAGGCCTGAGCCGTGTGCTGTGGGGATCACCTCGACTTCGCTGGTGACCTTGCGGAGCTCGTCGGTCTTGCGTCCGTCGATGCGGATGCCCTCTTCGACGATCCGCTTGCGGACCACCTTCTTGGTGATCGCCCGGATGGCGTTCTTGATCTGTCTGGCTGCGTTGGGGTCTTCTGCGGTGAACTCGGTCAGTTCGGCCACGACGGCCTCCCTGAGTTCTGCTTCTGCGGCCTGTCGCTGGGTCTTGTCGGCGATCTGTTGGGTGTGGGCGATGCGGTCAGCTGCCGCAGCCTGCACTGCGGCGAGGATCTCGTCGCTGTAGTCGACGCTGAGCGGGGGTTCCATCTTGGTGATGTGGCCGGCGGCGTCGATCGCCTGCTGCTGCAACTCGATCATCTCGCGAATCCAGGTCTTGCTCGCCTCGAGGCCTCCGGCGAGCACGTCCTCGTCGACTTTGGGGGTGCCCGACTCGTACAGAGTCCAGGAGTTTCCGGTACCGCCGGCCTCGACCATCATCACCGCGACGTCGTTGTCGCTCTGGCGTCCGGCGACCACCATCTCGAAGGCCGATTCGGCGGACTCCTGGTAGGTGGGGAAGGGAATCCATTCGCCTTCTGGCGACCAGCTCATGCGGACTGCTCCGATGGGGCCGTCGAACGGGATCGGCGAGAGGCACAGTGCCAGCGAGGCGGCGTTGAGAGCCAAGACATCGTAGGGGTTCTTCTGGTCGGCGCCGAGGACGGTGCCCACGACATGGACCTCGTTGCGGTAGCCGTCGGGGAAGGCGGGGCGGAGCGGCCTGTCAATGAGGCGACAGGTGAGGATTGCCTGCTCTCCTGCTCGGGCTTCACGACGGAAGAAGGAGCCGGGAATCTTACCGGCGGCATACATCCGCTCCTCGATGTCGACGGTCAGCGGAAAGAAGTCCGCATGCTCGCGGGGCATGGCCGCCCCGGTTGCTGTGACCAGCACGACGGTGTCGCCGATGCTTGCGGTGACGGAGCCACCGGCGAGGGGGGCGAACTTGCCGACCTCGAATGTGGCGTCTTTGCCCTCACCGCGCGCGAATGAGCCTGTGAAGGATTGGGGATTAGTCATGTTGTTGTTTCTCCTGAACACATGACTGCCAGTTCCCAGTCGGAAATCGCTGATCTTGGTCGTGCCTCTTCGGAGGCTGATCAGTTTCAGAGATTTTCGACTAGCACCAACGGTCCTGTGTTCTCTTTTTGCTGGACGTTCCAGCTACTGGGATTCGTCGGGTTGGTTCCGGGTGTCGACCCTGATCCAACCGGTTGGGAGCAGCCCGGTAGGGTTGCTCTTTGATCTGTTCTGGGGGTTCTAGCGACGCAGCCCGAGGTGGGTGATCACTGCTCTGTAGCGCTCGACGTCGTTGTCCTTGACGTAGTCGAGGAGACGGCGGCGGCGGCCTACCAGCATCTGCAGGCCTCTGCGGGTGTGATGGTCCTTCTTGTGTACCTTCATGTGCTCGGTGAGGTGTGCGATCCGTGCCGAGAGCAGAGCGATCTGTACTTCCGGCGAGCCGGTGTCGTTCTCGGCCAGGTCGAAAGCCTTCGCCATATCGGCGATGGTCTCAGACTTGGGGCGCAGGCTGGTTGCCATGAGTTGCTTGTTCCTGTGTGTTGTGTCGGGTCTCTTACCCGGCTGCACACCCCGCAGTGCGCGGGCGGCAGCCACCATTCGGTTCCGGTGAGGATACCAAGGTCCAGAGCTTATCGGCGCGGGCGAAATTCGACGGCCACCGGGCCAGGAACCACCGGGCCAGGAACCACCGGGCCAGGGACCACCGGGCCAGGGACCACCGGGCCAGGGACCACCGGGCCAGGGACCACCGTCGGCTGGCCGTCCCGAGACCCGACTCGGACCTGCTGTGACCCGCCAGCGGCTAGGAGACTCCCAACTGGATAGACCTTTCCCGGTACGTCCGGGTCTTGGCTGTTGTGCATCGCCTGTGTTCTGGTTCCGGTACCGATCCGGTCTCCTCTCGAGCCGTCATTCTCCGATGGTTCGATCCCTTCATCGGCGGTTGCGCCTCAGGTCATCGGTGTTGTCGCTGGCCAGCGTTGCCCCGTTCGGTTGCTCGGCTCTGCTTCGGGTTGCCCGGTCGGGATCGAGCGGTTTGGCTGCGCCTGTCGGGCTCTCTTTCGATTGTCCGGCCCCAGCAACCCCATCACCACCGCACTCGCCCGCGCCACCACTCCGACCACCCGAACCACCCTCAGACCGGCCCGACCCAACAACCCCATCACCACCGCGCTCGCCCGCGCCACCACTCCGACCACCCGAACCACCCTCAGACCGGCCCGACCCAACAACCCCATCACCACCGCGCTCGCCCGCGCCACCACTCCGACCACCATCGCCGGACTCGCCCGCGCCACCACTCCGACCACCGCCGGAATCGCCTGCTGCACGATTCCGGTCACCCGAACCGCTCTCGGGGTGCCTTGACCCAACATGCCGGTCAGGGTCATCTGAGTCGACAACCCCGACCCCACGTTGGCTTCCCGATTCACTTTCAGATTGCCGGGTCGAAGTTCTGGGGCTTGACCGCGTTTGTTGTTTCGTCTTGTCGCGGGAAGACCGGTTGTGGGTCGCGCGGCTTGGCTTGGGGTGTTGTGTCAGTCGGGTTGGGTCCGCTGGGTCGTCTGTGTTTGGGGGTTTGAGATAGTATTTTCCGGTTTTGGGGTGTTTGTGGACTTCCCAGCCGTGGTCGTGGATTTTGTGGTGGCAGTCGTCGCAGACCAGTGCGAGGTTGTCGAGGTCGGTGGGTCCGTTCTTGGACCACCACACAATGTGGTGTGCTCGGCACCACAGCGGGTTGGCGGCACAGCCGATGCAGTGCTGGTCTCTGGCGATCAAGGCGATCCGTTGAGCCTCAGACGCGGTGCGTAACCGCCGCCCGAGCCACATGTCTTGAGCCGTGGTGTCAAAGATCGAAGGCAACAGGTTGGCTTCCAACGCTAGGCGGTGCAGTTCAACGATCGGTATCGGTGACCCGTCGGCCAACCGCGGGTTACCCAGACTTTGTTTGAGCACATCAAAGTCAGCGATCACCAACAGGTCAGTACCCGCAGACCGGCCGTCGGCGGCGGGTTGACAGATCAACTCTGCCAACGCGTCGGCCATCCGCTGCTGCGGCGTGGCCCGATCGTTGGGGTCCTCGCGATGCCACAGTTGCCGTTCCTTGGCGGTCAACGCCGTGGCGATACGCGCGCCGGTGATCTGATCGAACTCACCGGACAGCACAAACATCCCAGAATCTGCCGACTCGAAAATCCTCGCTTTGCGTTTGGTGCGTTGACGGTCCAACAGGGCTTGCCCGTCATCGT
>JAHQYN010000165.1 GCA_024421085.1 Acidimicrobiia bacterium
GCAGCGAGGAGAGCCGGTGGGCCAACCAGGCGATCGAGTTGGACTTGCCGGACCCTGCTGAGTGTTGAACCAGGTAGTTGCGTCCCGCTCCGTTGTCTTTGGCGTCGGCTTCGAGGCGGCGCACGGCATCCCATTGATGGAACCGCGGGAAGATCACTTCTGGTCTGGCCCGTGAGCCTTTCGATGGTTTCACCACATGGATGAACCGCTCGAGGACGTCCATCCAGGCGTCGCGGTTCCAGACCTGTTGCCACAGATACGAGGTTCGGTGGCCGTCGGGGTTCGGTGGGTTGCCCGCACCGAGGTTGTGCCCCCGGTTGAACGGCAGGAACCGAGTTCGGGCACCGGCGAGGCGGGTGGTCATCGCCACAGAGGACGGATCGACTGCGAAATGCACCATGCCGGTGCGGCTCAGGGTCCGGTTGCCGTGCGGCCGGTTGCCGTGCGGCCGGTGGCGGTATTGGGCGATGGCGTTCTCGACGGTCTGGTTCGTGTAGGGGTTCTTGAGCTCGGCGGTGGCCACCGGTATGCCGTTGACGAACAGGGCGAGGTCGATCGTCTGGTTGCTGTCGGGATCGAACGGCAACTGCCGGGTCACCGTCAAAACGTTTGCTTGGTACTGCTCGACTGATTTTGGGGTCAGCCCGTGCGCCGGTTTGAAGTAGGCGAGCCTGATCTTGATGTTGCGGTCGACGACCCCGTTGCGCAGCACATCCACGGTGCCGCGCTTGTCGAGTTCGGACGCGAGCCGCTGCACGAACCCGGACTGCGCCCTGTTGGGATCGCCCCCGTAGGCGGAGTCCACCAGCCGCCCCCACCGCTCGGCTTGGGTAGCCCCGATGAACACGAACAGGTCAGCCGTGTCCACACCCGCCTCAGCATCGAAGGCCCTCGGGCCGTCCCCAACGTTCCCGATCTTCACCTGCCCGTAACCGCCGTGTTCAATCAGCCAGGAGGCGATGCCATCTTCAAACGCCGCTTCAGTCACAGACACCAACATCACCTCCCCCTCAGCCTGAACGCCCCACACACCCTAGAAGCAAACAATCTAGACGGGGATTCGGATCTGACACGGCATTCGTGCGATGGGGCTGGCTGCAGCCGTATCGCTTCATTGATTGCGGTAGGCGTCGCGGCGGTGGGCGACCCTCACGACTTGTACGATCAGGTGCCTGTCGATCACCTCATAGATGATCCGGTAGTCTCCGACGCGCACCCGGTAAACCGAGTTTTCGCCGACCAGAGCGACGCATCGGGGTGGCCGCGGCTCGGTGGCGAGGAGGTCTATCGCCGCTCGAACCCTGATCTGGTCGGCACGCGGGAGCCGAGCCATCGACCGGACCGCGCGCCTGGCGATCTCAACTTGGTACCGCTTCACTACAGGCCCAGCTCGGCCTTGATGTCATCCCAAGGAACGTAGTCGTCGTCGATTCGCGCGGCGGCGAGTTCACGGCGGTCTTCGGCATCGTCGGCGTGATCGACGAGCCGGTCGAATGTATCAATGTCGAGGATCACCGCTACCCGTCGACCGCGCCGGGTCACCATGACCGGCTCAGCTGACCTGCGTGCCTCCTCGAGCACTTCGGCCAGTCGACTCCGTGCTTCGCTCACCGCCACCTCGTTCATGTACGAATAGTACAACTCAACCCCGACGGATCAACTCTGGGGCTCCATCGACGAACACGCCACCGAGATTCTGTGTTGGGTGGTTGGCGGCCTGGTCAACGAACTGAGCGTTCGGCTCCGATTATTGGGCTCTTCGCGTTTTAGGTCGGAGTGAGTGGGGTTAGGGTCCGCGGCTGGGCGGGTCGCTGCGAACGCTTGAAGCTTTGCATAAGGGATCACCTCGTTGGTCGCGAGTTTCGTCGCGGGGACCAGACCGCGTTGGATGTACCGCCAACCCTGCCCGATGCTGCTTGACAAAACCCAGGATCTGTCGTGCGAAGTCAGATGCACAACAGCTTGATTCCCCGCGTTCAGCCGCGGACCCTCACCGCGCGAACCCCACCCTGAAACGCGAAGCGCCAGATTAGTTCGCGAGTCGTTGCAATCGTGGGCGGCCTCCATCGGTGGTTGCGACAAGTCGGCCATAATGGCCGGTGAACAATCAGCAACCGAACCGATGGAGGCCGCCATCGAATACCACGCCGTCTACTTCTCTGCGGTAGCGATGCTCAATTTCGGCGGGTACCTGCTCGAGGCCGTGAGAGCGCAGCGCCTCATCGAAACTCGCTGTGTTGTGCCGTCCAGATCGGATATTGACTACAACGTCAACATCAAAAGTTGGACGCGGGCTGTCAGATGCGTACGTGCTGCGTTCTGCCTGGTGGAGCGCCACCATCTGCCCGCCTATGAGGGTCCAGTGATCTCCTAGGTCGGGTGCTGTGTCGAGCAGCGCGTTCCACGCGGTGGCTTGGCCCCCTGCGAGTCCTTGTAAGACAACGTTGGGGGTTGTGTTCATGGTTCGATGAGTTTCTTCGCGACATCTCGTTCTCTGGGATGCGGTGACACTGCGAGGTCTAACGCCACGACAGTCTTTGGAGCGCACGCTGCGGTCACCGGCATCGGTTTGGAGTGCGGATCGCGGGGAGGTTCGGATGTTTGTTGGAGTGTCCCCCAGTTGTCTGGTTCAACAACACCGACGATGACACGTCCGAGCGGGTCTGCGACGAAGCCCTCTGTTATGTCGAATGCTGCTGATTGCTCGACGTAGATTCGCGCTTCGTCTGGGAGGGGAGCCAGCAACGCGCCGTGATATTGGGCGGCGTGCATGCCGCTCACCACAACGTCTGGGCGTAGCATGAGGTCTGCGACAGCGCCGGGTGTCGCCTCCCAGCGTGTGACGATGCTGCGGTTCATGTAACGGTGCGGGTCGCTGAGGTCGGCCTCGCCATTGAGTGTCGCTGCCCAGGCTGCGTTGCTGGACAATGGCCGCCCACGGCTGGGACGGGCCGCTGCGAACGCTTGAAGCTGCGCGTAAGGGATCACCCAGTTGTTCGCGAGTTTCGCCGCTGGGAGCAGCCCGCGTTGGATGTACCGTCGGACTTGTTCGTTGCTGACCCCTAGACGGTCGCCAGCTTCGCTGATCGAAAGCAACCCGGCAGCGCTCATACAGCCACCCTACCAAAATTAGTGGAACACAACACGCTTTATGTGGCCAGCGAGCACCTCGCGGATCGCGCTCCTCTGCTATGAGCGGGACCATGACCAGTGTCACCGATCCTGCATCCTTGATGTTGTCCAGAGGGATGACCCAGCGTTAAGCGTCGGCGGCCTCCATCGGTGGTTGCGACAAGTTGGCCGGTGTTGAGCGCTAGATGATCTGCAAGATCGCGCGTAGTCAGGCGGCGTCGGTGCGTGTGAGCAAGTGCGCGACCTCGTGAAAGAGTGTGAAGATCCGAGCGGTCGGGTGGTACGCAGTATTCACAGCCACCATGGGTGCGTAGTCGTTCCAGGCCCCGAATCCGCGAATGTTGTTCTTGCCCATCGAGAGCTGCATGACCAGGATTCCTTGGTCCTCAAGACGGCTACGCCAAGCACGGAACGCCTCGGTCGGACTTGACCAGTCGAGTTGGTCAGCCGTCGAGATGCCGGAATTCGAACGTTCGTCTGAAGCGACTCGGATCGGGTCTTGACTGGGACGGTATTGGCCCAAGCGGATCTGGGACGTGTGTGCGTCACGGAGAACCCACGCGGCCAGTTCCTGTAGTCTGCGTGCCCAGCGAATCTGACGGGCTTCGTCAAAGCCGAGCCTGTGGTCGCCCAAGGTTTGGGCACTGCGAAACGAGGTGGGGATTCCGGCCTCTTGCGGTGGTTCAGAGAGGAAGAACACTGCTGACGGTCTCTTCAAGGCCCCGACGAGCTTGCTGAACTGACCCTTTGTGGGGCGCGCCTCGGCATTCTCCCACGCCCGAACCCAGTCCACTTCCAAATGAGCCCGGTCCGCTAGCTCAGTCTGCGTGAGGCTGGCCTCTTCACGAGCCCAAGCAAGAACCTCGGCGGTGATGGGTACGGTCTTGGCTGGCATGTGGCTGGTTCTCCTGCGGTTCCGCCGATTGGGAAGCAGAATGACGGTAGTTCAGGCAGGCGGCCGCACGCCACCGAGATTCTGCGCTGGGCAAGTTGTGAGCTTGACCCTCGGGAAGCCGATGTGGCGAGCCGACCCTAGCCCTGGGAGTGCTCGTCGAATATCAGAACCCACGATCCCACGTCGAGAAAACTGAAGATCTGTTCAAGGTGCCGTGCTGTTTCACCCAGGTATGACGAGACGATCGTGGCCAACCGAACACGAGCGACGGGTAGCCCGAGTTGCGCCGCGGTGGCTTCGGCGCTGGCTGACTTGCCGCTTCCTGGGGGCCCTACCAACAGTACGCTCGACCGTGGCGAGACTCCGTGTGCCCGCAGTGCCGATCGTTGACGGAACTCTTCGACGAGCGATTCGAACACGCTGACCACCGAATCGGGCAGAACCAAGTCATGGAACGACACGCCTGGTTCCTCCAGCGAGATCAGTGGGAGGTCGTCGCGAGTCTTGGGCAGGGGTCGTAGTGAAGAAACCTGTGGTGGTCTGCGCCGGTGGCCGGGTTCTTCGAGGATCGCTTCAAGCTGCTCGGCGACGAGGTCGTGCCGTTTGCGCCGCTCGTCATCGATCAGTTCCTTGGCGGCGCGCTGAAACGCCGCATCGTCGCCCCGCTGATGACTGCGGAGCAGCGCCTTCACCAAGTCACTGCGCGCCACGCCATGAACATACTCGCACGGTGTGCCACCGCGTGTCTGCCCGACGTACGCCAGCTCCTTCCGTGCATCGGTCGCATCGGAGCAATTGACTGTCTGGCCCTCGTAGAGAGCCGACCCTCGCACGGGGTCTGTGGTCTCTGCGGTGATCTCGTAGATGAGCCAGCGGTTCATGAGATTATTCCGTTGCGGCGGAGCGCTCGTCTGATCGTTTCCGATTCTCGGCGACCGAGTTCTTGTTGCCAGAATCCTGTGCCGGTTTGCTGACATAGGTCACGATGATCTGTCGGATCTCACGCGACGACAGGATC
>JAHQYN010000166.1 GCA_024421085.1 Acidimicrobiia bacterium
ATGAGGCTCTCGACTCGAACCTGTCTGCTTTCATCGGACCTGCGGGCTATGGCTACCGATCATGGGGCGAGCTGTGCAATGACCGCCAGACTCTCGGGTTCATCCGGCTCTCGCGCATCACAAATGACATGTGTCGAGCGATGATCGGCGAGGGCCTCAGCCCCTACTACGCGGGTACTCTCTCTGCGTATTCGGCTTCCGTGTTGGCGAAACGTCTCAAATTGAGTACTCGCTGCGCGACATTGTTGACTCAGCTTCAAGCAGTCGGGCACATCTACTACAACGATTCTGGTATCTCACACAGCTTCGATTACTTTGAGACTGGCTGCGGGATGGGTCCGGCTACCTGGGGCTCACTGTCGATGCACACCATTCGGAGTCTCCGCAAGCAACTTGACCGTGCCGCGGGCCGGCCGGCTTCGATACAGCGCGGCTCTGCAACGGAATTGGCGCTGCCCGACGGATCGCTCGATGCTGTGGTGACCGATCCGCCGTATGACGCGATGATCAACTACTGCGACTCCTCTGACCTGATGTATGTTTGGCTCAAGCGAGCGCTCGCCACAGCCGACCCGTCATTCGGCATCACAGCCGATCCGGGCGGGGTTCAGGAGAAGACCCACGAGGCGGTCATCAAGTTCGGTTCGATCGGCACCGACCACCGCACCGAGGCGCACTACCGGGCGAGCATCACCAAGGCATTCGAACAGGCGCGCCACAAGGTCAAGCCTGAAGGTGTGGTCAGCATCGTTTTCGGTCACGGCGACCCGGATGCCTGGGTGCGGGTGCTCAGCGCCGTAGCCGACGCCGGGCTGGTGCTAACCGGGTCTTGGCCGTGCAGCACCGAGAAGGGCGGCAAGCAGACCGGCGAGTACATCGACAACACCATCATGATGTCGTGCCGCGCCGCGGATCCGCAGCGGCCCGTCGGCGACGTCCGCATGGTCGATGAGGAGATCCGCACGGTGATAGCCCAGCGTGTCCCCGAGTGGACCGCGGACGGCTTGGCGGACTCCGACCAGCGCATGGCTGCCATCGCCCCGGCCATGGAGGTCGTCGGCAAATACTCCGAGGTGCGCGACTTCACCGGCCGTTCCGTGCCGTTCGACCACTTCTTGGGCATGGCGCACCGTGCCGTCGAAGAGGCCGCCGACGTGCGCATCGACCGGTTCAAGCTCACCGACTTCGATGTGCGCACCCGCTTCGCGCTGTCGTGGCTGCGCCAGCACAACCGCAGCGTCGCCCCGGCCTCAGAGGCGCGCTGGCTGCGGCTGTCCTACGACGTGACCGAAGACGACGTCAAGGGTCTGTTGCAGAAGTCTAAGGGCGGGTCGCGGTTGGCGTTCGGCGACGAAGCGGCACCGGGCCTCAGCCTGCACCCGACCAGCCCAGTGGCCGACATCGTGCTCGCCGTCGCCGCACAGGGCCGCATGCTCAGCGACATCGCCGCGGCGCTGCACACGCTGGAGCGCGCCAACGACGAGATGCTCTGGGCGGCGATGTCGGAGTTCGCCCGGGTGCTCGGCGAGAGCGAACGCGACGGGCAGACCCTCACCTGGGCGGTGCGGCAGCGTCACCTGATAACCGAACGCGCCGCGCGGTTGACGCGTGAGACCAATCAACGACAAGACGAAGAAGAACAGCGCGACCGCCAAGGCACGTTGTTCACATGACCCGGGAGTTTAAACAACAATGAAAGAGGTTCGACAACAATGAAAGAGGTTCAACAACTATGAACGCAGACATGGCCGGGCGGCCCTGGTCAGAGACGGTGGCGTTGCGCCCCGAAGTCATCGGCAGTGATGGAGCAGTCGACGATGTGCAGATGTCGTTGCACGATGCGGTGTTCGGCGTGGGCGGCGGTGTGGCGGGCAGCGAGTCCGACCAGACCCCCTACGCCTCGGCCTCCTACTACGGCGCGATCACCCATCCCACCGGCGACCTCGTCGAGCTCATGGCCCGGGTCGCGGTGCGGCTCGGCGTGGACGGATCGACCCAGACCGCGGCCGTCTGGCGGCTCGACCAGGCGATGGGCGGCGGCAAGTCGCACGGACTGATCGGACTGTGGCACCTAGCCGCGCACCCGACTGGGTTGGCACCGACCGACCTCGGCCGTGAAGTCTTTTCTGCGGCACGGGAGATCGCCGCTGACAGCACAGTCCGGTCCGACCTCGGCAACCCCGTCTGTGTGGTGCTCGACTGCGACAACACCACCGCGTCAGCCGAAGACTTCGGTCCGGCGCAGCTGCTCGGTGAGCGCTTCCTGTGGCGGCTCTTCGACAAGGACGGGCACCGATACGACCAGTTCAAGGAGCACATCACCAGCAAGAAGCACTTGGCTGAGGCTCTGAGAAGCACCGGGCGGCCAGTGCTCATCTTGATCGACGAGATCATGGACTACATCCGCCTCGCAGCCGCCAACGACCCCAACGGCGCGCTGCGGGAGATGGCGTTTCTGCGGGCACTGCTCGATGTGGTCAACGACGTGCCGAACTGCGTCGTGGTGGTCGTGATGATCGCCTCGGACCGCGACGACATGGCGCTGAACGAAGCGGGCACCCAATGCCAGGCGGAACTGGAGGCTCTTTTGACCCGCAACGGCCGTACCACAGCAGTGACCGGTGGCGGTGATTTCGCCGAGATCATCCAGCGAAGACTCTTCGAGCGCCTGCCGTCCCGAACGGAGACAGACCGGGTGGCCGACCGCTTCTTGGACCAAATGCGAGGACCGTGGAGCACCAAGGTGTTCGAGAAGCTGGGCGGGCCGGCTGGCACCGCGTTTCGTGACGCCGTGGCGCGCTGCTACCCGTTCCACCCCAGTTTGCTCTCGCTCGCCGAGAACGAGTGGGCTCAGCACGCCGGATTCCAACGTGTCCGCTCCACCATCAGGCTCTTTGCAGCGACCGCCTATGAGCAATCGCGACGGGCTGCGGCAGGGAAGTGGGTGCCAGAACTGATCGACAGCGGCGACCTGCCCCTGCACGCCCATCAGGTGCGCGACTCGCTGCTCAGCTCTGGGTTGGTGGCCGACCACCGGACGCTGGCGAACCTGCGCGAGGTCGCCAGCGTAGACATCGCCGATCAGCACAACGCGGACCGTGGAGTTGCACGCCGCTTGGACAAGGCCCGCACAGAGGGATGGAGCCACGCCAATCCCCGCGCAGCCGAACGGATGGCCACCGCCCTGTTCGTCCGATCCCTGTGCCCCCGCGCAAACGGTGCCAGCGGCGCGACCGAGGCAGAACTGCACGCAGCATCGTTCGTGCCGATCAGCGGTTACGGCACTGGCGATGCCGAAGCGGTTGCTGTTGAACTGCTGGAAACCGACGCGGGAATGGCCTCTGTGGACTCGGTCCCGGGCCGTGGCGCCACCCCCAAGCGATGGATGGTAGAGACCCGCAAGACACTCGGGATGCTGGTGAGGGCCGAGAAGCAGGCAATCAGCGAGGCAGCGCGCGACGGCGCCGTCACCGAGCGAGCATTCGAGATAGCCAACTCAGGGCCCTTCGACGCGATCATTCGTGTTGACGGCGAAGAGGTGCCACAACACGGCGTCTCAGTGGCCGACGCGTGTGAGGTGATCGGACAAGCCGGCATCGACCGAGCGCACCAGACCCGACTGGTGATCCTGGATTCGCGCTGGTTCTCGCTGTTCAACGGGGACGACACGATCACCCGCAAGGCGATCTCAGCGGCGATGGGCCGAGGTTCGTCGGCGATGAGCGTCCAGTGGGCTTCGTCGGCAGTGTTCGCGGTCGCCAACACCGCGACCCGTGCACAGGCTCGAGGCCTCGCCTCGGAATGGCTGGCACGCAAGCGCGTGGCCGAGCTTCCCGCGGTTCAAGCCGACGACGATATGGCGGCTCGGGCGAAGCGGGATGCCGACGAAGCACTCAAGGCGCTCGACAAGCGGGTGAGGCTGTGTTTCCGCCACATCGTCTACCTCGCACCGAAGGGCGAGTTCGACCGTGAAGAACGTTACGTGCGCCTCGCCAGCGACAAGCAGGACGCCCTGAACGGAACCCATGTGTGGGCACTGCTGCGCGATGAGCGCAAGGCGTTCGAATCAGGCGAATTCGGCTATGGCGCGCTGATGCACAACCTGCGGGACAGCGACTTCGGTGTGCCGCTCGCCGAGGTCCGCGACAGCTTCTGGTCGAACCCGCACAAGCCGTTGCTGCCAAGCGGAGCGGGCGAGCTGTCCGAGGCGATCTTCGAAGCCGCTTCTCGTGGCGACATCGAGCTGATCGATGACAGCGGGAACGTGTTCACCGTCCATGATCGAGGCGACATCAACCTGGGGTCCCGCACCGTGCGGTTGCGCCGCGTCGTGCCTCCCGATCCAGCGGGGTCAACGCCCGAACCAACCGTGCCCGCCGCCTCCACTGATTCGACCACAATCACCGAACCGGCCCCTCCACCCCCACCGATGCAGCCATCGCCACCGCAGACGCCGCAGCACTGGCAGTTGACGCCCACCGCCAACACTAGCCTCGGGCCCGAGGTAGACCGCGACAGCCTCATCAACCTGCTGCGGGAGATCATCAACCGCATCGAGGACGGCTTCGAGGCTGGCGAGATCCAGCACATCGCCCAAAGCACCCAGATAACACTCACCGGCGAGCCCGACGACATAGACCCCCTCCGCGAACTCGCCCAAGCCGCAAGCGTGACGATCGACACCCGCCAGTTCTAGGCGCGGTTCAATTGATGCACCCGCGCACCGAGCGAGTTGGCCCATTGCGTGCCAAATCCTCCCTTGCGGTTAGCTTGGTAGTGGGTAATACTTACTGTGGTCATGTGCATCGGCAGGCCACAACACGAAAGGAACCTCTGAGACATGGGTAAGGGTGCGGCAGACTCTGCGCGCCGGATCCACGCTGTTGATCTCTTCTGCGGTGTGGGCGGGTTGACGCATGGTCTCAATCGGTCTGGCATTTCGGTGAGAGTGGGGTTTGACAACGATGAGTCCTGCCAGTTCGCCTATGAGACAAACAACCCCGGTGCCA
>JAHQYN010000167.1 GCA_024421085.1 Acidimicrobiia bacterium
CCGACCCTGCACCGCGACCCGTTCGATCGGCTGCTCGTAGCGCAAGCGATAGCCGAGAATCTCACCCTTGTTAGCTCCGACCGCAAGGTGATCGCCTACCCCGTCGTCACGCTCCGCGCCTGACCTCAAACGACATCGCCTTGCGTGCGACACCGATACTCCGGTCAATCAGTTCCACCCGGCCTGCTCCTCTGAGCGGTCCTTCGAGGGCCATTGTCTGGTTACAGTCTACGCTCAGCAGATGACCGGTGAACTAGCTCCGGGTCCGCTAGCGGAGTTGTTGGAACGTTCGGCGGAGTACCCGGAACAGCAGCACGTGATGGTGATCGACGAGAGCCATCGGGCGAACCTTCCAAGGGTGCTCGGTGCATTGCTTTTCCTGCTCAAACACTGGGACAGTTAGATAGCGGTGCTGCATAGTTCCGACGACGACTTCAAGTTGTCCGAGATCGTGTGGTTGATCGGCACGATGAACACCGCTGAGCGGTCGATCGCGATCGTTGATGCGGCCATGCACAGGCTCCTCCATATCGGTCCGTAGGCACCATGATGTGCATTGAGTCTCGGACCGCTGGCGGGCGGGCACCGCTACGGGTCTGTGGATCGGGTGGTGCTATCGAAGGCGCGCAGCCGACGGGGTGACAGCGGATCGACGAGTGGCACCAACTCGGGGGACGGGTCGTCATCGTCCAACAGCGCTCCAGCCAGTTCAGCGATAGCTGGCGCGTTCTGGATGCCCGAACCACCCAGCGCCGCACACCAGAAGAACCCTTCCACATCGGTGTCGAAACCTACGACGGGTACCCGATCCGCGGCGAAGGTTCGGTGTCCCGCCCACGAGCTTCGGACATGGCGGATCGAGAGAGTCGTAGCTGAGTTAACTTGTTCGATACAGCGGGCTATTTCCAACTCCTGCGGGCGGGCATCGCCAGGTTCGTCAGGAGTTTCGTCCGAGGGGGAAAGGAGGAGCTGCGAATGGCCCCAAGGTTTCATGTAAAAAGTCTCTGGAATGTTCGTTACCAGCGGCCAAGCATCACACCCTGCAGACCCTGCAACCGCTACCACGGTGCGCCGCAGGGGCTGCATTCCCAATGGCTTGACACCTGCCAAGGCAGCTACGCGGTCAGCCCAAGCTCCAGCGGCGTTTACCACCGTTCGGACCGTCACACTCTCCGGGCCGCGCAGTTCCCAGTCGCTGCGGCGGCGATTGATCTCGCCGACCACAAAGGAGCGGCGTGTGTCGGCTCCCGCCAGCCGCGCTCTCGCCATGAAACACTCGAACAGCAGATCGGCATCCAGGTCATAGGCACCGGGTACTAGCAGAGCCGCCGCAACAGAGTCGGCACGCAAGGCAGCGCACCAGGCCGTCGCCTCTGCGCCGGTCAGTACTTCGGTTTCGGGCCACTGGACCAGAACGGAGTCCGCCATCTGGCAGAGCTGAGCCTCCCCATCGGCTCCGGCAATTAACAACACGGGGCGTGAATTCAGCACATGCCGCTGGGCAGAATCAGTTTGGTCGTCCTTTAGGAACGGGAGCGAGATCCGGGTCAGTTCTTGGACTTCACGGGAACCGACGGTGGGATCCAGAGACGCAGCTGAACGCCCGGTGCTGTGCATACAGAAGGCGTGCTCGCGCTCGAGCAGCACGACGCTCAGTCCGCGTCGGGCCGCAGCACATGCAACCGCAGCTCCCGCAATCCCGCACCCGACTATTCCGATGTCGTAGTCAGCCACCGTCACTGCACGGCCGGATTGTCACGAAGCGATTGCCGTCGAACAACAGAGCCAACGATCGCTTCACGGAACGGATCCCTCTTCCTTCGTTGGGCGCCCGAATACCTTGCCAATCACGATCCACTTCAACAGTACAAAATAAACCACCGGCATTGATCCGCCGATAGCCAGCAACCAGATCCGCCCGCTCAGAGACAGACCATCGACCGTAGCTGAGGCAATTGTAACCCCCAAGATGGCGACAACGGCCAAGAAGATACCGATCACCTCCACGACACGCATTGAAACGTCCGCAATGCGGGTTCGGAGTTCTTCTTGAGCCGACATCGAAAATCGGCCAACAGCGTCCTCGGCCAGGCTCGCTACGGTCTGGCGCGTAGCGAGCCTCTGCTCCAAAAGTTCGGTGCGCAAGCTCGCCTCGTGCTCAAGGTTCTCGGCATTCAGCTCGTAGTATCGCCAGCGCGCCTCGTTGGAGCGCGGCACGAGTTGCAGGGCGCGCTCCAAGAAACTTGAGGCCCTCGAATACTCGCGTTTGACATCCGACACACTGAGGGATGTAGCGCCTTCGACGTGGGTTGCTGTCGCACGCTTGAGTTGGGTGGCCAACGCGATGGCTTGAACGTGATGCGCGAAATGGCGGTAGTAATGCATATGGTGGGCAATAGGGTTGGACTTGTCTGCGATCGGCCAGTCCCGATCCTTAAACAAACCCCGATCCTCCATGTCTTGAAGCACATCAAGCATCCAAGCAGAGAGGCTCGCAGCCTCGGCTTCCTCCGTCAAGCCGTCATCAACGTCTTCAGACAGCTGCATGTCGCGTAACGCGTTGTCGACGAGGTCTTGTCTTTGTGCATGGCCTACCGCAACGACTAATAGGAGTAGACAAAAATCAGTATAAGGACCTCCGCCTTGCTCTCGATCTGCGGACACGAGTTCAGCCAATGCCGCCAGATCCCGGCGACTTGGCACGCTACCGCCGGGATTCCGTGACAGCCCGGATCGGGCGATAACAAGCAAACACTCGAAGACTCGAAAGGACTTGAGGGTGTACCCCGAGGGCAAATGGTAGTCACATTCCTCTAGCACTTCTTGCATTGCGACATAGTCATATCGGTCGCGCGCCTCATAGGCATTGATGAGACCCAGACACAGCAGATGCGCCAACTGCCCGACAGTTTCCACCGTTGTCATTCCCGAATCGTCACCGGCCGCCGCAGACGCAGGCCGGAGCCTCTGGAGCAGAGTCTTGCCGAGAGCAGGGAACCGAGCCTGTGCCCCCAATTGTCGAGCGTGTTCCCAGGCAAGAGCGGCCTCGTAGCTCATCTGGTAGAGAGCTAGGTTGAGTTCCTGAACACCCGACGCTTCACCGATGTGAAGCTCCGCCTGTTCTGGGGTAAGCAGTTGTTTAACCAGTTCAAGTGCCAGCAAAGCGCCCCAGTCGCCCGAAGGTGGGGAAAAGCCACTGTTCTCCTCAATGAGTCGCGCAATGCATACTTGCAATTCGTCGCCAGCAGGTTCCGGTTCGCCGAAAGTGATTTCATCGTTGGTAGGCCGCAGATCCACCGTGTTTACTGTAGCAGCCAAGTGTCCCGGCTCGCAATGGTGCTCATCGTGCTCCGATCGGATCTCCTTGCCGCGCCGGTCGTCACGTTCCAGTGCGATGAGCGCACCAGAGTCGAGAGTATCGGTCATCCCGTCTGCCCGAATTCGGTTCGACACTACGGCAAGCACGGCGGCCTCCATCGGTTCGGTTGCTGACCATTCACCGCCCATCATGGCCGACCTGTCGCAACCACCGATCGAGCTTGCCCACGTCTGCAAGACAAGCCCATAGCAGAGCGACCGCAACCACAACCGGCTACCACCGACAGCGGCAAGCACCACACAAACCGCGTCAACCAGCGCTGGCATCTCAGGCTCCACAGCCCAACCAACAAGCAACAACGCTCGACAAGCTCAGCGACGGTGCTCCGACGGCGCGTCTCCGCGACGCACAGACCAAACCGGCAGGCACCTACGCCTACCACCTCACAGGGGCCCGCCCCAGCAGGTGACGGTGTTATCAGTTTTGACCCCACACGAATGCGCGCCGCCGTGACGAACGGAGACGTTGTAACGCCTAGTAGCCCACCGCGTCAACGCCGTATTCGGCTTGTGCTGGTGTGAATCCTTCAAACTTGAGTTGATCGATCAAGCCGTTGCGAGAAAAGGCCGAGTACTCCAGATAGTTAGCGGCGCTCAACGCGGCCTGTTCGTTCCAATCAGCGTCCACCGCGTCAACGCCGTATTCGGCTTGTGCTGGTGTGAATCCTTCAAATTTGAGTTGATCGATCAAGCCGTTGCGAGAAAACGCCGAGTATTCCAGATAGTTAGCGGCGCTCAACGCGGCCTGTTCGTTCCAATCAGCGTCCACCGCGTCAACGCCGTATTCGGCTTGTGCTGGTGTGAATCCTTCAAACTTGAGTTGATCGATCAAACCGTTGCGAGAAAACGCCGAGTACTCCAGATAGTTAGCGGCGCTCTCCCGTGCATTTCTCTCACCAACAGATTCGGCCGTCGTCTGGGTGATCGTTGGTGCCCCTTGCGTGATGCCTAGACAGAGGTCCATGATTTTCTCGTAGGACACCCAATATCCGCCAGACCAGTCGTAGATACCGTCGATAGACCTGTCCCGTTTCATTCTCAACATTTCGGCGTGTGAGATTGTATCCCAGTGGTCAGCGAAGGTTTTCTCGCTGGTTGTTAGCTCCAAGTCTGACATGCTGGTGCCTGCGTCGGTCGTCACCGGTGCCGTGTCAGCTTCTTCGTCGTCACCACCTATCAACGCGCCGACGACGCTGAGCGACACCACCACGACCCCGGCACCCATCACCCATTGCAAGACCCGGGGCCGCCGTCGGTACCACCGAAACCCTTGGTCGGCAACTCCACCAGCTTCGCCGTCCTGCTCCGTGGAACTTGGCGGGGGTGGGGGTGGCGGCATTCCCATACGGACAGAACGTTACTGGGCTGCATCCGACTTCGCGCGACAGATTCCGGGTTTGCAAGCAGAATCGGGAAGGGTTGGCGGTCCGAGGACAGGAAGCTGCTGCCTTTGAGTTCTGTGCAGAGAAAGCCGAAGAAAAGGTTCGGTTATGTCAACCCCAACGACGAACACAGCGGGCAAGGCGCAGATCTACCAAGCACGACGTGACACACTCCAACAAACCGAGGCGCAACGACGCGCCCACCACCGAAACCAATCGTTAACATAGCAACCC